>NZ_JANYGG010000018.1 GCF_025362505.1 Sphingomonas sp. | reverse complement strand
TCGAGATCATGTTCGGCCGCCTCAAGGACTGGCGCCGCGTCGCCACTCGCTACGATCGATGCCCGACCGTCTTCCTCTCCGCCATCGCCCTCGCCGCCACCGTCATCTTCTGGCTCTGATCAACGAGTCCTGACCCTAAGGACGTCGCCGGACGCAAGCCGCGCGCCGGCCTTGGCGGGACTGTCATCACGACGAACTGTAGCCGCTAATCCGCTCTGCCAGAATCCGATTTTCGCCATTACGGCACGACTCTCATTTCTTGTCCTGAATTGGTCGATAAATGAACATCGTTACGGAAACGTAAAGCCGCGCGTTGCGGCGTCCGATCGACAATCGAAGGGGTGCTGGCGACTGAAATATCAGTCAACCGCACCGATCACACAGGCTCTAGAGCGCGGTGCCTTCGCTGTTATAGCTATGCCAAGCGAATAGTGCCGCGGCGCCGCGGTGGGGACGCCATGCTTCGGCGAGGTCGCGCAGCTGTTTCTCCGACGGGCGATCGGCAAGGCCGAGGATGCGGCCGATCTGGACCTGAACCGCGAGGTCGCCGGCCGGCCAGACATCGCCGCGCCCCTCGGCGAACAGCAGGTAGATTTCCGCCGACCAGCGGCCGATGCCCTTGACCTTGATCAACAGCGCGACAGCTTCGTCATCGTCCGCCGGCAGCTTGCCGAGATCAAGCTCGCCCGACAGGACCAGCCCGGCGAGGCTGCGCGCATAGCCCGCCTTCTGGCGCGACAGCCCTGCCTCGCGCAGCTCGTCGTCATTCGCGACCAACACGCGCCCGAGGTCGGGCGGAGAACCATATTTGCCCTCGAGCTTAGCCCACATCGAACGCGCCGCGGCGACGCTGACCTGCTGGCCGACGATCGTTCGCAGCAGCGTCGTCACTCCGGGCTCGCTGATGCGCGGATCAGGGCGGCCGTGCCGCTCCATCGCGGCGGCGAAGCGCGGCTCGGCGGCGGCGAGCCCGTCGAGGCTCGCGTTCAGGCTCGCGGCACTGCGGACCATCAGGCGCTGCGGGCAGCGTAAAGCGCCACGGCGGCAGCATTCGACACGTTGAGGCTCTCGACCGTGGCGGTGATCGGAAGCCGGGCGAGCGCGTCGCAATGATCACGCGTGTTGGCGCGCATCCCCGGACCTTCGGCGCCGAGTACGAGTGCGATTCGTGGCGGGCCGAGCGCGTCCTTGAGGTCGGTCGCGGCATCGCCGGCGAGCCCGATCCGCCAGAAGCCCGCCTCGGCGATCTCCTCCAGTGCGCGGGCAAGGTTGACGACCCGGGCCCACGGCACCCGTTCGAGCGCGCCCGACGCTGCCTTGGCGAGCGCGCCGCCTTCGGGCGGGGAATGACGGTCCTGAGTGACGATCCCGATCGCGCCGAACGCCGCCGCCGAGCGCAGGATGGCGCCGACATTGTGCGGGTCGGTGACCTGGTCGAGGACCAGCAGCACCGCCCGCTCGGGCGCGTCGGCGAGCATGTCACCGAGCCACATGTCCTCGAGCGGCTCGACCTCGATCACCACCCCCTGATGCGGCGCATCGCCCGGAACCAGCCGGCCGAGATCGGCGACATCGGCCATCGTCACCTGCATTTCGGGCGGGAAGTTCATCAGCGCAGCCGCCTCGCGCGTCGACCAGGCGCGGAGCACGCGCCGTTCGGGATTGTCGAGCGCGGCGGCGACGGCATGCTTGCCCCAGAAGCGGGGATGGTTGGAACTGCTCAAGGGTTTGGAGGAGCGCTTGCGGGCCATTGCCCCCCATGCGGCGCGCGCGCTTCGCTGACAAGCTTGGGATTGCCGGCGCGCAGGATCTAGCGCTGCTTGCGCGCCAGTTGCATGACGAAGCTGATGATTTCGGCCACCGCGGCATAATGCTCGATCGGGATCGGCCGGTCGATCACGGCGCTGGCGTAGAGCGCGCGGGCGAGCGGCGGGCTTTCGACCACCGGCACTTTCGCTCCTTGCGCAAGCGAACGGATCTTGAAGGCGAGCGTGTCGGCGCCCTTGGCGACCACGACCGGCGCGCGCATCGCGCCATGGTCGTAGCGCAGCGCGACGGCGAAGTGAGTCGGGTTGGTGATGACGACCGAGGCGGTCGGGACCGCGGCCATCATCCGGCTGCGCGCCCGCGCCATGCCGATCGCGCGCTGGCGGGCCTTGACCGCCGGGTCGCCTTCGCTGTCGCGATGCTCGTCGCGCAGTTCCTGGAGCGACATGCGCATTTTCGCGAGGAAGGCGCGGTGCTGATAGATCCAGTCGGCAGTGGCGATGGCGACGACGACCACGAGCACCGCGCCGATCATCGCCCGGATCAGCTCGCCGGCGGTGCGCGCGATCTCGAGCGGGGCCATGCCGACGAGCGCGGGGAGCGCCGCGAGGTGCGGGCGGACGACGATCACGCAGGCGATGAGGATCGCGGCGGTCTTGGCGAGGGTCTTCGCAAACTCGATCCAGCCGCGGGCCCCGAATAGGCGGGCGGCGCCGGCGAGCGGACTGACCTTGCTGAATTTGGGACGGACGCGGGACCATGACAGGGTCGGGCGGCCCTGGACGACGCCGGTGACGAGTCCGGCGAGGAGCAGTACCCCGAGCAGGGGAGCAACCGCGCGCGCCGCTGCGGCAAGGAGCGCGCCGGCCAGGGTCGCGGCGCCCACTGGCTCCCAGCGCAACGTTCCGGCGCCGCTCCACAGCTGCGCCGAAAGCTGCAGCAGCGCGGCGAGCGCCGCCGTGCCGATTCCCCCGAACAGGAACAGGATGGTGCCGAGCATGACCGCGTGGCGGACTTCACCGGCAACCGCGACCTCGCCCTTCGTCCGCGCGTCGGACAGGCGCTTGGCAGTCGGGTCGTGGGTCTTGTTATCCCGGTCCTCAGCCATGAACGCCTTCAGCCATGCGTCCAGCCGCCCGCGGTCCACGCGCTCATCGCGGCGGAGAAGGTCGACAGGATAGTGCCGAGCGTTACGCCGAGCAGCGCGAGCCCGAGCAGCAGGTTGAGCGGCTGGGCGATAAAGAAGATCTGCAGCGCGGGGGCGAGGCGCGCGGACAGGCCGAGCGCGACGTTGAACAGGATGCCGAAGACAATGAACGGCGCGGCGAGGCTGACCGCGAGGCTGGTCGCGGTGCCGACGGTGGCGATGGCCAGCGCCGCCCAATCCTGCGGGCTGGGCACCGCGCCGACCGGAAAGCAATCGTAGGAGCGGACGATCGCGGCGATCCATTGGTGATGGAGCCCGGCGGCGAAGCAGACGAGGGTCGCGGCAAGCGCGATCAGCCGGGCGAGGACCGGGGTCTGGCCACCGACCGCGGGATCGAACAGCAACGCCGAGGAAAATCCGATCTGCATCGAGATGATCGCGCCGGCCATGCTCGCGGCCTGCATGATGATGCGGATCAGGCTGCCGATGGCGAGGCCGATGCCGAGCTCGACGAGGATCGTCGCGACCAGGGCCGAATCCTGTGCAGCGAAGGGCGTGACTCGCGGCCCGAGCAGGCCGAGCAGCGCGAGCGACATGCCGAGCGCCATCAGCAGGCGGACGGGTCCCGGCACGCTGTCCTCGCCGAACATCGGCAGCAGCATCCACACCGCGCCAATCCTGGCGAACAGGATCAGCAGTGAGGCGAGATGAAGCGGCATGTCGGCGATCAGGGCGGGCATCGGCGGCGGGCTCAGCCGCGTACGATATGGTCGGAGACGAGCGCCATGAAATGCGCCATCGCCTGACCGATCATCGGCAGGCTCAGGACTAATACCACGCCCATCACAAGCAGCTTGGGGACGAAGGTTAGCGTCATTTCCTGAATTTGGGTGAGTGCCTGGAACAGGCCGATGACGACACCGGTGGCCAGCGAGGCGATGAGCAACGGACCGGCGACGGTCAGGATCAGCATCAGGGCGGCTTGTGCCAGCATCAGGACATCCGCGGCGGCCATGGCTCAGATCTGCATCCGCATGATGTCCTGGTAGGCGTTGACGACCTTGTCGCGCACCGCGACGACCGTCTCTAGCGCCTGCTCGGCGGCGCCGATCGCGGTGACGACGTCGACGAGGTCGCCCTTGCCGGCGATCTGCGCCGCGCTGGCGCTTTCGGCGGCGCGCATCTGGGTCGCGGCGCCGCCGATCATGTTTTCGACGAGCGATCCGAAGCCGCCTTCGACAGCGGCGGAACCAGCGGCGGCGGGCTTGCTCGCCCCGGTCGAGAGGATGCGGCCATAGGCGGCCGCGGCGTCGAGTGTGCCAAGGGACATGGGCTGGTTTCCTTTGTCTATTTGATCAGGTCGATGGTGCGCAGCGTCATTGCGCGAGCGGCTTCGATGGCGTTGACATTGGCTTCGTAACTGCGCTGCGCCGAGCGCATGTCGGCCGCCTCGACGAGGCCGTTGACGTTGGCCTTCAGCACATAGCCCCTGGCGTCGGCGGCGGGCGAACCGGGCTGGTAGCTCCGCTCGAACGCGGTGCGGTCTCGGACGACCGACTGGACTTCGACCCCGTCCCCGCCACCATCCATGTGGGTCGGGCGGAATACGACCATCTTGCGCCGGTAGGGATCGCCACCGGCAGTCCGCGCGATGCTGTCCGAATTGGCAAGATTTTCGGCGATGACCCGCATGCGCAGCGACTGCGCCTTGAGGCCCGTCGCGGAGATTTGGGTGGCGGCGGTGAGGTCCATGGCGGCGGCGTGTCCCGGCTGGTGGATGACGCCTCCATCATAGGCAGAATTTGCCTAGTGCCGGGCGGGCGGGCCCAAAATCCTTCCTACAACAGGGCGACAGGATGGGAGCGATGCAATGTCCATATTGGGCGAGGTGACGGTCGCGGTGTCGGTTGTACTGGGGTCGACCCAGGTGCCGATCCGCCAGGTATTGAAGATGGGGCGGGGGGCGATGATCCCGTTCGACTGCGGGACCGACGATCCGTCCGAGCTCCACGTCAACGGCATCGCCGTAGCGCATGGCCGGATCCTCATTGCAGGCGAGCGCATGTCGTTCGAAGTGACCGCCATGCTTGGCCAGGCCGGCTGACGATGGGGCTGTTGCCGCTGCTGCGCATGTTCGGCGCCCTTTCGCTCGTGCTCGGGCTACTTGCCGGGGCGCTGTGGGCGGTGCGGCGGCTCGGGGTGCGGCTACCGGGCGTGACCGGTGCGGGCGGTCCTAACAGGAGGATCGAGCTGGTCGAGCGGGTCGCGCTCGACGGCAAGCGCAGTGTTGCATTGATCCGCCGCGACGGGCGCGAGCATCTGCTCCTGCTCGGCCCCGACGGACCGCTGGTGATCGAAGCGGGGATCATTCGCGACGACCGCGATCTCGCCGCGGCGCAGGAGCAAGCGCAAGAAGCGGAGGCCCGGCGGGTCGCCCAGGCGGAGGCGATTGCGGCGCTTTATGCCAGGGCGGAGCAGATCATCGCGGGTGTCCGCGAAGCGCGCCGGGGCGGCGAGGCCAGCTTCGCCGCGCTGCTCGATCGGGCGCGGGCGCGATTGCCGGCCAGGCCCGCGCCGCCGCCGGTGGTCACCGCCGCCGCCCTGATCGCGGCCAAGCGCCGCCCGCGAAAGGCGGCCTGAATCATGCGTAAATCCACGTCCGCGGTCCTGTTCGCCGCGCTGATCGTCGTGCCCGCGTTGGCGGCCGCCGCGACCCCTGCGGCGACGATCAATATCGGCGGCGAAGGTTCGCTCAGCGCGCGCGCGATCCAGCTGGTGATGATGCTGACCGTGCTGAGCCTCGCGCCCGGGATATTGATGACGGTGACCAGTTTCACCCGGATCATCGTCGCTCTGTCGCTGCTCCGCACGGGGCTCGGCGCGCCGGGGGTTCCGCCGAACCCGGTGCTGATCAGCCTCGCGCTGTTCCTGTCCTTCTTCGTCATGGCGCCGACGTTCGAAAAAGCGTGGGCGACCGGGGTGCAGCCCTATACCGAGGGGCGGATCAGCGAGGCCAAGGCGTTCGAGCGCACCGCCGAACCGTTCAAGGTCTTCATGCTCGGCCAGGTGCGCGACGATGACCTCGCGCTGTTCAACCGGCTCGCCAAGTCGCCGCCCCAGCCGCGCGCGAAGACGCCGCTGCCAACGCTGATGCCGGCGTTCATGATCTCCGAACTGCGCCGCGCGTTCGAGATAGGCTTCCTGCTGTTGCTGCCGTTCCTGGTGATCGACCTGGCGGTGGCGGCGGTTCTGATGGCGATGGGGATGATGATGTTGCCGCCGCCGAGCATTTCGCTGCCGTGCAAGATCATCTTCTTCGTGCTGGTCGATGGCTGGGCGCTGGTCGCGGGGTCGCTGGTCAAGAGTTTCGGCGCGTAAGGTTGGAATCAGGCTGGTTTCGCCGAGGTGATCGCGACCCGGCTGACGGTGCCCTTGCCATAGGTCTCGACGGCGGCGACGAACACCAGTTGGCGGAAGGCGGCGAGGTCGGGGAGGAGCCGGTCGGGTCCGCTGGCGAGCGGCGCGCGGTAGGTGCGCAGGTTGATCGCGTTGAGCAGCAGCGGAAGCCGCGACGCGACATCCTCCTTGGTATCGGCCGCAACTTCGAGCTGGACCTCGATCGTGCCGTAGCCGGCGAGGCCACCATCGCCGTCGACCAGCGGGACGAGGATCGGGCCGGTGGCGACGAAGGTCGGCATCGGGGCGGCCTCTTTCTTCGGAGCCTCGCGGGGACCAGTGACGGTGGCCACGCCGAACGCCGCGCCGCCGCCGGTGGCGAGGCCGGCGGCGAGCATCAGCGGGATGATGAGGGCGCGTTTCATCGTCCTGTTCGCGTCAGAAGCGGAACGAGCTGTCGGTCGGCAAGGGCGAACCCTCGGCGAGCAGGACGATGGTGATCCGGCGGTTCTCCGGACGGGTCGGTTGGTCGGGGTAAACCGGTTGGGTCGCGGCCAGCGCGACCACCTCGGAGAAACGATCCGGCGTGAGGCCGCTGGCGATCAGCGCATCGCGCGCGGCGAGGGCGCGGTCGGACGACAGCTTCCAGTTGGCCGCGCTCTGTCCGCCCGACGCATCGGTATGGCCCTCGATCGCCAGCTGCACGCTGCTCCGCGCGATTTTTCGCGCGATCCGGCTGAGCATGACGCGGGCGTAGGGGTTGAGGATGGCGGTCCCGCCGCGAAACATCGAGCGGCCTTGGTCGTCCATCAGGCTGATGCGCAATCCCTCGCGGCTCGTCTCGAGCGCGGCGGGATGGGTGGCGCTGTCAGGGGTGCTGGCCGGCTGGAGGATCAGCTTCAATTCCTCGGCCATGACCCGCAACGAGGCGTCGGGGACGCTTGCGGTTCCCCCTTTTTGCGCACCCGCCGATTTTGCGTCACTGCTCGGGCGGCCATTGGTTTTGGGGTTGGTCGCCTGCGCGCGCTGGCGCTGGCCACCGAGCCCGGCAGCCTCGCCGCTGACGCTGTCGATCGACTCGCCCGGAGCGGCGCTCGCCGACGAGGGCGAGAAATATTCGGCGAGGCCCTTGAGTTGCTTCTTGTCCGGATTCGAGATCAGCCACAGCAGCATGAAGAAGGCCATCATCGCCGTGACGAAATCGGCATAGGCGACCTTCCACGCGCCGCCGTGGTGGCCACCGCCGACGACCTTCTTGACGCGGCGGATGACGATCGGCCGGACTTCAACCGTGAGCGCGGGTTTCGTCGCCACGGATCAGGCGGCTTTCAGACCGACGCCGAGCGCTAGCACCGCGCCGCCGCGCACTGTCTCGAGCAGCTGGAGCCCGTCCATCCCAAGTATGTTATAGTCCCCGATGATCAGGTGGACGCGGTCGGCGCGGACGCACTCGAACGCCTCCTTCAGGCAATCGCGGTCTTCAGGCTGCGACTGGGGCGAGTTCATTCTTGGCCTCGTTGAGCGCGGTTTCGAGTTGGGCGAAAGTTGGTGCGCAGTCGCTCGGCGTCAGCCGGCGGGCAAGTTCCGCGGCGACCTGGACCGGGGCTCCCTGAGCGTAAGCGACGAGCGCGGTGCGGACGATCGAATAGGGCTTGGAGTCGGCAGCGATGACTTCGGCCAGCTTCGACGCCAGCGGCCCGACCAGGCAGTAGGACAGCAGTACGCCGAGGAAGGTCCCGACGAGCGCGCCGCCGATCATTGCGCCGAGTACTTCGACCGGCTGGTCGATCGATGCCATGGTCTTGATCACGCCAAGCACGGCGGCGACAATGCCGATCGCGGGCAGGCCGTCGGCCATCTGCTGGAGCGCATGCTGCGGGGCCAGTTCCTCGTGGTGGTGACGCTCGATGTCGGCTTCCATCGCTTCGGACAGCTGGTGCGGGTCATCGAAGTTGACCGTCATCATCCGCAGATAATCGCAGATGAACTCGACGAGGTGATGGTCGGCGAGGATCTTGGGATAGCGCGAGAAGAGCGGGCTTTCCTCCGGCGCATCGAGATGCGGTTCGATCCCGGTCGCGCCCTGTTTCTTGAAGATGGTGAACAACCCGAACAGCAGGGTCAGCAGGTCGCGGTAAAGCTCGGCGGTCCAGCGCGGCCCCTTGAAGGCGCGTTTGAGGCCGCTGCCGGCAAGCTTCACCGTGCGCAGCGAATTGCCGAGCAGGAAGGCGCCGACCGACGCGCCGACGATCGCCACCAACTCGTGCGGCAGCGCCTCGAGGATGATCCCGACCTTGCCGCCCGACAAGATGAAACTGCCGAACACGCAACCGAGGATGACGATGAGGCCGACGGCGTTGATCATGGGCTGATTATAGGAAGCGGCGCGGGCGGGGCGGGCCGGAGGGGGCAACATATTGCCGTGTCGCGCGGTGGCGGCGGGTCGGTCGATTTGCCGTCTACAATGGGGGATTGCCTACGCCAATTGCCCACGCCAGGAGCCGCCCGTCCATGTCGCTTGCCAGCTATCACCGCGTGCGCAGCAGCGCCGAAACCCCGCGCCACACCGAATATCGCCTGATCGGCGAGATCACCGCCGAGATGATGGAAGCATGGGACAGCGGCGCGCGCGGCGCCGCGCTGATGCCCGCGCTCCACCGCAATCGCGAAATGTGGAGCGTGTTCGGGATGGTCTGCGGGACGGCTGGCAATGCGTTGCCGCCGGAACTGCGCGGGCAGATCATTTCGCTCAGCTTGTGGGTAGACCGCTTCACCAGCGACGTGGTCGCGGGGCGCGAGCCGATCGAGTCGCTATTGGCCGTGAACCGCACGATGCTGGAGGGTCTTGCGCCGCAGGCCCAGGTCGCCGCCTGATTGCCAGTTGGTCGAGGCGAGAGGGTTCAGGCTGGATGCCCCGCGATCATCCAACGTAATCGACTAACTTATTGATAATCTAGTGAACAATAATCGCAACAGCCATCTACTACCACACTTACTCCCCCACTGCGTTGCGGATAGGGGCGAACGATGGCGAACAAGCGCAAGGCAATGCCGCTAACGATACCCTGAGAATATTCGGCTGTGACAATAGGTCGCACCGGACTCGATCATTCGCGCTCCATCGTTAGAACACCTCCGATGTCATCGCTCCTCGATTCGTACCGCAAGAACGCCGAGGCTGCGCGCATCGAGGCCGAGGGAGCCACGCTTCCCAACGTCCGGGCCCGCGCCGTCGAGGTCGCCGCCCGGTGGACCGAGATGGCCGAGCAACTCAAATGGGTCGAGGAGCAAAGGGACATCAGGCTTAGCCCGTCTTATTCACTGGCGGGGTGATTTCGGGTTGGCGAATGTAGCGTAAGCCTTTGCTTTGCAGTAGGAATATGGGTGTCTAAACCAGTCCTGCCACGAGGCAAAAAATGCCATTGTGTTTCGAACCACAAAATGAACATATAGGCGCAGGGCGGTTGATTGGCGTGGCTATTGAAGACGGGGGTCACCTTTGGACAACGTTGAGGCACTTGAGAGAATAGCTCGTCTTCGGGAAACTGGGGCGCTGTCCGAAGCCGAGTTTCAGGAACAGAAATCCCGGCTTTTGTCCGGCAACTCCCAGCGCCCCGCCGACCGCCCCATCCCGACAAACAGACGGTCATCCAGTGTGAGCAGCGGCGAGCAAACGCTCGATGAGTTCAGGGGAAGCACAACTCGTTGGATTTTCGGTAGCTTTAGCGGCTGGCTGACACTGCTACTCTGC
>NZ_JANYGG010000007.1 GCF_025362505.1 Sphingomonas sp. | reverse complement strand
GAATCGCCTGCCAAGGCCAAGACCATCGAAGCTTACCTCGGGCCGGGCCACAAGGTGCTGGCCAGCTATGGCCACGTCCGCGACCTTCCGCCTAAGGACGGATCGGTCGACCCCGACGCCGGCTTCGCGATGGAATGGGAGCCGTACGCCGACAAGGCGAAGCAGCTGAAAGCGATCACCGACGCGGCCAAGGGCGCCGACACGCTGATCCTCGCGACCGATCCCGATCGGGAAGGGGAGGCGATCAGCTGGCACGTTCAGGAAGTGCTGCGCAAGAAGAAGGCGCTCCCGGCGCACGTCGAGCGGGTAACCTTCAACGCGATTACCAAGACGGCGGTACTGGCGGCGATGAAGGCGCCGCGCGCGCTCGACGAGGATCTGATCGACGCCTACCGGGCGCGGCGTGCGCTCGATTATCTGGTCGGCTTCACCCTATCGCCAATCCTGTGGCGCAAGCTTCCCGGCGCGAAATCGGCGGGCCGCGTGCAGTCGGTGGCGCTGCGCCTGATCGTCGACCGCGAACGCGAGATCGAGCTGTTCCGCGCGCAGGAATATTGGTCGGTCAGCGCGGTATTCGAAAGCGACGCGACCCCGTTCACCGCGCGGCTGGTCGGGCTCGACGGCAAGAAAATCGAGCGGCTGTCGATCGGCGACAAGGGCGCGGCGGACGCGGCGAAAGCGGTCGTCGAGGCGGGACACTTCACCGTCGGTTCGGTCGAGACCAAGCCGTTCACCCGCAACCCGCCGCCCCCCTTCACGACCTCGACGCTGCAGCAGGAGGCGGCGCGCAAATTGGGCTTCGCGGCGAGCCACACGATGCGGCTTGCCCAGTCGCTCTACGAGGACGGCCTCATCACCTACATGCGCACCGACGGGGTGCAGATGGACGGCGAGGCGATCTCGGCCGCGCGCCGCGCCATCGCCGACCGCTATGACGCTGGCTACGTCCCCGACAAGCCGCGGATGTACACGGCGAAGGCCAAGAACGCGCAGGAAGCGCATGAGGCGATCCGCCCGACCGACTTCAAGCGCCAGGCGGGCGGGAGCGGCGATCACGCGCGGCTCTATGGGCTGATCTTCAACCGCGCGCTGGCGAGTCAGATGGCGTCGGCGAGGCTCGAACGCACGACGGTTGAACTGAGCGACGGGGCCGGGCGGGCGACGTTGCGGGCGACTGGGCAGGTCACGTTGTTTCCGGGCTATCTCGCGCTCTACGAGGAGGGTCGCGACGACAAGGCCGATGACGAAGACGGCGCGAAGATGCCGCTGCTCAAGGCCGGTGACGCGCCCGCCAAGCGGTCGGTCGATGCGGTGCAAAGCTTCACCCAGCCGCCACCGCGCTATTCGGAGGCGAGCCTCGTCAAGCGGATGGAGGAGCTCGGCATCGGCCGACCGTCGACCTATGCGGCGACGCTGCAGACGCTCAAGGATCGCGAGTATGTGAAGCTCGAAAAGCAGCGCTTCACCCCCGAGGAAAGCGGGCGGCTGGTGACGGCGTTCCTCGAGCGCTTCTTCGAACGCTATGTCGACTATGATTATACCGCCGGGCTCGAGGAAGGTCTCGACGATGTGTCGGGCGGGCGCACCGGGTGGCAAGCGTTGCTCGAGGCGTTCTGGAAGGACTTCAAGCCCAAGGCGGGCGAAGTGATGGAGCAGAAGCCGAGCGAGGTCACCGCCGCGCTCGACGAGTTCCTCGCGCCGTTCCTGTTCCCCGACAAGGGCGACGGAACGGACCCGCGGCTGTGCCCGCTGTGCGGAACGGGGCGGCTCGGGCTTCGCGGGGGCAAGTTCGGCGCGTTCGTCGCTTGCTCCAACTATCCCGAATGCAAATACACTCGTCAGTTCGGGCAGGGCGGGGAGGCGGCGCCGAGCGAGGGGCCGCAGGAAATCGGCAACGGCATCACGCTCAAGAGTGGGCGTTTCGGGCCGTACCTCGAGCGCGGCGAGGGCAAAGAAGCGAAGCGGGCGTCGATCCCCAAGGATGTGCCGATGGAAGGGCTGACGCTCGAGACCGCCGAGCAGCTGATGTCGTTGCCACGCGAGATCGGGGCGCATCCCGAGACCGGGGCGATGATCTCGGCCTCGATCGGGCGCTATGGCCCGTACCTGGTCCATGACGGCAAGTACGCCCGGCTGTCGTCGACCGCCGAGGTGTTCGAGACC
>NZ_JANYGG010000118.1 GCF_025362505.1 Sphingomonas sp. | reverse complement strand
CTGCCGTGACTCTTGGGAAAATACGGCTCAAGCCGCGCCATCTGCTCGTCCGTCAGCCAGTACAGGTTGCTCATGCTCCGTCTCCTTGCGGAGCCTGAATCAGATCGCGCCTCTCAAATCAATGGGTCCTGACCCTAGCGCGCCATCGTCTGCCTGCCCGCTCGCGAGCAACTGGAACGAGTCGTCGCGGTCTTTCTGCGGGAACGGCATCGCCCCCCAGCCAGGCGCGATCCCGCGCTGGTCGGCCTCGATCCAGATCTGGAACAGGGTCGTTTCCTCGTCCTCGAGATTAAAATCCGAATGGGTCACCCCGGTACCCGCGCTCATCACCTGGACGTCGCCGGCGCCGGTGCGGCCCTTGTTGCCAAGCGAATCCTCGTGAGTGATCGCGCCGGAGCGAACATAAGTGACGATCTCCATGTCGCGGTGCGGGTGCGGCGGGAAGCCCGACCTGGCCGCGATGCGATCGTCGTTCCACACCCGGATCGCGCCCCAGCCCATCCGGGCAGGATCGTAATAGTCGGCGAAGCTGAAGTGGTGGCGGGCGTCGAGCCAGCCGTGGTCGGCGTGGCCAAGCGATGCGAAGGGGCGAATGTCGATCATGAACGCAAGGTGGGGAGACCCTGCCGGCGATCAAGAAGTATCAGTGCTGTAATCGCAGCGCCCGGGCGTAATGCGCTGCCTTGGTGACATAATGCTCGGCCGAGACGAGCAGGGCGGCGCGTTCATCATCAGTTAGCGCGCGGATTGCTCTCGCCGGGCTTCCGACGATCAGCAGCCCCGGCTCGAATCTTTTCCCCTCGGTCACCAGCGCGCCGGCCCCGACCAGGCAGCCCTCGCCGATCACCGCGCCGTTGAGCACCCGCGCACCCATCCCGACCAGCGCGCCATCGTGGACCGTACAGCCGTGGAGGATCGCCGAATGGCCAACGGTGACGCGGGCGCCGATCGTCAGCGGCGCATCGGGATCGCTATGGCCGATGGCGCCATCCTGGATATTGCTGTCCTCGCCGATCAGGATCGGGGTGTTGTCGGCGCGGATGACGGCGCCGAACCAGACACTCGCCCGCGCAGCCAGCCGCACATCGCCGATCAAGTCAGCCGACGGCGCGACCCACGCGCCGGGGGCAAGGGAAGGCGATAGCTTATCGAGCGAGTAAATCGGCATTGTCCCGGACTAGCCGTGCGCCGCATGGACCGCCAGCCCCGAGAATTCGAACCATCAGGATACCGGTGGCGACGAGCTTCATTGCCCCCGTCACAATTCACTTGGGTCAGGCGGGCCCACTTGTATCGCTTGTGAAACGCTCGGGGAGGCTTCACCATGCTAAGCTGGGAGGGCGCGGGTTTGCAAATCGAATCGCGTCGATCATGGGGGAAGTAAAATGAACCAGTCGACAGCGCAACGCGCTTGCAACACTGCCATTCGGGGCACCGCCCTCGCGCTCGCCTGGACGCTGGCGACGACGGCAGCCTCGGCCCAGACGTCCGCTCAGGCCAGCGCCCCCGCACGGGCGGCGTCGACCTCGCCCACCGACATCATCGTCACCGCCCAGCGCCGCGAGCAGAAGCTGCAGGACGTCGGCATCTCGGTCACCGTGCTCAACAGCAAGGCATTGTCGACGCTCAATATCACCAACGCGACCGATATCGTCCGGGCTATTCCGAACCTGAAATACAACGCCTATTCGTCATCGCAGGTCGTGTTCAACATCCGCGGCGTGTCGCAAAACGACTATGGCGACCAGCAGGAACCCCCGGTCGCGGTCTATCAGGACGACTCCTACGCGAGCTCGATCAACACCGCGAGCTTCCCGATCTTCGATCTTGCCCGGGTCGAGGCGCTGCGCGGGCCGCAGGGCACACTGTTCGGTCGCAACGCCACTGGCGGCGCCATCCAATTTGTCTCGAACCAGCCGACCGACACCACTGGCGGCTACATTACTGGCACCTATGGCCGATATAACCAGACGATCGTCGAGGGCGCGCTGTCAGGGCCGTTGTCCGACCAGCTGAAGGTCCGGGTTTCGGGCATTTTTGACCGCGACGACGGCTACATCAAGAATATCACCCCCGGCCAGAAAGATCGCGGCGCCAACAATCATTGGGCGTTGCGCGGCATTGCCCAGTGGCAACCCTCGAGCGATTTCAAGGCAAAGCTGACGTTGCGCTATGCCAAGGCGGACAAGGAGCGACAGGCCGGCAACTACACACTGGCACCGGCCTGCCCGAATGCGCAGTTCCAGGGCGAATTCCTGCCCGCAAACCAGGTCTGCGACTATTGGGCGGGCTATAATAATGGCACGCCCGGATCGGTCGGCAATGGTTACACCAATCCTTCGATCACCCCGTCACAGGGCGGCGATCCCTGGAAGACCGCCGGGACCGGAGCGGCCTATGTCGACCGCGAACAGTTTGCAGCCACGCTGCGGCTCGACGCCACGCTGGGCGCATTCGATCTTGTGTCGATCTCCGACTAC
>NZ_JANYGG010000049.1 GCF_025362505.1 Sphingomonas sp. | reverse complement strand
GGTCGTCGTGCCATCCGCGCCGGGCCACTCGACCGAGGTGCACTTGGCGAGAATCGTGATCCCGCGCTCCTTCTCAAGGTCGTTCGAATCCATCGCACGCTCTTCGACGCGCTGATTGTCGCGGAAGGTGCCCGACTGGCGGAAAAGCTGGTCGACAAGGGTCGTCTTGCCGTGATCGACGTGGGCGATAATCGCCACGTTGCGTGAGGACATTTGAATATTTTCCGAGAAAGTGAAGGCGCGCCCCTAGCTTAACTGGTGCGCTGCAGCAAGGTTCACCCGGAGATTTAGCGCCCGGCTTTCGTCGTAGGTGGCGGGTACTTGGCCAATCGCTCCAAAATCTCGATGCCTCGCTCGACCGCGCGCAGTTCGCTTTGCGCCAGGCGGCCGATGCGTTGGACAAGTCCATCGGCGGCGGTGCCACGCTTGGCCAGCAGCGCGCGCCCCTCCTCGGTCAGGCGTAGCGCGAGGCGGCGGCGATTGTCCGGATCCGGCGCGCGATCAACCAGCCCCGATCGAACCAGCGCATCGACCGCGCGGCTGGTCGCAGGAGCGCCGCGTCCCGCCGCCTTGGCAACATCGCCGAGCGTCGCGGGCTCAGCCTGAGCAACCGCCGCCAGCAGGGTCCGCGTCGCGCGGTCGGCGCGCTCGCCGGGACGCTGCTCGTCGAGCGCTTCGAACAGCGCCGATAGGCGGGCGGCAATGGCCTGGGGCGAGCTTCCGTTCCACATGTTTGCATGCTGCAACAGTTTCGACCCGATGACAATTGCCGCGCGAAACTTGGCTTGCGCCACGCCGGGTGGGCTGCTCAAACGAGGCATGGACCAGCCCTTACCCAATGCCGCTGCCCACCCTGCCCTGCCCCGTACGGTATGGGTGCTCGGCGTGGTCAGCTTGCTGATGGACCTGTCGAGCGAGATTTATCATGCGCTGCTGCCGGCCTTCCTGACCATCACGCTCGGCCTGCCGGTGGCGGCGATGGGCGCGCTCGATGGCTTCGCCGAAGCGACCGCGTCGATGGCGAAACTCGTCTCGGGTCGGCTCAGCGACCGCAACCAACGCCGCAAGCCATGGATCCTGCTTGGCTACGGCATGGCGGCGCTGTCGAAGCCGCTATTCCCGATCGCAACCACCGCGCTTCCCGTCCTCGGCGCGCGGTTCGTCGACCGCTTCGGCAAGGGCATCCGCGGTGCACCGCGCGATGCGATGATCGCCGACGAGACGCCGCCCGAGCTGCGCGGCCGGGCGTTCGGTTTGCGCCAGTCGATGGACACCGTCGGCGCCTTCCTCGCGCCACTCGCCGCGATCGGGTTGATGATCCTGTTTCGTAACGACATCCGCGCGGTATTCTGGGTAGCGGTGATCCCGGCCTTCCTGTCGTTCGGCTTTGCCTGGGTGATGCTACGCGAGAGCGGCGACCATGCTCCGATCAAGGCCAAGATAAAGTGGGGCGGGTTCCGCGACCTTGACCCGGCGGTCAAGCGGTTGATCGGCGTCGGCTTCCTGTTCGGGCTGGCGCGCTTTTCGGAGAGCTTCCTGATCCTTAGAGGGATCGACGCGGGCATCTCGGCCAGCTGGTCGCCGATCGTGCTCGCGCTGTTCAACCTCGCCTATTTGCTGCTCGCCTATCCCGCCGGCATCCTCAGTGACCGGATGAGCCCGAAGGGCCTGCTGCTTGTCGGGATCGGATTGCTCGTCGCCGCCGACCTCGTGCTGGCGAAGGGCGTTTCGCTGTGGACCGTCGGGCTCGGCGTCATCCTGTGGGGCGCGCACATGGCCTTCACCCAAGGAATCTTCAGCCGGATGATCGCCGACGCCGCCCCCGAGGCGCAGCGCGCGACGAGCTTCGGCGCGTTCTTCTTCGTCTCCGGGATCGCCGCCCTGCTGTCGAGCCTCGGCGCCGGACTGATCTGGGACCGGAGCGGCGGGAGTGCGACCTTCATCGCCGGAGCGGTGCTGGCGGCAGTGGCAGGCGCAATGCTGGTATTGCTGCCCCGGTCCGACCGCTCGGCGACCTAACGGCGCGTCGAACGAAACGGCGGCATCCGGTCCGCTACTGCGGTTCGGTCGAAGAACTGCTGCTTGAGTGACGCGCCGACGTGAACAACGAGCAGCGCGATGGTCGTGAAGACCAGCACTCCATGCACGTCGCCCAGCCCGTCGACCCCGCGAAGCCCGGGAATCAGCGGCAGCGGAATGCCGCCGATCAGCGATGTCGTCGCGCCGGGCGCCTTGGCCGAGACCGCGGCGAGGCCGGTCAGCGGCATTGCGAACAGCATGGAATAGAAGATCCGGTGGGTCCACACCGCGACGAACCGCTCCCATTTGGGAAAGTCTGCCGGGAAGGGTGGCGGCGGGTTCCGCAGACGAACGGTCAGGCGAAGGACCGCGAGCAGCAGGATCGTCACGCCCAGCGTCTTATGCCAAGTGAACAGCCCGTCGCGCGCCGGCCCCTTGGCCATGTCGGCGAACTGCAGCCCGACCCATATCTGGGTCAGCAGCAGCGCCGCCGAGATCCAGTGGATTGCAACCACTGCGCCCTTGTAGCGGACCGCCTGGTGTCCCGTGTCGGCGTTGACCATGCGATCCATCATCTTCTCCTGGCTAATCGCGACCGCCCTGCGACCGACTTGATAAACAGTTCATTGAGCAATCCGGCGGCAATCCATCTTTATTGATCGGACGCTGCGGGCTTGATTGTCAGCGCGAGGTGGGGGTCGAAGCCGAGGCCATGGTCGCGCGCCGGAAGCCGCACGAGGTATAACCGCCACCGCCCGTACGGGTGAACCGAATTGCGCCCGACCCGCGCTTGGTGGACGTGGGCGCCATGACCGTCATGGGCGAGCAGGCGCGCCATCGCCGCCAGCAGGAAAATATCTTCGTTGCGGCATCGCAGCCGGGGGGCGAGTCCATCCAGGACCAGCGGACCGTCGTCCTCGAACAAGGTCTCGGCCTTGGGGGTCAGCGCGGCGAGGTTGCCGTGACGATCGAGCAGGAGCGTCGCCGATCGCATCGCCGCCATATTGCCGAGCATCATTTCGGCCGCCTCATTGTCGATCGCGAGTTGCATGCGGACCGCGCGCTGGGCGGTGACGCTCAGATGACGGAACCGCCGCAGGGTAGTGTCGCTGCACGGCCCTTCGCGCCGCCCGCGAATGATCGCCAGCCCGACGATCGACCCGCCGCCGAGCAGCAACGCCGCCTGGCAGCCAAGTTCGAGGTCGAGGTCCGCGACGGCGTCATCGTAGCGTTCGGTTTTCGCGGTAGCCCGGTAGGCCCGGTAATGGCCCTCGTGCTGGATCTCCATGGGGCGCGTGGTGCAGTTCACCCGCCAGTTGCACTCGCCCCAATATTCCGGATTTTCGAAATAATGCGAAAAGCGGTCGCCGGCGGGCCCGGTGTAGATGTTGAAGGGCAACAACAGAGGTCCGCCGAGCCCGATAAGGTTCGCCGATGCGCTCCCGGTAGCGGCGGCGGCGAGTTCGGTCGCTCGCCGCCATCCGTCGGGGTCGAATGGGGCATTGAGCAGCGCCAGTTCGGCTTCCCGTATTAAAGACGCTTCACCCACCGACGCTTACCCTCGCACCATCAGCGGGTGAACTTGTCGCCTTTTTCGGCCTTGTCGAGCAATAAGTTGCTGAACGAGAAATCGCTGCCCATGCGCGCTTCCTGGTTCCTCAGCCCGGCGACGATTTTGTCGAGGCCCTCGCTGTCGGCCCAGTGCATCGGGCCGCCACGATAGACCGGCCAACCGTAGCCGTAGATCCACACGACATCGATGTCCGAGGCGCGCTGGGCCATGCCTTCCTCAAGGATCTTCGCGCCCTCGTTGACCATCGTGTAGAGCGTGCGCTCGACGATTTCCTGGTCCGAGATGTCGCGCTTCGCGACGCCTTCCTGAATGCGGAACTCATCGATGATTTCCTGCACGCGTGCACTTGGGGACGGGCGGCGCTTGTCGTCATAATCGTAGAAGCCGGCATTCTTCTTCTGACCCCAACGGCCTTCAGCGGCGAGCGCGTCGCGGATATTCTCGATCCGCGTCGGGTCGCGGTGCCAGCCGATGTCGACACCGGCGAGATCACTCATCTGGAATGGCCCCATCGGCATGCCGAAATCGACATGGACTTTGTCGATCTGCTGCGGCGTGGCCCCTTCCATCAGGAGCTTCATTGCCTCAACCTGACGCGGCATCAACATGCGGTTCCCGATAAAACCGTGACAGACACCGGCAACCACCGCGACCTTGCCGATCTTCTTGGCCAGGCCCATCGCGGTCATCAGCGCATCGGGTGCTGTCTTTTCGCCCCGAACGACCTCGAGCAGCTTCATGACGTTGGCCGGCGAGAAGAAATGCATGCCGAGGACGTCCTGGGGGCGCGACGTGCTGGCAGCGATCTCGTCGACGTTGAGATAGCTGGTGTTCGATGCAAGAATGGCGCCCGGCTTGCAGATCTTGTCGAGCTTGCCAAAAATATCCTTCTTGACCGACATTTCTTCGTAGACGGCCTCGATGACGAGATCGCAGTCGGCAAGGTCTTCGAGCGACAGCGTAGGTTTGAGTGCAGCCATGGCGGTCTCGACCTGTTCGGGCTTCATCCGCCCCTTGGCGGCGGTCGCCTCGTAATTCCTGCGAATGACGCCGGTGCCGCGGTCGAGCGCATCCTGCTTCATCTCGACGATCGTCACGGGGATGCCGGCCGAAAGGAAGTTCATCGAGATTCCCCCTCCCATCGTCCCCGCGCCGATGATGCCGACACGCTTGATTTCGCGTGGCTTCACGTCGGCCCCGATCCCGTCGATCTTGGCGGCCTGGCGCTCGGCAAAAAAGATGTGGCGCTGGGCTGCCGACTGGCTGCCCATCATCAATTTCATGAACTGGTCGCGTTCGAACTTGATTCCCTCGTCGAAGGGCAAGCGGGTTGCCGCCTCGACGCAGGCGATGTTGGCCGCCGGCGCATCGAAGCCGCGGAATTTGCGTGCGTTGGCCTTTGCATAGGCTTCGATCGCGGCAACCTCGCCCTTGACTGGCAACGAACGTGAGGGACGGGGCCCCTTGGCAATGCATTCGCGGGCGAAGGTAATGGCGTCCGAAGCCAGGCTGTCCTCGCCTGCCAGCTTATCGATCAAGCCGACAGCGAGGGCTCTGGACGCGCTGATCGGCGACCCGCCTGCGCACAACTCGACGGCAGTCTCGATCCCCGCCACGCGAGGAAGGCGTTGGGTGCCGCCTGCGCCTGGCAGTAAGCCCAGCTTGACCTCGGGCGTGCCGATCTTTGCCGAAGGAACAGCGATCCGGTAATGGCAACCGAGCGTCACCTCGCAGCCGCCGCCAAGCGCCGTGCCGTGGATCGCAGCGATCACGGGTTTGGGCGAGGCTTCGAAAGCGTCGATCACACCGGGCAGCATCGGCTCGACCGGCGGCTTGGTGAATTCGGTGATGTCGGCGCCAGCAAAAAACGTCCGACCGTCGCAGCGAACGACGACGGCCTTGATGGTGTCGTCGGCAAGGGCTTCCTTTAACCCTTGCGCGAGACCGATCCGTACCGCGGCGCCAAGCGCATTCACCGGCGGATTGTTGCTGACGATCACGAGGATGTCGCTGTGACGCTCGGTGGTAATCGGGTTGTCGCTCATTGTGTCTCTCCGAAGGGTCAGCCGATGAGGGCCGAATAAAGCATTGTCTTGATCTCGCGGCGCACCGGGTAGGCGCTCGACGGCATCAATTGCGTCATGAAAATCATGATCACGTCGTCGACCGGATCGATGAAGAACGCGGTCGAGAACATGCCGCCCCAATAAAATTCGCCATCGTTGCCGTGCGTCATTGTCGCCGGTGCGTCGATCACTGTCCCAAAACCGAGACCAAAACCCATCCCGGCATTCTCTGCCTCGCTGAAGAGTGATCTCGACATCTGGGTCAGATCGCCGCCACCCGGGAGATGATTGGTCGTCATGAGTTTGAGAGTGTGGGGACTGACGATCCGCGCGCCGTCCAACTCGCCTCCGTTCAGCAACATCCGGGCGAAGCGGTGATAATCGGCGAGCGTCGAGGTCAATCCACCGCCGCCCGAGAAATAGCCAGGCTTGCGGCGCCAGGCGGACGCGGCGCCGGCATCGTACATTTTCATGCGCTTGACCGGGTCCCAAACATAACAGTCGGGCAGCCGGTCGAGCTTGTCGGCGGGTACATCGAATTGGGTGTCGACCATCCCGAGCGGGCCAAAGATGTGTTCGGCGAAATAGGCGTCAAGACTTTGGCCTGACAGGCGTTCGATGATCGCGCCCACAACGTCAGTCGATACCGAGTAATTCCATGCCGTGCCGGGATCAAACTCGATCGGGAGCGACGAGAGCTGCTCGACAAAGACGTCGAGCGATTCTGTATCCCAGCGCTCGAAGCCGAGCTTGCGATATGCGGCATCGATGTTGCTGCGTTCCTGAAAGCTGTAGGTTAGACCCGAAGTGTGACGCAGGAGGTCGATCATGCGAATGGGCGACGCGGGCGGACGGGTGACGAACGGCGTGTTGCCGCCGCCGCTGACGAACACGCCTGTCTTGGCAAATTCGGGCAGGACTTTGGTAATCGGGTCGCTGAGTGCGATGCGCCCCTGTTCGACCAGCTGCATGAACGCGATCGAAGTCACCGGCTTGGTCATCGAAGCGATGCGGAAGATGGCGTCCAGCTTTAGCGGTTCGCCCACGCGGGCGTCACCCATCACGGACAGATGCGCGATTTCATCGCCGCGCCCGATCAGTAACGCGGCATGCGGAAAGCGGCCGCCATCGATATATTTCGCTTTCAGATGGGCATCGATGCGCGCGAGGCGACCGGCGTCGAAACCGAGCTCGGCCGGATCCGCGAGAGTGGACAGCGTCATGCTGGCAATTCTCCGACGATGGCCGCCGCCTTGGCAAACAGCGCCGGGTCGATCGCGAGCCCGCTCGCCTTGGCGTTATCGCTGACTTGATCGGGACGGCTGGCGCCAACGATGGCGCTGGCGACATTGGGCTCGCGCAGCACCCAGGCGAGGGCGAACTGGGCAAGCGTGCAGCCGGCTTCCTGGGCCAGCGGCGCAAGCTTGGCAACAGTTTCGAGTACGGGTCTCTCGAGGAAACGGCTGATAAAGCCGCCCATGGCATCGCTTGTCGCGCGACTGCCGGCTGGCGGCGTGGCCCCCGGCTTATACTTCCCCGTCAGGACGCCCTGAGCGAGCGGGGACCAGACGATTTGCGAGATACCATTGGCGGCGCAAAGCGGGATGATCTTCGCTTCAGGCCGGCGCCACAGCAGCGAATATTGCGGTTGTGACGAAACGAATTTGACGGTGCCCGGGACAGCAAGCGCATCGCTAATGTTTTTGGGTGACCATTCGGAAAAACCGATCGCGCGGGCCTTGCCGGATCGAACGACCTCGCTGAGTGCCTCCATCGTTTCATCAATCGGTGTCGCGTCGTCGTAGCGGTGGCATTGGTAGAGATCGACGTAATCGGTTTGAAGTCGCATCAAGCTGGCGTCGATCTGTTTGGCTATTTGTTGGCGCGACAGTCCCTTGTCAGTGTCGGTCATCGGAAAGAACAACTTGGTCGCCATCACATAGCGATCGCGCGGACGGCCCTTGAGTGCGCTTCCCAGAAACGTTTCTGCAGCCCCCCGCCCATAAATATTAGCGGTGTCGATGAAGTTGATCCCTTCGTCGAACGCGCGGTCGAGGCAGGCGCGGGCTGAGTCTGCCTCGACACCGACTCCGTAGGTCAGCCAACTGCCGAGGCAGATTTCGGAGACCGATATGCCGCTGTCGCCGAGTTTACGATACTTCATACTGCTGTTTTCCCCGTAATTTGGCGAGTGACTGGATGAGAACTGGATAGCCCACCATCGACAGCAATGGCCTGGCCGTTCACATAGCTCGACTCGTCGGATGCCAGAAACAAGGCAACGTTGGCGAGTTCGATCGGCTGGGCTGCACGACGCAGCGGATTGAGGCGACCGATCTTCTCCTCGACACCCTTGTCGCGTGCATAGTCAAAAGTCGGTTTGGTCATCCCGGTTTCTGTGAGGCCGGGGCACAAAGCGTTGACCCGCACGCCGGTTTCGCTGAGCTGCTGGGCCGAGGTCTGCGCCAGGTTGATGACGCCTGCCTTCGACGCTGAATACGATGGGCCGCCAGCGCCGGAGCGGATCCCGGCGACGCTTGCCGTCAGGATGATCGACCCCCCGCGTCCCTGGTCCCACATGCGTTTGCCTGCATGTTTGACCATCAGCATGGGACCGATGAGATTCACGCGCAAAACTTCGGCCATGTGGTCAGGCGTGGTCTCGAAGATCCCCTCCATGCCGCCTGAAATCCCGGCATTGGCAAAAGCGATATCGATCCCGCCATAAGACGAGATTGCCGTTGCGATCATTTTTTCGACATCGCTTTCGATGCCGGCGTCCATCTGCATTGCAGTCACGGTGCCGCCCGCTTCAGTGATGAGCGCGGCCGTTTCCTCGACGCTGGCAGCCTTATCGCCGATCACGAGGCTGGCGCCCTCGCTCGCGAACAGCCGCGCCGAGGCGCGACCGATGCCTGAGCCTGCACCCGTGATGATCGCGACTTTGCCTGTTAGTCTCATACGACGACTCCCCCATCGATAACCATTGTCTGTCCGGTCATGAAACTCGAAGCCTCGGACGCGAGGAAGACGGCTGCCCCTGCAATTTCATGAGGCTGGCCGATCCGGCCCAGGCACGCGTTGGCTGTCGAGTTTTTCAAGTTGTCAGGGTTCTCCCAGAGGCCACGCGCAAAATCAGTTTGCACGAGTCCGGGCGCAATGCAGTTGATGCGGACGTTGTGCGGGCCGAACTCCCGGGCGAGGTTTTTCGCCATTTGGATATCGGCGGCCTTGGTAATCCCGTAAGCGCCTATGATCGGTGTACCGCGCAAGCCACCGATCGATGAGATCAGGATGATCGAACCCGATTTTCGGTTCACCATTTCGGGCGCGACCATCGTGATCAGCCAATGCTGAGCGACAATGTTGTGATCAAGCGTTTTGCGGAACTGTTCATCCGTGATGGTTGCCATCGGGCCGTAATGGGGGTTGGACGCAGCGTTGCAGACCAGAACGTCAATCTGCCCAAACGCGGCGCGGCCTGCGTCGACCATTGCTTGCAGCGAATCTTTTGACGACAGGCTCGACGCGAGCGCGATGGCAGCGCCGGGGTGCCTCGCGTTGATGGCAGCGGCCACATCTTCGCAGGCGCCGATGGTACGGCTCGTGATGACGACCTTTGCACCGTGATCGGCCATTTGGTGGGCAATCGCTTCGCCAATACCACGTGAAGATCCAGTTATGACCGCTACTTTGCCGGTCATATCGAACTGTGACATCGGTATCATGCTCCTGCCTGTTGAGCGAAACCCCAGGCTGCCTCGGCAAGGCGGGGGACGCGCGTGGCCATTTCGGCAGCGTGCGCCGACGATGCGGTGCCGTCGATCACCCGTTTCTTGATCCCCTGGACGATACCGGCGAGACGGAAAAGATTATAGGCAAAATACCAGTTGAGGTCTGGAATCCCATCGCGGTTCGTCGCTGCGCAATAGCGCTTCGCTACCTCGTCCAGCGTCGGGATCCCGGTTTGGGGACCTGCCAAGCCGAGGATACCTGATCGCCCCTCGGGTTCCGTCACCCAGTTCATGAGGAGATAAGCAACGTCGGCAAGCGGATCGCCGAGCGTCGAGAGCTCCCAG
>NZ_JANYGG010000039.1 GCF_025362505.1 Sphingomonas sp. | reverse complement strand
CGGCGCGGGGCTGAAAATTGGCGCGCCCGGCAGGAGTCGAACCTGCGGCCTCGAGATTAGAAGTCACGTGCTCTATCCAACTGAGCTACGGGCGCGCGCAAGGTGATCCATAGGCAGGCTTTGCAGGCCTTGCAAACCGGGTTAAGTCCCCGTTCCATGACAACGACGCTCTCCCAGCTTGATGGCACCACCGGTGCCCGCCGCCACTTCCGCCATTTCGATTACATGATGGCGGCCTTCGTCGCGATCCTGCTGCTGTCGAACCTGATCGGGGCGAGCAAGTTGGCGTCGGTGCATGGCTACACCTTCGGCGCGGGCATCCTGTTTTTCCCGGTAAGTTACGTGCTGGGAGACGTGCTGACCGAGGTCTATGGCTACGCCAATGCGCGGCGCTGCGTGTGGACCGGCTTTGCCGCGCTGCTGTTCATGGCTTTCATGAGCTACGTCGTCGTCGCCATGCCGCCAGCGGCGGGGTGGGACGGACAGGCAGCTTATGAAAGCGTGTTTGGCAACACCTGGCGGATTGTCCTCGCCTCGGTGATCGCGTTCTGGGCCGGCGAATTCGTCAACAGCTTCGTGCTCGCCAAGATGAAAATCTGGACCGGCGGCAGCAAGTTGTGGACCCGCACAATTGGTTCAACTGTGTTCGGCCAGGCAGTCGACAGCGCGATCTTCTATCCGATCGCGTTCCTCGGCACCTGGACCAATGCGCAGGTGCTGACCGTGATGGTCACCAACTGGCTTCTGAAAGTCCTGTGGGAAGTGGTGCTGACCCCGGTGACTTATGCGGTGGTCGGGTTCTTGAAGACCCGCGAAGGGGTGGATGTATTCGATACTGGCACCGACTTTTCGCCATTCGCGAAAAGCCCGGCGGTTTAGGCCCCGTCCGAAGACGGGGCCCCACCGCGATTTGCCTCAATCGGCGATGAGGCCAATCACGAGGTAGACGATCAGCAGCGAGCCGAAGCCGAACACGGTTCCCAACGCGAAGCCGATGCGGACGAGATTTGCGTCCCAGCCAAAGAAATCGGCGATGCCCGAGCAGACGCCCATGAACTTGGCATTGGCTTTGCCCAGCCGGAAACCGCGGGCAGGAGCGACGGTGCGATCGTTGTGGTCGATCGAGTTCATGCGACTTCTCCGACATAAACGGTGGCATGTGCCGCCGAAGGGCTGGTTGCCGTGGCGGTCAGCAGTACGAGCGAAAGCATGAAGGCCGAAGCGGCGGCGGCGAGGCGGCTTGCGTAAGTAGCGTTGGTCATTGTCAGTCTCCTGGTTTGTTTGGTTCCGCCGAGATCGGCAGATGCCAGACTGATTGCATCGCCCGTGCCAATTTCGAAAAACCCCGCAATTTCAAGCTTTCGCACAGCTGAACGAAATCTTGCGCCAAGGTGAATGAACAACAATTGGGAAAATTCCCCAAGTTTCAGGATTCGTCTTTTGCGTGACACTGCAAGCCTGCCAACCTATCGCCCGGCCATGTCGCTTAACCGCATCAGGCTGACCCAGTTTCGCAACCATGCCGAGACCGCGCTTGATGGCACAACGCAGTTCAACTTGCTGGTCGGCGAGAACGGCGCGGGCAAGACCAACGTGCTCGAAGCGCTGTCGCTACTGGCGCCCGGCCGCGGCCTGCGCCGCGCCACGCTGTTCGATGTCGCGGCGCACGGATCCGAAGTGGGATTCGCGGTCAGCGTCGACCTTGGCGGTGCCGTTCAACTTGGCACCGGGACCCGGCCCGACAAACCCAGCCGCCGCGTCGTGCAGGTCAATGGTGCCGATATCCCGGCGGTCCAGCTCGGCGAATGGCTCAGCATCGGCTGGCTGACCCCGGCGATGGACCGCTTGTTCATGGACAGTGCGGGCGCGCGCCGGCGGTTCCTTGACCGGCTGGTGCTGGCGCTCGAACCGGGGCACGCGCGCCATGCGGCCAAGCTTGAGGCGAGCCTGCGCGAACGCGGGCGCTTGCTGGGCGAACCGGCCGAGCCCGATCCGCAGTGGCTGACCGCGATCGAGGTCCAGATCGGGGAGGCCGGCGCGGCGGTGGCGCAAGCCCGGGCGCGCATGATCGCGGCGCTGTCCGGCGCGCTTGAACGATTGCCCGAAGCGCCGTTCGCCCGGCCTGCGCTGGAATACCGCCCCGGCGGCCCGCTCGATTCTGCAGAACTGACCGCCGCCCTGGCCGAGGGCCGCCGCCGCGACCGGGCGGCGCAGCGCACCTTGGTGGGCCCGCACCGCGACGAGCTGGGGGTGACCATGGCCGGCAAAGGCGAGGAGGCCGCTACCTGTTCGACCGGCGAGCAAAAGGCGATGCTGATCGCGATTACATTGGCGCACGCCCAGCTATTGTCGCCAGATCGCCCCGGCGTGCTGTTGCTCGACGAGGTCGCCGCGCACCTCGATCCGTTGCGCCGCGCTGCTTTGTTCGAGCGGCTGGGCGAAGGCACCGCGCAGGTCTGGCTGACCGGGACTGAACTGGCCCCGTTCGAGGCGATTACGGATCGGGCGGCGGTTTGGCAGGTCAGCGGCGGGGCGGTGGAGCGGATCTCCTAAGGTCCTCTCCATTTTGCGAAGCTAAATGGGGAGGTGGCGCGCCGAATGCGTGACGAAGGGGTATCGGTGCCAGCCCTGACACCCCTCCGTAAGTCGCAAGGGCGACTGCCACTTCCCCATTTGCACTACGTGAAAATGGAGAGGATCTAGTTAGGCTTCTTCGGCAAAGCCCACGCCACCTGATCGATCGTCGCCGCCACCAGCTTGTCGATCCCGGGCAAGGTCGGGTGGATATGGTCGCCCTGGACCAGTTCCGGATGCCCCTGCAGCGGCGCGAGCCAGAACGGGACCAGCGTCGCCCCGTACTGTTTGGCCAGTGCCGGATAGATCGCATTGAACTGGCCCGCATATTCCTTGCCGAGGTTCGGTGCGGCGAGCAACTGGAGCAGCACCACGCGCACCTTCGCCGCCTTTAACTTGGCCAGGATCGCCTCAAGGTTTTTGCGCGTTTCCACGGGCGGAACCGCACGCAGCATGTCGTTGCCGCCGAGACTGATGATCGCCAGTACGGGTTTCGGTTTCGTGCCATTGAGCACAAAGTCGACCCGCGCGAGGCCATCGGCGGTGGTATCCCCCGAAACGCCGGCGTTGACGATCCGCACTGGCAGCCCGCGCGCCTTGAGCGCCGTTTCCAGATGCGCGGGATAACTCTCTCCTGGACCCAGCCCGTAACCTGCGAACAAGCTGTCACCCAGCGCCAGCATGGTCATCTCGCTGGCCACCGGTGCAGCAGAGACGGCGGCTGTGGGCTGCGGTGTGGGTGCCTGCGCTGATTCCTTGCATCCCACCAATGCCAAAGGGGTTGCAAGCAGCGCCATCAACTTCCATTTCATTCTGCAACTTCCTTCTGTCAGCCCTCTAGCTATGGCATCCCCGCGACGTGACAAGCCCCCTGCCCGCGATTGCGGCCCATAATCTTACCCTCAGCCTTGGTTCCGGCGACAGCGCGGTGCAAGTGCTGCGCGGGATCGACCTAACCGTGCCTTACGGCCAGACGCTCGCGCTGCTCGGCCCTTCGGGTTCGGGCAAGAGCAGCCTGATGGCGGTGCTGTCCGGCCTTGAACGGGCCAGCGGAGGAACCTTGCAAGTTGCGGGCGAGGATTTCTCGGCGATGAGCGAGGATGCGCTGGCCTTGGCGCGGCGCGGGCGGATCGGGGTGGTGCTGCAGGCGTTCCACTTGCTCCCGACCATGACCGCGCTTGAGAACGTCATGACCCCGCTTGAACTCGCGGGGATGCCCGATGCGAAGTCGCGGGCCGAGGCCGAGCTGGCTGCGGTCGGGCTTGGCGAGCGGCTCGGCCACTACCCGGCCCAGCTTTCGGGCGGTGAGCAGCAGCGCGTTGCCATCGCCCGCGCACTTGCCCCCAAACCGGCGCTGGTGTTCGCTGACGAACCCACCGGCAACCTCGACGCCGCCACCGGGGCGAGCGTGATGGACCTCCTGTTCGCCCGCCGCGCCGAGACCGGGGCGACCTTGATTGTCATCACCCACGACGCGGCACTGGCAGGGCGGTGCGAGCGCATTGTCACCCTCGCCGATGGCCGCATCGCGAGCGACGCCGCCGCATGACCCCTTGGCGCACCGCCTGGACCATTGCCCGGCGCGACCTGTCGGCGCGGTTCAAGGGGCTGCGGCTGCTGCTCATCTGCCTGTTCCTTGGCGTCGGCGCGCTCGCCGCGATCGGCACGCTGACCGGCGCAATTCAAAGCGAGCTGGCCAGTCGTGGCCGCACGATCCTGGGCGGCGATGTCGAGGTTGCGGTGTGGCAGCGTGCGGCCAATCCAGCCGAAAGCGCAGCCTTCGCCAGGGCCGGCAAGGTCTCGGGCGGAATGCGACTGCAGGCCATGGCCCGCGCTGGCGATCTGGCCGCGCCGGTGGAATTGAAAGCGATCGATCAGGCCTGGCCGTTGGTCGGGCAGTTCACCCTGCAGGACGGACGGAGCGCCGGGGCTCCGGCACCTGATACCGCTTGGCTCGCCGAAGGCGCAGCGCAGCGGCTGGGGGTGAAGCCGGGCGACTTCATCACGATTGGCAGTCTGCCGCTCAAGGTCGGCGGCATCATTGCATCGGAGCCTGACCGGCTGGGCGAAGGCTTTACGCTCGGCCCAGTGGTGATCGTCGCCGCCGATGTCCCGCAGCGTGCCGGGCTGACCGCGCCTGGCGCGATGTACCGCGCCAAATACCGGATCGCGATGGGGCCCGGCGGCGATGCGCAATCCTTTGCCGACCGGCTTAAAAAGCAATTCCCTTCGTCCGGGTTCGAATTGCGCACCCGCGACAATGCCTCCCCGGGGGCCGAGCGCTTCGTCAGCCGCATGGGCGATTTCCTCGTGCTGGTGGGCCTCGCGGCTCTGGCAATTGCCGGGATCGGCATCGGCGGCGGGGTTTCTTCGTACCTTGAGGCACGGCGCGGCAGTGTGGCGACCTTGAAAGTGCTCGGCGCAACCAGCGGCGACATTGCGCGGGTTTACCTGCTGCAAGTCGGGGTGGCGGCGTTGATCGGGAGCGGACTGGGGCTGATCGCCGGGGTGCTGGTAACGCCGATATTGGCCGCCGCGCTGGGCAGGCTGCTCCCCGTATCGCCGGGGCTGGTGTTCGATCCCGGCGCGCTCGCCAAGGCGGCGCTCTACGGCTTGCTGATCGCGCTGGTCTTCGCCGCGCCGCCGCTGCTGTCCGCGCGGCGCTTTCCGGCAATGGCGCTGCTCCGCGCGCGGGTTTCGCCGCTCAAACAAAGCTGGCGCGACGCGGTCCTGCCCGTCGGGCTGGGCATGGCGGCAATCGCTGCACTCGCGCTGCTGACCACCACTGCCAAGCTGGTGACCGCGTGGTTCCTCGGCGGCTCGCTCGCACTGCTCTTGCTGCTCGGCGCACTCGGTTGGCTGATCCGCTGGCTCGCCTCACGCTTGCCCCGCCCCAAGGCTCCCTTGTTGCGGATCGCGCTCGCCAACCTGCACCGCCCCGGCGCGCAGACCGCCGCCTTGGTCACCGCGCTCGGCTTCGGGCTTGCCGCATTTGTGACCCTTGCTGCGATCCAGACCAGTCTGGATGCCAACATCGCCGCGCGGGTGCCGCAGCGAGCGCCAGACTATTTCGTGCTCGACGTACCCAAGGCGCGCGGGACTGAATTTGTCGCGGCGGTGACCAAGGTTGCGCCCGCTGCGAAGGTGCGCCTTGTCCCGGCGCTGCGCGGGGCGATTCTGGCTTACGGCCCCCAGAACGCGATGATCCGCGTCGCCGACCTTAAGGAGATCCCCGAAGAAGCCTGGCCGCTGCGCGGTGAGCGCGGGCTCACCTATTCGGACGACATTCCTGAGGGCAACGCCGTCACCGCGGGCAAATGGTGGCCGCGCGCTTACACGGGCGAGCCATTGGTCTCGATCGACGAGAAGCTGGCTGCGGCGCTGAACCTGAAGCTGGGTGATCGGCTGACCATCGGCCTGCTCGGGGTCGAACGCACCGCGCGGATCGCCTCGCTGCGCCGGATTGACTGGGATTCGATGGGCTTCAATTACGTGCTGGTGTTCAGCCCCAACGCGATCGAGGACGCGCCGCATAACCTGGCTGCGACGATCACTCTTACCCCCCTCCCCGGCGGGGAGGGGCTGGGGGTGGGGGTTCAACACCAGCGTCCAAACACCCCCACCCAGCCTCCCCCTCCAGGGGGAGGAGCTAAGAAGGGGGAATTACTGCGCAGCCTCGTGCGCGCCTTCCCGGCGAGTTCGGTGATCGAGGTCGGCGGAGTGCTCACTCAGGCGCGCGACTTGCTGCGCCAGGTCAGCCTGGCGATCCTTGCTGCGGCTTCGGTCGCGGTGCTGGCGGGGATCGCGGTGCTGCTCGGCGCGATCGCCGCAGCGCGCACCGCGCGGGTCTATGACAATGTGATCCTGCGCGTGCTGGGGGCAAGCCGGCGGCAGCTGCTGGTGCTGCAACTGGCCGAATATGCCCTGCTCGCGACCGTACTTGCCGGTGTGGCGCTGGCGCTCGGCAGCGGGATCGCGTGGTTGGTGGTGGTCAAGCTGTTCACCTTTGAGTGGTTGCCCAACTGGACCGAAGTTCTGGCGGTGCTTGGCATGGGACTCGCGCTAGTAATCGGCTTCGCCCTGGCCGCTTCACTCCCGTTGCTGAGAGCGAAGCCGGCGCAGGCGCTTCGGGAGCTTTAGGGCTTCTTGCCCGATTTCCTACTTGCGGCGCCTTTGGTATTCCGGCGCGATGCCTGCAACTGATCCGGAGCTGTCACTTTGTCCAAGCAACACAATAACCCTGCCCGTTGCCAGCCCTATCTTGCTGCTGCGCAAGCTTTTGAATTCACCCGAATCCGAGCAAAGATTTTTTGCCCTTGAACACTGGTCCAAGCGGTCCAGCCATCTGACACCTGCACCGCGCCACCAAGCTTGCCCCCGCGCGCCCTTTGGGCTACGGGCGCGGCGAATGTTGCGGCGCAGCACAAGCGTCGCCCTCCCCTTTTCCGAGAGTTATTGAATGTCCGCTCAGCTTCCCCTGCGCAATATCGCGATTATCGCGCACGTCGATCACGGTAAAACCACGCTGGTCGACCAGCTGTTCCGCCAGTCCGGCACGTTCCGCGACAACCAGCGCGTCGAAGAGCGGGCGATGGATTCGAACGACCTCGAGAAGGAGCGCGGGATCACGATTCTCGCGAAGTGCACCTCGGTCGAGTGGCCGGGCGCCGACGGCACGACGACTCACATCAACATCGTCGACACCCCGGGCCATGCCGATTTCGGCGGCGAGGTCGAGCGCATCCTGTCGATGGTTGACGGCGTGATCCTGCTGGTCGACGCCGCCGAAGGCCCGATGCCGCAGACCAAGTTCGTCACAGGTAAGGCGCTCGCGCTCGGTCTCAAACCGATCGTCGTCGTTAACAAGATCGACCGCCCCGACGCCCGCGCGTCGGAAGTGCTCGACGAGGTGTTCGACTTGTTCGTCCTGCTCGAAGCGAATGACGAGCAGCTCGACTTCCCGGTGCTCTACGCCAGCGGCCGCAACGGCTATGCCGGCGAGACCGACGATGTGCGTGAGGGAACACTCAGCCCACTGTTCGAAAAGATTGTCGAGCATGTGCCCGCGCCTTCGGCCGATCCCGATGGGCCGTTCAAGTTCCTTGTCACGCTGCTCGATCGCGACAATTTCCTCGGCCGCATCCTGACCGGCCTGGTCTCCTCGGGCTCGATCAAGACCAATGCGCCGATTCATGCGCTGAGCCCCGAAGGCAAGGTCGTCGAGACGGGCCGCGCGTCGAAGATCATGGCGTTCCGCGGGCTCGAGCGTGTCGCGGTCGACACGGCCGAAGCGGGCGACATCATCTCGATCGCTGGCCTGACCACCGCGACCGTCGCCGACACCATCGCCGACCCATCGGTCAGCGAACCACTCCACGCGCAGCCGATCGACCCGCCGACGCTGTCGATGCGCTTCTCCGTCAACGATTCGCCGATGGCCGGGCGTGAAGGCACCAAGGTTACCAGCCGGATGATTCGCGACCGCCTGTTCCGGGAGGCCGAATCGAATGTCGCGATCAAGGTCACCGAGTCTGCCGACAAGGACAGTTACGAAGTAGCCGGCCGCGGCGAACTGCAGCTCGGCGTGCTGATCGAGATGATGCGCCGCGAAGGCTTCGAGCTTGGCATCAGCCGTCCGCGGGTGCTGTTCCGCGAAGATGAGAACGGCAAGAAGACCGAGCCCTACGAGACCGTCGTGATCGACGTCGATGACGAATATTCGGGAACGGTCGTCGAGAAGATGGCCGGCCGCAAGGCTGAGCTGACCGACATGCGGCCGTCGGGCGGCGGCAAGACCCGCATCACCTTCTCCGCCCCGTCTCGCGGCCTGATTGGCTATCACGGCGAATTCCTGTCCGACACGCGCGGCACGGGCATCATGAACCGACTGTTCGAGCGCTATGGCCTGCACAAGGGCAATATCGAGGGGCGCAAGAACGGCGTGCTGATCTCGAACGGCGCGGGCGAGGCGAATAATTACGCGCTTGGGCCGCTCGAGGAGCGCGGTATCTTGTTCGTCGCGCATCAGGAGGCGCTCTACGAGGGCATGATCGTCGGGGAGAATGCCAAGACCGGCGACCTTGAGGTTAACCCGATGAAGGCCAAGCAGCTAACCAACTTCCGTGCCAGCGGGGGCAAGGACGATGCGATCCGGCTGACTCCGCCCAAGCGGATGACGCTCGAGCAGGCGATCGCCTATATCGACGAGGACGAGCTGGTCGAAGTCACGCCGACTTCGATCCGGCTACGCAAGATCCACCTCGATTCGAACGATCGTAAGCGCGCCTCGCGGGCAAAAGCCGCTTAAATCAATAGGTTCCGTGTTTCGTCCCGCGTGAGGCTCGACTCAGCGCCAATTGCTTGTGGCGTGGCAGCGACTGTTTATGTGCAGTGAAGCAATGATTTGAGCGAGTGGGCCCAAGGCAATTACGCTTAGGCTCCGGGGCGAGACGGACGCACCCCTCGACGACAAGCGCTCCGGGCGCGAGGCGAGGCAGGCGGCCGCACGACACAGAGTTTGATTTGACCCGTTTTCTGGGAGCCCGCGGCGTCGCCGCGGTCGGTGCCTTGTTGTTGTCGCTGGTCAACGGTTCGACCGATGCCTTGAGCCAGGTGCATATGGTTCTGCCTGTGGCGCAGAATTTCGATCTTCGCAGCCAAGGGCTGGTCGCGGCCACCCCCTCGGCGTCGGTCATTGTCCTGGTGCCGGCGCCCCGCTTGACCTTGCCGTCGGCGAGATCGGCGTCTGCCGCTCGCGTGACCGTCGCGCCGGTCACCGTTTCCTCTTCGTTGCCGCTCTCGGCCTTGGTCGATGCGAACGGCCTCGGCGAACTCGACGAAGAAGCGAGCTGCCTCGCCACCGCGGTCTATTTCGAAAGCAAGGGCGAGCCGCTCGAAGGCCAGCTTGCCGTCGCGCAGGTCGTCATGAACCGCGCCGCGTCGGGCCGCTATCCATCGACGCTGTGCGGTGTCGTAAAGCAACGCGCCCAATTCTCGTTCGTCCGCAATGGCGCCTTCCCGAGCCTCGACCCGAACTGCGATGGATGGCGCAAGGCCCGCGCGATCGCCCGCATCGCCCAGAAGCATATGGTCGCGACGGTGCCGACCGATGTCCTTTGGTATCACGCCAATTATGTCGTGCCGCGCTGGCGCCAGGCGCTGGTTAAGGTCGAGCAGATCGGCCAGCACATCTTCTATCGAGCCTGATCCCAAGGTCGTTCCCTCGCTTCGGCCCTGCCTCGCCCCGCTTCGTCGATAACCATCCCGTTAAGGGATTCGCAGCGCGGCGTCTTGGCGTCACCCTGTGGATAAGTCTTTGAAGCGCAACGAGGAGGGGCCTGCGCGATGCTCAAGATCCTGATCGTCGAGGACGACCGCCAACTGGCAACCACGCTCAAATATCTGGTCGAGGACAATCCGCGCTACCAAGTGGTGGCGATTGCCGACGATCTCGACACCGCGCTCGACGCCGCCGCTGCGCATCGGCCCGAACTGGCACTGGTCGACCTCCGCCTCGCGAACGGTACGACCGGCTTCTCGGTCGCGGTTCGCCTCGCCGACGAGGACATCCCGGTGCTGTTCGTGACGGGCAAGGCGCCGGACTTTCCGATGCCCGACCTTGCACTCGGCTGCCTGATGAAGCCGTTTACCGCCGAGGATGTCCACCGCAGCCTGGCGATGGCCGAGGACATCATGCGCGGCCGCGAGACCTTCCGCCAGCGGGTGCCGCGCAACCTCACGCTGTACGATACGACGGTCGAGCCCGACCCAGAGCCCCAGCCCGGTTTCATCCCCTCGCGCCGCTCGCTGAAGACGCGGCTCGAGCACTGGATCGCCGGCACCCAGCATTAGCCCGCTTGGGCATTGGCTACGGTCACGCTAAGTCGGCGCGATGAGTGACGAGAACGCCCCGACGTCCATGACCAGTCTGTCGCGGATGATCAAGTCGGACACGCAGCTTCTGGTCCGCCCGCTGGGCACGCCGCGGTTTCGCGCTCCGGACATGTACCACCAGCTTTTGCGGGCATCGTGGCTGCGGCTGACGTTTTACTTCCTGACTACCTTCTTCCTGTTCAACTGCCTGTTTTCCGGGCTGTTCATGCTCGATACGCACGGCTTCACCCACCCCGATCCGGTGATCGACGCGCCGCGCTTCTGGCAATTCTTCTTCTTCTCGATCGAGACGGTGGCAACCGTCGGTTATGGCAACATGGTACCGCTGTCGCTCTATGCGAACATCGTCGTCGCGGTCGAAATCTCGCTCGGCATCCTGTTCTTCGCGCTCGTTACCGGGATCATGTTCGCGCGTTTCTCGCGGCCGACCGCTCGAATCCTCTTCTCGAAGGTGGCCGTGATCGAACCGGTCGAGGGTGTCCCGACATTGATGTTCCGCGCCGCCAACCAGCGTCATAACCTGATCTTCCAGGCGGCCGCCTCGGTCTCGGTGCTCGGCGACGAAACGGTCGAGGGAAGCCGCATGCGCCGCTTCCGCGACCTCGCGCTGGTCCGCGATGCCAACCCGATCTTCACGCTGACATGGACGATCATGCACCCGATCGACGAGGACAGCCCGCTGCACCAATGGCTCGACAGCCGCGAGGCCCCCGAGGGCTTCGAAATCATCGTCGTGTTGTCGGGGGTCGACGAGCGCACCGGGCACACGATCCACGGCCGCTGGGCCTACACGCCGCGCGACCTGCGCTGGAACGCACGGTTCGTTGATATCCTCGGCAAGGACGAGCATGGCGTGCGGACGGTGGATTATGGCCGCTTCGACGAGGTCCGCGACCTTGCCGAGGGAAAGCCTCAGGTCGAGGCGAGAGCCCGGACATAGGCGCGGGCCTGGGCGGCGACTTCGTCACCCGACTGGCCGGGCTTGTAGACCCCCGATCCGAGCCCGAAGCCGTTCGCCCCGGCCTGCAGCCACGGCCCCATCGTATCGGGCGATACGCCGCCGACGATCAGTAATGGGAGGTTCTTCGGGAGCACGGCGCGCTGAGCCTTGACCATCGCCGGGCTGGCCGCCTCCGCCGGGAACAGCTTGAGCGCGGTCGCCCCCGCCTCGATCGCGGCAAGGGCTTCGGACGGGGTGAAATAGCCGGGCGCGGAGACCAGTCCGGCCGTGGCGGTGGCGCGGATCACATCAGCTTTGGTGTTTGGCGACACGATCAGCCGCCCGCCGGCCTGGCGGACTTCATCGACTTGTGCGGGTTGCAGGACCGTCCCCGCGCCAACCAGTGCCCGCTCACCCATCCGCGCCGCCAATCGCCGGATGCTCCCGAGTGGATCGGGCGAATTGAGCGGAACCTCGATGATCCGGATGCCCGCGGCGAAGATCGCCTCGCCGACCGCCTCGACCTCGTCCGGCGTGACGCCGCGGATAATCGCGACGAGCGGGCATTCGTCGAAATAGCGATGGAACAGGTCGGACGCGGTCATGCCATTCTCCTTGCGACTTCCACGATGCCAGCGAGGAAGGCTTGTTCGCCGTCGACCTCGTGGGCGGCGCGCCCGGCCTCGCCGATTGCCACCGCGTAAAGGCGGGTGAGTTCGAGTCGCCCGATGACCGTGACCTCGCCGCGCCCGTCTTTCAGGCCGGTGCAGACGTCCGCCCCGATCAACAGTCCGCTGGTGAAGCTCGCCGCATCCTCGGCGCGGGCTTCGCCGAGGAGGACACGCGCGCGCACCGCGAACAGGTCGGCGGTCAGCGCACCGCCCTTCAGGCCTTGCCGGACACCGGCACGGAACGCTTCGTCGGGCTCTACGGACGATTGCAGCCAAGCGGCCAAAATACCATTCTGCTTGAGCAGGTTGAATAGCTCGCCGGTCATGATCGTGCGGAACGCGGTGATCCGACCACCTTCGAGCGACACCCATTTGTTGTGCGTCCCCGGGTGACACGCCAGACCATCCTTAGGGATCAGCCCGCGCGCCACCGCGCCGAGCATCTGAACTTCCTCGCCGCGCATGACGTCGGCGCGGTCGCCGGCGAGATAGGACAGGCCGGGCACGATCGCCGACCGTCCGGGCTCGATCCAAACCACGTTCGCCGCCAACTCGTCGAACCCGCCGGGGCAGGGGACGTAAGGCGCTTCCGCCCATCCCTTGTTCGACCCGACCATTCCGGCAAGCAGCATCGGCCAGTCGCCGAGCCGGTCACGAATCTCCGCTACCGCCGCCGGGAACCCGCCCGTCACGATCGACAATACGCCGCAGTCGTCCTCGAACTCGGCATCAAGCCGCCCCTCCGCCGCTACCCGATAGGCGCGGCGGTTGGTGGTGCCCCAGTCGACCGCGATAAAGCCTGATTGCCCGAACATTCGCATCCTCAACGCAAGAGACGGCGCATCGCCTCTTTTAATCTGCAGCGCGGCGGCTATCGATGCGCGGCATGTCCCCCGCTATCCGTCTTGTCGCCGATGTCAAAGCCGTGCTTGGCGAGGGACCGGTGTGGGTCGGGCGCGATGCGTCATTATATTGGGTCGACATCAAGGGCCGCCGTCTGTTCCGGCTCGACGATGCGGGCCTCAGCGAATGGGCAACTCCGATGCGCGTCGGCTCGATCGCTCCGCGCGCGGCGGGCGGATTCGTCACGGGGACCGAAGATGGTTTCCAGCTGCTCGAGATCGACGGCGAAAGGCTCCGCTTCAGTCTTCTTGGCAATCCGGAGACAGACCTCCCTGACAACCGCTTCAACGATGGCAAGGTCGACCGCGCCGGACGCTTCTGGGCCGGAACGATGGACGACCGGGAGGAGACATCGCTCGGTTCGCTCTACCGGCTCGACGCCCAACGGTGCGTCGTCAAGCTCGACGAGGGCTATGCAGTAACCAATGGTCCCGCGTTCAGCCCGACGGGCGACGTCATATATCACACGGACTCGGCGCGCCGCACGATCTACCGCTTCGCGGTCGCCCCCGACGGGTCGCTCGGCAGCCGCGAGACCTTCCTCCATTTCACCGGGGCCGAGGGCTATCCCGACGGGATGACGGTCGACGCCGACGGCTGCCTTTGGGTCGCCTTCTGGGACGGTTGGGCGGTTCGCCGCTTTTCACTGGCAGGCGAGTTGCTCGCGACGATCGAGGTTCCGGTCCAGCGCCCGACCAGCGTCGCCTTCGGCGGCCCGTCGCTCGACCGGCTCTATATCACCTCGGCCCGTATCGGGCTCGACGAACCCGCGCTTTCCATGCAACCTTTGGCAGGCGGACTGCTTATGCTTAAACCCGGCGTCGTCGGGATCGCCGAGTGCCCGTTCGCGGGCTAGCCTGGCCGACGTCCTCCCGGAGATCCAATATCGCCAATTTCATGTTCGCCACCGGGATCGAGAATAGCATCCCGACCATCAAGAACGGCACGGTCCGCATCGATCAGATGACCGCGTCGGACCATTATCGCCGGTGGCGGGAAGACTTCGACTGCGTCCAGGAAATCGGCATCACCTTCCTGCGCTACGGCCCGCCGCTGCATACGACGTGGCTCGCGCCGGGCCGCTACGACTGGGAATTCGCAGACATCACGCTGGCCGATATCAAGCGCCGCGAAATTACCCCGATTATCGACCTGTGCCACTTCGGCGTCCCCGACTGGATCGGTAATTTCCAGAACGGAGACTTCCCCGCGCTGTTCGCGGTCTATGCGGCCGCCTTCGCCGAGCGCTATCCGTGGGTTCAGCTCTACACGCCCGTGAACGAGATGTTCATCTGCGCGGTCTTCTCGGCCAAATATGGCTGGTGGAACGAGCAGGGGACGACCGACAAGACCTTCGTCACCGCGCTCAAGCACATCGTCAAGGCGAACGTCCTCGCCATGACCGAAATCCTCAAGCGACGCGCCGACGCGATCTTCATCCAGTCCGAAAGCTCGGAATATTTCCACGCCGACAGCCCGGCCGCGATCGGCATGGCCGAAGTCATGAACTCGCGCCGCTTCCTCAGCCTCGACCTCAACTACGGCCGCCGGGTCGACAGCGAGATGTACGAGTATCTGATGGACAATGGACTGACCCGCGAGGAATATCATTTCTTCCTCAACAACCGGCTGAAACAGCACTGCATCCTCGGCAACGACTATTACATGACCAACGAGCATCGCGTGTTCGCCGACGGTCATACCGAGGCGTCGGGCGAGGTGTTCGGCTACTCGGAAATCACCCGCCAGTACCACAATCGCTACCGCGTCCCGATCATGCACACCGAGACGAACCTGCGCGAAGGCCCGACGGGGCAGGAGGCGGTGCAATGGCTTTGGAAGGAATGGGCCAACGTCCTGCGCCTGCGCAACGTCGGCATCCCCACGGTCGGCTTCACCTGGTATTCGCTGACCGACCAGGTCGATTGGGACACCGCGCTTCGCGAGCAGAACGGCAACGTCAATCCGCTCGGGCTGTTCGACCTCGACCGCAAGATCCGCAATGTCGGGGTCGCCTACAAAAAATTGATTGCCGATTGGCGCGATGTGCTTCCGGCCTCGTCCGTTTGCCTCGCCGTGCCGATCGTCCCGCCGTCGCAGACCAGCTGGCCGGGGACGCGGGTGCAGGCCGCCGCGACCGCTGCCGTTGCTGGAACCGGTGAACAGCCCCAAGTCTCCAATCCGGACGACGCATGATGAGCATCCCGCCAACCACCATCGCCCGCATCGAAACCTTCCTCGTGCCCCCGCGCTGGCTGTTCGTGCGGATAGAATCCGCCGACGGCGCGGTCGGCTGGGGCGAGGCCAGCCTCGAAGGGCATGGCGAAGCGGTGATGGGCGCGTTCGAGCCGCTGCGCGACCGCTTCATCGGTCACGACCCCGACCGGATCGAAGACATTTGGCAGGTTGCCTATCGCGGCGGCTTCTATCGCGGCGGGCCGGTGTTGATGTCGGCGCTGGCCGGGCTCGAGCAGGCGCTGTGGGACCTCAAGGGGCACCGCTACGGCCTGCCCGCGTGGCAAATGCTCGGCGGCCGGGTACGCGACAAGGTGCGGGCCTATGCGTGGATCGGTGGCGACCGGCCCGGCGAGATCGGCGAGGCGGCAAAAGCCCGCCGCGGCCAGGGATTCTCGGCGGTCAAGATGAATGCTACTGCCGAGCTCGACTGGCTCGGTACGCCGAAACTGTTCGACGCGGTGGTCGAGCGGGTCCAGGCGGCGCAGGCTCAGGGGGTCGATGTCGGCCTCGACTTTCACGGTCGCGTCCATCGCCCGCTTGCCAAACAGCTTGCCAAGGCGCTCGAACCGCTCGGGCTGCTGTTCATCGAAGAACCGCTGCTGTCCGAGAACCACGAAGGCCTCGCCGACATCGCGCGCATCACCAGCACCCCGATCGCGCTCGGCGAACGACTGTACTCACGCTGGGACTTCAAGCCGTTCTTCGAGAGCGGCGCGGTCGACATCATCCAGCCCGACCTGAGCCACGCGGGCGGCCTGCTCGAATGCCGCAAGATCGCGGCGATGGCCGAAGCCTATGATATCGCCGTCGCGCCGCATTGCCCGCTCGGCCCGCTGGCGCTTGCCGCCTGCCTCCAGCTCGCCGCCTGCACGCCCAATGTCGCGATCCAGGAAATGAGCCTTGGCATCCACTACAACACCGGCGGGCACGACCTGCTCAACTTCATCACCGACAAAGAAGTGCTGTCGCCGACAGACGGCTATCTGCCGATCCCGGAAAAGTCCGGTCTAGGGGTCACCATCGATGAGGCGGCGGTGCGCGAAGCCGCCCGCGAACCTCACCGCTGGCGCAACCCGGTGTGGCGCCAGAAGGACGGCAGTTTCGCCGAGTGGTGAGATTGGGTGGCCTCAGGCCGCGTCGCGCAGCCGGTCGTCGTCGCGTCGCGAAGGGATCTGGTCGAGCGCTTTCTGAAGCCGTTCGATCTCACGCGCATCGGCGCTGAATTGGGCGTGCTCGTAGCGCACGTCGAGCGCGATCTCCTCTTCGGTCAGTTCGCGGAAATAGCTGATCGACAGCCGCCGCCCGAAGATGTCGTCGCCGCGTAGTTTGAGTTCGGGCTCCGCATGAGGGTCAAGATCGTCGCGGATGGCGACCAATGTCTTGATCAGCATGTCCAGCGAAGTGTGGTCGCTGATCTCGATGAATTCCTTGGCACGACGGCGCATATCGACCTCCCCCGACACAGCGTCGGGATGTGATGAGTCATGTCGAGTCGCGACACAACCGCTAATCGTGACGTCATCGGCCCGATTGCGTTGCGAACCGGTGAATAGCGCGTTCATGATGCAGTCGGGTAACACTCGTTCAGGGAAAAGCGACCGCGATCACTGCCGACAGGTCGGCTGGATCGAGCCCGTCGATCGGAACGTCGAGATGCGGTGCGACGGTCAGTCCGCGCACCGCCCCTCCGCGTCCGAAACCAAACGCCAGGATGCGATAGCCGTGACCGATCCGAAGCACCGCCAAACCCCCTGGAAGGGCGGGAACGTCGGGATCGGCGATGATCACGGCATGAGCGGGGAGCCCGGGCCCGAGGGTCGGCGCGCATACCCTGAGCGCGAAGGCGTTCGGTCCGGCGTGGCGCGGCGCTTCGACGGTGAGGCCACCGACCGGGATTGGCGCGATCAAACCCCCGACCAGCGGCGATCCGACGACCGCCAGCAGTCGCGTCTGGAGCCCGTCACCTTTCTGGTGAACTGGCTCATCTTCGCCAAGCTCGCGCCGCAGCACCGCCATTCGCCGCGAGACCCGGGCCAGCTTGCGGTCGGAATTGTTCAGCGCGAGCAGCGTCTCGGCCAGCCCGCCGGACGCGAACATGTGGTCGACGAGGGCGAACTCAGGATCCTGGTCGAATTGGCCAGGCGCGGAGAGGATTAGCGTGGCGTCGATTGCGCGCATCGTCCGCGGCAGGCGCTCGCAAGGCGGAACGCCTTATGTGGCGGGGTCTTCCAGCAGCGGGAACGAAACAATGACTTCGGTGCCTTTTCCGACCTGACTGCGGATGTCGAGCGTTGCGCGGTGGCGTTCGGCGATGTGCTTGACGATCGACAGCCCGAGCCCGGTGCCGCCCGAATCGCGGCTGCGCGCGGCGTCGACCCGGTAAAAGCGCTCGGTCACTCGGGGCAGGTGTTCGAGAAGGATGCCGTCGCCCTCGTCGATCACGCGAAGGACGGCGCGGCGGTTTTCGACGCGTGTCGTCACCCTGATCGCCGTGGCTTCGCCGATGCAGCCGTAACGGACCGCGTTGCCGACTAGATTGTCGGCGAGCTGGAGCAGTTGGCCGAAATCCCCCGCGATCGGACCGGCGGGGTAGAGGTCAACCTCGATCGCGCATTTCCGCTGGCGGGCGAGCACCTGGCCGTGCTCGGCGGCGATCCGCGCGATCTCGTCGAGCGACACCGCGTCGGTCGGCGGCACGAAACGGTCGGCCTCGATCCGGGACAGGCTCATCAGATCCTCGACGATCCGCAGCATCCGCCGGGCCTCGCCGTGAATCGTCGTGCCGAACTGGATTCGCAGGGCTTCGTCGATCGGCCCCGTTTCAGCGAGCGTCTCGGAATAGCCGATCATGGTCGTCAGGGGGGTTCGCAGCTCGTGGCTGGCGTTGGCGACGAAATCGACCCGCATCCGCTCGGTCGAACGGACCGCCGACCGATCAAGCAGGCGAACCAGCTGGACGCCCTTAGGCAACGGGCGAACGCTGATCGTCCACGGCTGTTCGCGCCCATCGAGCGAGCTTAGCTCTCGCTCGCCGCCACGACCCGCGAAGATCAGCTCGAGCGCATCGGGGTGGCGCAGCACGAAGCGCACGTCGCGGCCGACAATGCGCTCGCCGAGCACGGCGCGCGCGGACGAGTTGGCCGCTTCGACGCGTTCCCCGACGACGACCATCGCCGGTTCCTCGATCGCGTCGAGCAGGGCAAGCGAGAGTCCGGGAAGCATCATCCGGTCGCTTGATAGTCGGTCAGCCCGGTCGTGGGCCAGCCCCGTAATTGGGTTAATATTCGCTGGCCATGCGGCGGCGATGCGATCGCCAGGTGCCGATCGCCAAAATAAGGAGGATCGGATAGCTCCAGAACGTCAGCGCCGCGCCATAGGCCTGGGGCAGCAGCGACCAGTCGATCGCCTTGAGCAGATGCCCGACCAGCGTCGTCAGCTGGAACCCGGCGACCCACAGCGGCCAGAAGCGCTGCGAAAAGAGCGCGATCGCGGTGAAGCCGACAAGCGTCACCAGGTCGACGAGGACGACGCCGACTTCGACCGACGTGTAGCGCTCTGAGACGGGGGACAGCAGAAACTGGGTCAGCGCCACCGCGGCAAGGCAGATGAGGGCGACGACGCGGCTGTCGCGGTCACCGCGCCACAGCGCGTAGCCGGTGGTGGCGAACAGCAACAGGGAGAACAGCAGAATGCGGCTCATGGCGACAGTGCCGGGCGGAAAGTGCTCTGCCCGGCCCCCTCCAGATCAGGCAACGATGCGCAGGTCGGCGCTGGCCTTGCTCGGCGGGCATTCGGCATCGCCGAAGCTCGTCGTGCGCAGGCCTGGGACGGCGTCCTTGGCGGTGAGCAACGCTGCGTGGCAATCGCCCATCCCGCCGCGCGCTTCGACCAGCGCGGTAAAGGCGCCGGCAACATGCTGGAGCGCGTCATGGCCGGTGCGAACCCCGACCCCGGATATACTGCGGGCGCGCATCATGCGGCCCTGGAGTTCGGCGATTTCGGAGAGGGCGGCGTCGATCACGTCCTCGACGGTGCGAACCTGCTCGGCGACTTCGAAAGCGGCATTTTCGATCATCTGTTTGCGCATGTCTTTTCCTCTGCCCCGACGCATCACGCGCCGCGGCTGGCTGGGCCAGGGCGGAGGTAAGGTCGGTCGTCAGTGACCCAGCATCCGCGAGAGGCTTTCCAGGCCGGCGAGATACATTCCCGCCGAGAAGGTCGAGCCGACCGCGATGATGATAATCCAGGTCAGCCGTCGGCCGACACTCATCTCGTTCCTGGGATTGCTCCTGGTGGCGAACGGCAAAACCAAAGGGGACCGGGGTTGCGACCCCTGCTCGGTTTCGGAGCCGGTTTCCCCGGCCCCCCCTGCACGATCAGCGTGCCGAATCTGATGACTGATCGCCCCCTCTTGCTGGTCGTCATCGGACACTGCGGCAATGTACGGCGCTTGATGTATCAATCGTTGATAGGGTCCGGTCTCCTGCGCGACGAGGCGCGCGGCCTGGCTGCGGCGTTCGACGCCGAGCACCTGCAGCGCGCCGCGAACCCGCTGGTCGACGGTATGGGACGAAATGCCGAGCTGCGCCGCGATCTCCTTGGACGAGAGGTGCTGTGCGACGAGACGCAAGCAGTCGAGCTGTCCCTCGCTCAATCGTCTGATCCGCTCGGCCGCCGGATCGCTCATCCCGACCAAATTCCTCAATGCACGTGCCGACGTTGCCATAGAGAGCCCCCGCCCAGATGTTAACAGCTTTGCAACCCGTCACCGGCGCACCGCACACAAACGCTTTCCAAGGATACAAAGCATTCAGATGTCAACGGATAACGCGATGTTGCACAACCTGTTATAACTACCGTGACTTTCGCCTGTCATAGTGCAGGACGCTCGCTCGCGACGGGCGCAGGACGGCGATGGTGGAGAGGGCT
>NZ_JANYGG010000026.1 GCF_025362505.1 Sphingomonas sp. | reverse complement strand
ATCGAGATCATGTTCGGCCGCCTCAAGGACTGGCGCCGCGTCGCCACTCGCTACGATCGATGCCCGACCGTCTTCCTCTCCGCCATCGCCCTCGCCGCCACCGTCATCTTCTGGCTCTGATCAACGAGTCCTGACCCTAGTGTCATTTGAGGGCACAAAACGTCGCTCGAAGATGGCTCAGTCGCTCATCAATGACTTCCAAGCAGGAAAGCTCTTTTTCCTTTCTCGCTGTAGAAATGCGTGGTACTCGACTTGGGTCACTCATTATTTCGCTGGCTGCATGCACACTACGTTGCAAAGTGCGAAGGAGGAAGCAGAACAACTGCGTGGCCCCGGATCAGTTTTTATAATCCACAAAATCCCTAGTCTTATCGTGCGTACCGAGGTCGGGCTGCTAGCAGTGACCGAAATCAACACTCAGCGACCCCTTTATGAATACGCGCCAATTGGTCGCCTTAAAGAGAGACGCAAAAAAATGGGATATGGCATTCGACCCATTCCCAGACTTGAGATGGGCCTATCCGTATTTAAATTTTTTCGATCCTTTTATGAATATCACGGCGACTACGTACCGCTTTGGTCATCGTACAAAGATTTAATTTTTGTAACGGGGAAGGGCGCCGCAATTTCAGTTGACGAACTTCCTTCAACAAGACTGAAGGCATGGCGTTCGCACGCCCAAGGTGCAGAATATCTTCTTGGCTGGGACGGATTCTTGTCGGAATTAAAATCCGCATCAGTCATTGAACTAATTCATCAAGCGCACGACCCTACCCGACGTTCTCGTCCGGCTTGAAGAAGAACGCGATCTCGGTGGCGGCATTCTCGAGGCTGTCCGAGCCGTGGACCGAATTGGCCTTGATCGATTCCGCAAGTTCCTTTCGGATCGTGGCGGCGTTGGCTGCGCCCATGACTTCGCGGTTCTTCGCGACGGCATTGTCGCCTTCGAGCACTTGATTGACCACCGCGCCGGAGATCATGAGGGACACGAGGTCGTCAAAGAACGTCCGGTCGTGCCTAAACCACCAAATTTCTTTCCTATTTGGTTAGTTTGTGGCAGGGGTGGCGGATGGTCGCCGCTGCCCCCTCGATGGAATTCGCTCGCTCGCCGCAGCCGCCTCGCCACGCACGATACACACCCACGAACGTCACAGCGAAGGTCTCACCGCGAAAAAATCGCCAGTGCGTCCACACTGTCCAAACGTCGACCGTCAGTAAAGCAGAAAACGTCGGCTTTCCGCCATCCACGCCGCATCGCTCCGACGGCCTCTCATTTTTGTTCGCCCTTGCGAGCGCAGCGAAACAATCCAGCTTTCGCGCCGCTGGACTGCTTCGTCGCTACGCTTCTCGCAACGGCGGCTGTGGGTTAGCCGACGATTTCGTCCGGCTTGAAGAAGAAGGCGATTTCGGTCGCGGCATTTTCGAGGCTGTCCGAGCCGTGGACCGAATTGGCCTCGATCGACTCCGCCAATTCCTTGCGGATCGTGCCGGCGTCGGCGTTGGCGGGGTTGGTCGCGCCCATCACGTCGCGGTTCTTCGCGACGGCATTGTCGCCCTCGAGGACCTGCACGACCACCGGGCCGGAGATCATGAAGGACACCAGGTCGTTGAAGAACGGGCGCTCGCGATGGACGCCATAGAATTCCTCGGCCTGGCGCAGCGACAAATGGATGCGCTTCGAGGCGACGACGCGCAGGCCGGCCTCCTCAAGCAATTTTGTCACCGCGCCGGTCAGGTTGCGGCGGGTGGCATCGGGTTTGATGATCGAAAAGGTGCGCTCGGTCGTCATGGCCGGACGGGCTCCTGTGCTGGGGGTGATGGGTTGGCCGCGCCCCTAGCTGGAGGGGCGGGAAAGGGCAAGGCAGGTAAGCTTTTGAAGTCGCGAAAGCAGGCTTTCGCTTAGGCCTTTTGGGTCCAGCGCCCGTCTTCCTGCGCCCAGTATCGGCGCTCGACCCCTTCCCTGCCGCTAAGCAGCTTCCACGCCAGCCGCGCCGCTTCGAGATGGCTTTCGTCGAACAGGAAGAAGGCGCGGTCGAAGGTCAGCGCGGCCTCGCGCCACTCGCCATCGGCGATGGCGATGTTGCGCGCGAGGTTGGGAGCGTCGGGGGTGGTCGAGAGGAGGACCGGCTGGCGCGCATCGTCGGGGCCGCCGGCGACACCATGGGGGATGAAGCTCGGGCCGTCGCTCCACAGCTGGCGGTCGAGGCGGGCGAGCTGCGCTTCGTCGGAGGAAATGGCGATGAGGCGCTGGTTCTGCGCGAGAAGCCTGGTCGCGATCGAGGTCAGGACCGCGTCGGGGGTGGTGTGGGCGATCTGATAGAAGTCGACTTGCATTACATTCCGTCATTGCGAGCGAAGCGAAGCAACCCAGCTTTACCCTGCTGGATTGCTTCGTCGCCGCGCTCCTCGCAATGACGACTCACTTCTCGACCACGTCTGAAACATACTGGTCAAGCAATCGCACGCCGAAACCGGTCGCGCCCTTGTCGTAGGTGCTGCTCGCCTTGTCGCTCCACGCCATCCCGGCGATGTCGAGGTGGGCCCAGCGCACGCCCTCGTCGATGAAGCGGGCGAGGAACTGGGCGGCGGTAATCGATCCGGCTTCGCGCGGGCCGACGTTCTTGATGTCGGCGATCGGCGAATCGATCAGCCGGTCGTAGGCCTCGCCCAGCGGCATGCGCCACAATTTGTCGCCCGAGGCCTTGCCCGCGGCATCGAGCTGCTGCGCGAGATTGTCGTCGTTGGCGAACATGCCGCCCATCTCGTGGCCGAGCGCAACGATCATCGCCCCGGTCAGCGTGGCGAGGTCGATGATCGTGGCGGGCTTTACATTGGCCTGTGCCCAGGTCAGCGCATCGCACAGCACGAGGCGGCCTTCGGCGTCGGTGTTGATCACCTCGATCGTCTGGCCGTTCATCGACGTTACGACGTCGCCGGGGCGCTGGGCATTGCCGTCGGGCATGTTCTCGACAAGGCCGCAGATGCCGACGACGTTCGCTTTCGCCTTGCGCCCGGCGATCGCCTTCATCGCGCCCGCGACCGCGCCGGCACCGCCCATGTCCCACTTCATCGATTCCATGCCCGCGGCGGGCTTGATCGAGATGCCGCCGGTATCGAAGGTCACGCCCTTGCCGATGAAGCAGACCGGGGTCGCGCCGGGCTCTCCGCCGTTCCAGCGCATCACGAGCAATTGGGCGTCGCGCACCGAGCCCTGTGACACGCCGAGCAGCGCGCCCATGCCGAGATCGGCCATTTCCTTTTCACCGAGCACTTCGAACTCGATCCCGAGCCCTTCCATCGAGGCGCGGCAGCGGGCGACGAAGCTTTCGGGATAGATGATGTTGGCGGGCTCGGCGACGAGTTCGCGGGTCAGCTCAACGCCCGCAGCGAGGGGAGCGTAACGGGCGGTCCAGCGCGCTTCGGCCTCGGCCGGGGCACCGACGATAGTCAGCGATCCGAGCGTCGGCTTCTGCTTTTCCTTGAGCTTGGTGCGGTAGCGGTCATGCCGCCACGAGCGCAGCGTGGCGGCGAGCGCGACGCGGGCTGCACTGTCGGCGTCGAAGCCAAGGCCGGTGAGGTCGAGCACCGCATTGGTCTCGCCCGAAATCAGCAGCCGTTCGACGATCTTGCCACCCAGTTTCTCGGCGGCGTCGGCCGGCTTGGCGTTTGCGCCGAGGCCGATGACGAGCAGGCGACGGCCATTATCGTCGGCGAGGAAATGCTCGGCCGCGCCGCCCGCCTCGCCCTCGAACCGCTGGCGGCGGAGCGCGGCGTCAAGCCCGGCGCCGAATGCGCCGAGCGCTGCCCGGTCGGGACCAGCGACAGCGATGACGAGCGCATGATCGCCGGCGGGGCGGGTGGAAGCGAAACGGATCTGCATGGAGAGTCCTTGGGCTACGGATAAAAGTTGGGCGCGCTTTAGGGCGTGGTGAACGCTTAGGCAAAGGCGATAGCGCGCTCGGGCGCGGTGCGTTCCGGATTGCCGCCCTCGGTTCGAGGTGCAATAGGCGAAGACGAACCCCTCATCCGGACGAGCCAGCGTTGCGCGCATCGAAGTTTTGTTGGACGGCGCTGCCGCTGTTGCTCGCAGCTCCCGCCGTGGCTCGTGCGCAGGACGCGGCGACGGTCGCGCCGGCAGCGGATGGAAGCCCGCTGATCCTGGAGAATACCGGGTCACTCGACTTCGCCGCCGACAACCTGTCCTATGACAATGGTAGCGAAGTGGTCAGTGCCAGCGGATCGGTAAGGCTCGCCCGTGACGGCAATTACCTCGCCGCCGATCGGGTGGTGTGGGACCGCAAGACCGGTCAGGTGCAGGCGTCCGGCAACGTCGTCGTGCTCGACCCGCAGGGCAATAAGCTGATCGGTGACAAGGTCGATCTGACCGACAGCCTCAAAGACGGGACGATCGATAATTTGTTGCTGGTGCTCGACACCGGCGGGCGGGTGGCGGCGCAGCGAGGCAGGCGGCTTAATGGCGCGACGGTCCTCGACAATGCGATTTACACGGGCTGCCCGATTACTGCCGAATGCGGGCGGCAGAAGCGGCCGAGCTGGACCATCACCGCGGCTCGGGTCGAACGGTCCGCTGACGGCAAACATATCAAGTTCAGCGGCGGGCGGTTGAACGTGCTGGGCGTCTCTTTGCCGCTCCTGTCCATCGTCGCGATCAGAACCGGGAGCGGGGGTCAGACCGGCTTGCTCATTCCCGACCTCGCTTATTCGAACTCGAACGGCCTCGAAATCGCGGCGGCATACCATTGGCAGTTTGCGCCCAACCGGGACCTCACCGTTACACCGCATCTTTATTCGAGTACGACGCCGTCGATCGAAGGCCGCTATCGCCAGCTGACCAAAATCGGTGCGTTCCAAGTCGGTGCATTCACGTCCTACAGCCGGGTCGACAGCTCGACGACCCTTCAACCGATCGGCCGCAATGCCTTCCGTGGCTATTTTGAAGCCAATGGCCGCGCCCAGTTCAACCCCTATTGGAGCCTGACAGTATCGCTTCGCGCGGCGACCGACAAGACCGTGACGCGGCGCTACGACCTGACCCGCGACGATCGGCTGCGCAGCTTCCTCGACCTCGAGCGGATCGACCGCAACAGCTATGTCTCGATTGCCGCCTGGGTGTTCCAGGGCCTGCGCGTCGACGACAAGCAGAAGACGATCCCGATTGCATTGCCGGTGATCGACGCGCGACTGCGGCTAACCAACCCGATCTTCGGCGGGCGGATCGAATTGCAGGCGAACAGCCTGGCGATCACGCGCACTGACGGTCAGGATACGCAACGCGCGTTCGTTCAGGCGCGGTGGGACATGCGAAAGCTGACCGCGATGGGCCAGCAGCTGACCTTTACCGCCCTCGCTCGCGGCGACGTCTATCACACCGATGATTCGGCATCGACCAGCGTCGTCTCATATCGCGGCCTAGACGGATGGCATTCACGCGCGATCGGCGCGCTCGTCGCCGATGCGCGCTGGCCGCTGGTCGGGCGGGCGTTCGGGGGGACGCAGATGTTCGTGCCCCGGTTCCAGGTCGTGCTGACCCCGCCAACGCCGAACATCGCGATACCCAATGAGGACAGCCGTTCGATCGACCTCGAGGATTCGAACCTGTTCGCGATCAACCGCTTCTCAGGCTACGACCGGTGGGAGGATGGCTCGCGGGTGACCTATGGCGCCGAATACACCCTCGAGAGGCCGCGCTTTTCGGTCAACACCGTCATCGGCCAAAGTTATCGCCTGAGACGAAGCCCGACGATCTTTCCGATCGGCACCGGGCTGACCGACCGCTTTTCCGACATCGTCGGGCGAACCCGTGTCCGCTATGGCCGGCTGGTCGACATCTCGCATCGCTTTCGCATCGACAAAGGCAATTTTGCGATCCGCCATAACGAGGTCGACCTGACGTTCGGCAGCGAGCAGACCTATCTGCAGCTCGGCTATCTCCGCCTCAACCGCAACATTGATCCGGCGATCGAGGATTTACGCGACAAGGAAGAGCTGAGGCTCGCCGGGCGGGTAAAGTTCCGCCGCTATTGGTCGCTGTTCGGAGCGACCGTGATCGACCTCACCAACAAGACCGAAGATCCGCTATCGCTGGCCAGCGGCTTCAAGCCGGTCCGCCACCGGCTGGGGATCGATTATGAGGATGATTGCCTGACATTAGGCGTCCAGTGGCGACGCGACTATGAGCGCATCGGTACGTTCCGCAAAGGCAGCACTTTCGCACTCCATTTCGCTCTCAAGAACCTTGGCCGCTAAGGCTGGGTTAAGCGGGGTGGCGCAAAGGGCTTCCCCTAGACGGTTGCACAACAAGGATATTTCGAGCGTGGAATCAGGCAAGACGATGAGCTGGACAGTCAAACTGGCGGCAAGCGCGGCGGTCGCGCTGGCAAGCGTCGCGCTGGCACAGGAGGCTCCCGACGACACCGCCCCGGTGGCGACTCCGTTTAACAGCACGACCGGGCTGCGCCTGCCGTCGAACCCCGAACTGTTCGGAACGACCCTGCCGACCGAGGTTCGTGCGACCGCGATCGTCAATGGGACGGTGATCACCCAGACCGACATCGACCAGCGGCTCGCGCTGCTGGCGATCGCCAACGGCGGCAAGATCCCCGCCGACCAGATGCAGACGCTGCGCCAGCAGGTGCTGCGCAACCTGATCGACGAGACGCTGCAGATCCAGGCGGCGAAGGGCGAGGACATCAAGGTCTCCGCAGCCGACATCGACAAGACGGTTGCGCGCGTTGCCGGCAACGTAAAGCAGACGCCCGAGCAGATGGCCGACTATCTCAAGGGCAACGGCTCGTCGATTCGCTCGATCCGCCGCCAGATCGAGGGCGAGATCGCATGGCAGCGTCTTCAGCGCGCCAAGGTCGAAAACGGCGTCAGCGTCGGTGACGACGAGGTCAAGGCGGTGATCGACAAGATGAACGCGTCGAAAGGCACGGAGGAATATCGCGTCGGTGAGATCTACCTTGCCGCGACCCCGGGCAACGAGGCGCAGGTCGCCGAGAACGCCGCCAAGATCCTCGCTGCGCTAAAGCAGGGCGGGTCGTTCGTCGGCTACGCCCGCCAGTACAGCGAAGCGTCGACCTCGGCGGTCGGCGGTGACCTGGGCTGGGTGCGGCCCGAGCAGCTTCCCGCGCCAATCGCGGCAGCGGTTCGGACTTTGAAGCCGGGCAGCGTGTCCGATCCGATCCCGGTCCCCGGTGGTGTGTCGATCATTGCCCTCCAGGACACGCGCAAGATCCTCACCGCCGATGCGCGCAACGCGGTGCTCAGCCTCAAGCAGGTGTCGATGTCCTTTCCCAAGGGGATCACCCGCGAGCAGGCCGAGCCGACCGTTCAGAAGTTCGCCGCGGCGGTGGCGAATATCGGCGGGTGCGGCGGAGCCGACAAGCTTGCCGCCGACTTCAAGGGCGAAGTGGTTCAGTCCGACGGGGTCAAGCTGCGTGACCTGCCGGCGGCGCTGCAGGAGATGATGCTGCCGATGCAGGTCGGCCAGGCAACGCGGCCGTTCGGATCGATTGACGAAGGCGTTCGCACGCTGGTGATCTGCGGTCGCGACGAGGTCGATCCGACCGCGCCGACCTTCGACCAGGTCTATTCGCAGCTCAACGAGGCGCGAGTGAATCTGCGAGCGCGGCGATACCTGCGCGACCTGCGGCGCGACGCCGTGATCGATTTCCGCTAGACCATTGGCGAGCAATTCGACGCCGCCGATCGCGATCTCGCTGGGTGATCCGGCGGGAATCGGGCCGGAAATCGTCGCCAAATGCTGGGATCATCGAGGCGCGTTCAGCTTGCCGCCGTTCGTCGTGATCGGTGATCCGCGCGCGCTGTCGGCGGTGTGGGACGGGCCGATCGCGACGGTCGACGACCCGCGCGACGCCGATGCCGCGTTCGATGTGGGACTGCCGCTGATCGTGGTGCCGGCGACGGGAGCGGACGTGCCTGGTCAGCCGACCGTCGCGGGGGCTCATGCCGCACTCGATGCGCTCGAAATGGCGGTTGGCCTCGCCCGGTCGGGAACCGCGAGCGCGGTGGTCACCGGGCCAGTGAGCAAGGAGCAGCTTTACAGCATCGGCTTCACCCATTCGGGGCAAACCGAATTCGTCGCCGAACGGTGCGGCGTGTCGGCCAGCAATGTCGCAATGATGCTCGCCGGGCCGAGCCTGAGGACGGTGCCGGTGACGACGCATGTCGCGCTCGGGCAAGTGCAGGGATTGCTTACGCAGGGATTGATCGAGGCGCGCGGGCGGGCGGCGCTGCGTGGATTGCAACGTAATTTCGGGATCGTCCAGCCGCGACTCGCGGTGGCGGCGTTCAATCCGCATTCCGGAGAGGGCGGGGCGATGGGACGCGAGGAGATCGATATTATCGAGCCGGCGATCGCCGCGCTGCGCGCCGAGGGATGGCACGTGACAGGGCCGCATTCGGCCGACGCGATGTTCCATGCCAGCGCCCGTGCTCAGTATGATGCGGCCTTGTGCATGTACCACGACCAGGCGCTGATCCCGCTGAAAACGCTCCATTTCGAGGAGGGAGTGAACATCACCCTCGGCCTGCCGATTGTCCGCACCGCACCCGATCATGGCACCGCGTTCGACATCGCCGGGCAGGACCGCGCCGATCCGCGCGCAATGGCGGCCGCGATCCGAGTCGCGGCGAGCGCGGCGGCGTATCGCGCTTCCTGCGCGTGAGCGAGGCCGAGCCGCTTCGCGCGGTCATCGCCCGCCACGGCCTGTCGGCGAGCAAGGCGCTTGGGCAAAATTTCATCCTCGACCGGCAGTTGCTGGCGCGAATCGCGGCAATCCCGGGGGAGCTCGACGGGGCGAATGTCTATGAAGTCGGTCCGGGACCGGGCGGACTGACGCACGCATTGCTCGAGACCGGCGCGAAAGTGATCGCGGTCGAGCGCGACCGGCGGTGCCTTCCGGCGCTGGCCGAGCTCGAGGCCGCCTTCCCCGATCGGCTGCGAGTGATCGAGGGCGATGCGCTCGAGATCGACGAGCGCTCCGTGGTCGGCGCCGAAAATCCTGGTGCGGCGCACATCGTCGCCAACCTGCCGTACAATGTCGGCACGGCGCTGCTGCTGCGGTGGCTCGGCGGCCCGTGGCCGCCGTGGTGGACGAGCCTGACGCTGATGTTCCAGCGCGAGGTCGCCGAGCGGATCGTCGCGACGGAGGGAAGCGAGCATTATGGCCGGCTGTCGGTCGCGGCGCAGTGGCGGTGCGAGGCGCGGATCGCGCTGGCGGTTCACCGCTCGGCCTTCACTCCGGCGCCCAAGGTCGCGTCGGCGGTGGTCCACCTGGTCCCCAAGGAAGCGCCGGAAGGGGTCGGACTGGCGGTGCTGGAACGGGTGACGGCGGCCGCCTTTGGTCAGCGGCGAAAGATGCTCCGCCAGAGCCTGAAGTCGGTCCCGGGAGCGCTCGAAGCGCTCGCCGAACTCGGTATCGACAGCGCCCAGCGCGCCGAGGTTATCAGCGTCGATGAGTTTGTCGCGGTCGCTCGGCGGCTTGGCTAGCGGCCAAGCTTACTTCTTCGGAGCGGGTTTCGGCGCGGTCGGGCTTGGTCCGCGCGTGATCGCGGCACCGAGTTCCGATAATTGCGGACAGCCCTTCACGCACAAGTTCTGAAGCTTGGCGAGGTTCTGCTGGGCGCGAGCCGAGGCGCCGGCTTCGACCATCGCGACCCCTTGAACGGCAAGCGCGTCGCGGTCGTTGGGCTCAAGCGCGAGCGCCTTGTTGGAGAAGCGGATCGCCTTGCCGAACAGTTTCTGGCGAATCGCAACTCGGGAAAGATCGATGAATGCCTCGCGGTTGCGCGGGTCGACCGCAAGCGCGGTTTCAAGCGCATCCTGCGCGGCGATGTAGCTCCCGGCGGCGAGGAGCGCCTCGCCTTCTTTCTGCAGCGACACCGACAAGGGCGCGATCTGGCTGTCGGGCTTCTGTGCGCTGAGCGGAACCGCCGCCGCTGTGCCGAGGGTCATTCCCAACAGGATCAAACGCTTGAGCATTACAGTCTCCACCACGTCGTGACCTCAATTAGCATGAGCGGATGAGGCGCGCGACGAAAAATCCATCGGTCTCGTCATGCGCGGGAGTAAGCAGCCGCCCGACCCCTTCGCTCCGACCCAGGCCATTCCCGACATCACCGAGCGGATCATGCACGGTCCATTCTGAATGGCGGCCTAAGAAAGCGCCGACTTGATCTGCTCCCTCGCGCGACAGCAGCGAGCAGGCCGCGTAAACCAGCGCGCCGCCCGACTTGACCAGCGGCGCGGCGAGATCGAGCACCCGCGCCTGGAGCGCGATGACGCGGTCTAGGCGGTCAGGCGTGAGACGCCAGCGGCCCTCTGGACTGCGCCGCCACGTGCCGCTGCCCGAGCAGGGCGCATCGACCAGGACGAGGTCGGCGCTGCCTTGCAGAGCGACCAGCGCCTCGGCCTCGCGCGGGGCGTCGAGCAGGCGGGTGGTGATGGTCGCGCCGGCGCGGTCAGCACGCGGGGAGAGGCGCGAGAGGCGCTGGCGATTGGTGTCGCAGGCGACGATCTCGGCGGCGTTGGCGGACGCGGCGGCGAGCGCGAGCGCCTTGCCGCCGGCGCCGGCGCACAGGTCGACGATTCGCATCCCGGGTTTCGCCCCGCAGGCGAGCGCGATCAGCTGGCTGCCCTCGTCCTGCACTTCGACCAAGCCCTCGGCGAACGCCGGATGCTGGTCGACGCGGGTATCGGCGGGGAGGCGCAGCCCCCACGGGCTGAGCGGCGTGAGGGTCGCGCCGGGGAATGCCTCGAGCATTGCCTCGCGGGTCGTGCGGGCGGTGTTGACGCGGATGTCGAGCGGGGCTCGCTGGACCAGCGCGGCCCATTCAGCGGGCGTGACCAGCGGCGACAGCTCGGTCTCCACCCACTGCGGAATGAGGCTTGCGCGCGTCCGCTTCTCGCCCTTGACGACGGGACCGGGGCCGTGCGGCGGGCCAGTAAAGCTGTCGAGGATTTCGCGATCGTCCGCCGAAAGCCCAAGCATCGCCGAGCGGCCGCTGTCGGCAATCTCGGCCGAGCGGCGGATCGCGCGGAACACGAGTTCGCGCACGGCGCGACGGTCCTTCGATCCGGCGTAGCGACGAGTCTTGAAATACGCGGTGACGATCGCGTCGGCAGGTGGCCCATCGTCGCGCGCGGAGGCGACCACCTGGTCGAGGATCTCGATCGCCGCCTGAACGCGTGCAGAGGGAGTCATCTGCCCCCCTCCCCTCGCGCTGGAGCGGGAGGGAGTGAAGGCTCAACGCGTTGGGTAATTGGGAGCTTCCCTCGTGATCGAGACGTCGTGGACGTGGCTTTCGCTCAGGCCCGCGTTGGTGATGCGGACGAATTGCGCGCGTTGCTGGAGGTCGGCGATCGTCGCCGAGCCGGTGTAGCCCATCGCCGCCTTCACCCCGCCGACGAGCTGGTGGACGATGTCGCGAACCGGGCCCTTGTAGGGCACCTGGCCCTCGATGCCCTCGGGCACCAACTTCAACTGGTCCTTGATGTCCTGCTGGAAATAGCGATCGGCCGAACCGCGCGCCATCGCCCCGACACTGCCCATGCCGCGGTATGATTTATACGCCCGCCCCTGGTAGAGGAAGGTGTCGCCCGGAGCTTCCTCGGTGCCGGCGAACAGCGAGCCGATCATCGCGGTCGAGGCCCCGGCGGCGAGCGCCTTGGCGACGTCGCCAGAGGTGCGGATGCCGCCGTCGGCGATGACCGGAACGCCCATCTTCGCCGCGGCGCTGGCGGCGGCCATGATCGCGCTCAATTGCGGCACGCCGACCCCGGCGACGATCCGCGTGGTGCAGATCGAGCCCGGACCGATGCCGACCTTGATCGCGTCGGCGCCCGCATCGGCGAGCGCCTTCGCGGCGTCGGCGGTGGCGACATTGCCGGCGATGACCTGGGTCGCGTTGGACAATTTCTTGACCCGCTCGACGGCGCGCGCGACGTCGCTGTTATGGCCGTGGGCGGTGTCGATGACGATGCAGTCGCAGCCCGCGTCGATCAAGGCTTCGGACCGCGCGAAGCCCGCATCGCCGACCGTCGTCGCCGCGGCGACTCGCAGGCGGCCCTCGGCATCCTTGGTGGCGTTGGGCGAGGCGACCGATTTCTCGATGTCCTTGACGGTGATCAGCCCGACGCAGTGATTGGCCTCGTCGACGACGAGCAGCTTTTCGATTCGGCGTTGATGCAGGATCCGCCGCGCTGCCTCCTGCCCCGTGCCGAGTGGTACCGTCGCCAGATTCTCGTGTGTCATCAGCTCCGAAACAGGCTGGCGCGGGTTCTCGGCGAAGCGGACATCGCGGTTGGTCAGGATACCGGCCAGCTTGCCCGAACGTTCGACCACCGGGATACCTGAAATACGGTGCATCTTCATCAGCTCGAGTGCGTCGGCCAGCGTCTGGTCGGGGGTCATCGTGATCGGGTTGACGACCATGCCGCTTTCGAACCGCTTGACCGCGCGAACTGCGGCGGCCTGCGCGTCGACGTCGAGGTTGCGGTGGAGCACGCCGATCCCGCCAAGCTGGGCCAGCGCGATCGCCATGTCGGTTTCGGTCACCGTGTCCATCGCCGACGACAGCAAGGGGATCGCGAGCGGAATTTCGCGGGTGAGGAAGGTATGGGTGTCGGCCTGGCTCGGGAGCACGCTCGAGGCGAGCGGCTGGAGCAGGACATCGTCGAAGGTGAGCCCGAGCGGGATGTCGGGGAAGGGCATGTCGTTAGCGGCCATATCGGCCCATGACAGGGACGACGTGATTCGCCAAGGGGTTCGCTAGCGTCGCGCCCTCTCGAGCAGGCGCCTGGCGGCCGCGACGTGCATCGCTTCGACCATCGCACCTTCGAATCGTTCGGCGCCTCCGCTCGCCGCCGCGACAAGGCGCTCGGCCCGGGTGATCTCGTCGGGCGTAGGCGCGAAAGCTGCAAGACAGGGTATGATCTGATCGGGGTGGATCAGCGTCTTGCCGTCGAAGCCGAGGCGGCGGGCTTCGGCGCATTCCCGAGCAAGCCCTTGCGGATCGTCGAGACGGTTGAACACGCCGTCGAATACCGCAATTCCGGCGGCGCGGGCGGCGAGGACAATCGACTGGAGCGCGAAACGGAGCTCGTCGCGGCCAGCGTCGGCGGGCAGGCGAAGGTCGACGGCGAGGTCGTTGGTGCCGACGATCAGCCCCGCCGCATCGCGCGCAATGGCCGGCGCGGCGATCACCCCGGCGGCACTCTCGATCATTGCGAGGACTGGTTTCCCGCAATTTTCGCGCACCGCATTCACCTCGGCGGGAAACGACACCATCGGCGCGACCACGAAGTCGGCGCGACTGGCGAGGACGGCAGCGACGTCCTTGGCGAACCACCGCGTTCCCAGCGCATTGACGCGAATCGCGACCGGCATCGGCCACGGATCGGCGAGCGCTTCCACCGCCGCCGCCCGCGCCGCGTCCTTGTCTTCGTCCCTGACCGCGTCCTCGAGGTCGAGGATGACGAGGTCGGCTCGGCTCGCCCTTGCCTTCGCGATCGCGCGCGGATTCGACGCCGGAAGGAACAGCAGCGCCTGGCTGTCGAACAGGTCCGCCTTCATGTCGATTTTCCTTCCACCGCGCGCCACACCGTCGCATCATGGCGGCAACCGAGGGGAGTTTCCATGCTGAGCATTTTCCTGCTGTTCGTCGTTGCACTGGTTGTGCTGTTCGTCATGAGCAGCATCAAGGTCGTCCACCAGGGCTATAATTACACGATCGAGCATTTCGGACGCTTCGTGACGATCGCCCAGCCCGGGTTCAACTTCTTTCCCGCGTTCTTCTATCGCGTCGGGCGCAAGGTCAACGTGATGGAGCAGGTCCTCGACATCCCGGGGCAGGAGGTCATCACCAAGGACAATGCGATGGTCGCGGTTGACGGCGTCGTGTTCTTCCAGGTGCTCGACGCGGCCAAGGCGGCTTATGAAGTGAGCGACATGGTGCTCGCGATCCTGAACCTCGCGACGACCAACTTGCGCACCGTGATGGGGTCGATGGACCTCGACGAATTGCTGTCGAAGCGCGACGAGATAAACGGTCGGCTGCTGTCGGTGGTCGATCATGCGACCGAGGCGTGGGGGATCAAGATCACCCGCGTCGAGCTCAAGGACATTCGTCCGCCGGCCGACATCGTCAACGCGATGACGCGGCAAATGAAGGCGGAGCGCGAAAAACGAGCATCGATTCTTGAGTCCGAAGGTGCACGCCAGAACGATATCAACCGCGCCGAGGGCCAGAAACAGTCCCAGATTCTCGAGGCCGAGGGGCGCAAGGAGGCCGCCTTTCGCGACGCCGAGGCGCGCGAGCGGTCGGCGCAGGCCGAGGCAACCGCGACCCAGATGGTGTCTGACGCGATCGCCGGCGGCAGCAGTCAGGCGATCAACTATTTCGTCGCACAGAAATATGTCGAGGCGATCAGCCTGTTCGCAACCTCCCCAAATGCCAAGACAATCCTGTTCCCGATCGAGGCGAGCGCGTTGATCGGATCGTTGGGCGGGATCGGCGAGCTGGCGCGCGAGGCGTTGGCAGGGGTGGCGTCGCCCGCTGCTCCCAAGCCTGTCTCGCCTAGAGCGCCTTCCCCGGCGGCCCAGCCCGGCGTGCCAACCGTGCAGATTCCTCGCTCGTGAGTTTCCCGGTCGATCCTGGCTGGTGGTGGGCAATTGGCGGTATCCTGTTGCTCATCGCCGAGGTCATTGCTCCCGGCTTTTTCCTGATCTTCGTTGGCGCGGCGGCGGTGGCGACGGGGGTTTTTACTTTGTTGTTTGGGCTTGGTGTGACCGCGCAACTCGTCTTGTTCGCCCTCTACACGGCGCTGGCGGTGATGGCTGGCCGGCGCTTCTACGCTCGGCCGCGCAATGCCGATTCGGCCCCGCTCAACGACCGCGCGGCGCAGTTGGTCGGGCGGCGGGTCACCGTCACCCAGGCGATCGACGGCGACGGTGGGCGCGTGCGGCTCGGTGATGGCGAATGGAGCGCACGTGGCGGCCCTGCCGCGGTCGGGGCCATGGTCGTCGTACGCCGCGTCGAAGGCAATTGCCTGATCGTCGACCCAGTCGTCGAGATTGCGTCCTCAGAGTAAGTCATGACCGACAAGTGCGCCCACCGCACCGGTCTCAAGGGGTATGTACAGCCCTATGGCGACGTCGCGGTCGGGGGCTATCGCAACTCCCCCTATGTTGTGATCCAGAACACCGGGGCCAATCTCGACACGCCCAAGTTCCTAAACACCGGCTATGTCATCGAGACCGCCGCCGATGGGCGGTCGGTCCCCTGAAGCTGTGGCGGATCAGGCGGCGACGCGAGGCGCAGCTTGGCGGACCCCGTCGTCGACATGGCTTTCGAACTCGGCGAAATTCTCGACAAACAGCTGGACTAGCTTCGCCGCGGTGCGGTCGTACTCGTCCTTGTCGGTCCAGGTCTGGCGCGGATCGAGAATCGCCGGATCGACCCCCGCGACCGAGACTGGCACTTCAAAGCCGAAGTTCGGGTCGCGGCGGAACTGGCCGGCCTTGAGGCTGCCGTCGATCGCCGCGTTGAGCAGCGCGCGGGTTGCCTTGATCGGCATGCGGTGGCCAACGCCATACTTGCCCCCGGTCCAGCCGGTATTGACCAGCCAGCAATCGACCCTGCCCTCGGCGATGCGCTGTTTCAGGAGGTTGCCATAGACCGACGGGTGGCGCGGCATGAACGGCGCGCCGAAGCAGGTCGAGAAGGTCGCCTCGGGCTCGGTCACGCCGATCTCGGTGCCGGCGACCTTGGCGGTGTAGCCCGACAGGAAATGGTACATCGCCTGGTCCGGGGTAAGCCTCGCGATCGGAGGCAGCACACCGAACGCATCGGCGGTCAGCATGATGAGGTTTTTCGGTACCGGCCCCATGTTGCGCTCCGACGCATTGGGGATGAAGTCGATCGGATAGACGCCGCGGCTATTCTCGGCGAGGGTTGCGTCGTCGAGATCGAGCGTGCGGTCGGTCTCGTCCATCACGACATTCTCGAGCACGGTGCCGAAGCGCGTAGTCGTGGCGAAGATCTCGGGCTCGCTCTCGGCCGAGAGGCGGATCATCTTGGCGTAACAACCACCCTCGAAGTTGAACACGGCGGTGTCCGACCAGCCATGCTCGTCGTCGCCGATCAGCGTGCGGCTCTTGTCGGCCGACAGGGTCGTCTTGCCGGTACCCGAGAGGCCAAAAAAGATCGCGGTATCGCCGTTAGGGCCGATATTGGCCGAGCAATGCATCGGCATGATGCCCTGCGGCGGGAGCAAGTAGTTGAGCAGGCTAAACACCGACTTCTTCATCTCGCCGCCATATTCGGTGCCGCCGATCAGGATCAGCTTCTCGGTGAAGTTGACCGCGATCACCGTCTCGCCGAGGCAACCGTGACGCGCGGGATCAGCGCGGAAGGTCGGCAAGTCGATGATCGTGTATTCGGGGACGAAATTTGCGAGCTCGTCGGTCTCGGGACGGACCAGCATCGTGCGGATGAACAAGCTGTGCCAGCTATATTCGTTGATGACGCGAACCTTGACGCGATGCTCGGGCTGCGATCCGCCGAACAGGTCCTGGATGAACAGGTCCTGCTTGGTGCCAAGATGGACGAGGAAGTCGGCCTTGAGGTTGGCGAAGGCGTCGGGGGTCATCGCCTTGTTCGACTTGCCCCACCACACCGTGTTCTCGGTCTCGGCGTCGCGCACGGTGAACTTGTCCTGCGCGCTGCGCCCGGTATGCCTGCCGGTCTTGACGACCAGCGGGCCGTCCTTTGCGAGCAGCCCCTCGCCGCGCCGGATCGCCAGCTCGACCAGCGGCGCGGTCGTCAGGTTCCAGTGCAGCATCGCGCCGGAAACGAAACCCTGGCTGTCCAACCCATGCGAAGAAATGCGCTCACTCACCGATCAGCCTCCATGAACGTACTTGGACGGTGCAAAAATTGAGCCGCCGCATACGTATGCGGAGCCTATAGTCAGCGAGGCGATCGGGGTCAAAGCGACACTGCTTGTCCTATCTGCTGAGGCCCGGTATCCTTGCCCCTCCCGTCAACCGGAGCGGCCATGACCCCCGAGATCGCGCTCGTCGATGACGACCGCAACATCCTGACCTCGGTGTCGATCGCGCTTCAGGCGGAGGGGTTCGTGACGCGCGTCTACTCCGACGGAGCGGCGGCGCTTAGAGCATTCGCCGACAAGGAGCCTGACCTCGGGGTGTTCGACATCAAGATGCCGGCGATGGACGGGATGGAATTGCTGCGCCGGCTGCGTGAGAGCAGCAACATGCCGGTGATCTTTCTGACCTCGAAGGATGACGAGCTCGACGAGGCGCTCGGCCTCGCGATGGGCGCCGATGATTATATCGCCAAGCCTTTCTCTCAGCGGCTGCTGATCGCCCGCATCCGGGCGATCCTCCGGCGGCAGGAGTTCGCGCGCGGAACGGCGGTAATCAGCGAGGAGAACCCCGAACCGGCATTGATCGAGCGCGGGCGCCTGACGATGGACCCCGCCCGCCACAGGGTGACTTGGGACGGCAGGCCGGTCACACTGACCGTCACCGAATTCATGATCCTCGAAGCGCTCGCCCAGCGCCCAGGGGTTGTCAAATCCCGTAACCAGCTGCTCGACATCGCCTATAGCGACGACGTGTTCGTCGACGACCGCACGATCGACAGCCACATTAAGCGCGTCCGTCGCAAGTTTCGCGGCGTCGATCCCCAATTCGACATGATCGAGACACTTTATGGCGTCGGATATCGTTTCGGCGAAGAGTGAGCCGGAAGAACCGGGCGAATCGCGGCTTCGCTTCCGGTGGCGGCACACACTCGCTAACCGGCTCCTCGCCACCAATCTGCTGACGCTTGGCCTGGTCTGGCTGGCCCTGTTCACGCTCGACCAGTTTCGCGACCAGTTGCTCAGCGAGCGGGTCGGGCGTCTGCAGGCGGAGTCCGATTTTGCCGCCAGCGTTATGGCCGATCAGCCAGCCGCCGAGAAAGTTCGAACGCTCGCGCGGATCGGACGCGTGACCAACAGCCGCATAAGGCTCTATGATCCGGACGGAAAACTGCTGATCGACAGCTGGAAATCGACGGGTCCGACCTTCTTCCTGCGCGATCCGCGCAGCCAGCCGTGGACAAAGAATGTCGCTCGACTGCTCGACCGTGGGTTCAATGCGCTCAGCAGTGGCGGCTTCCTCGAACCGTTTGTCGATCCGGCGATCGACCGGCGCGGCAACTGGCCGGAAGCGCAACGCGCGCTGGCGAAGGGCAAGGGGCAGAGCAACGTCCGCGAGGCGCCCGACCTCACCCCGATCATCACCGCGGCGTCGCCGCTGAGCGACAGGTCGGTGGTGCTGATGCTGGTCAATGACCGCAACTATACGCGCCTGATCCGCGCGGAGCGGGCGTCGCTCGGGGTCGCGCTGACGATCGCCGCATTGCTGTCGGCTGCCCTGTCGCTGTTCCTGGCGCAAACGATCGTCACGCCGCTCCGCCGGATAGCCCGCGCCGCGCACCGCGTGAGGCTCGGCCGGGCGCGTGAGGTACGAGTGCCGCGGCTCCCGTCGCGCCAGGACGAGATCGGCATGCTCGCTCGCGCGGTCAGCGACATGAGCCAATCGCTGCGCACGCGAATCGACAATATCGAAGCGTTCGCGGCGGATGTGACTCATGAGCTCAAAAATCCGCTCGCCTCGCTGCGGTCGGCGGTCGAAAGCCTTGAGAAGGTCGACGATCCGACGCTGCGAGCACGGCTGACCGACGTGGTGCGGCACGATGTGGCGCGGCTCGACCGGCTGATCGGTGATATATCCGAAGCCGCGCGGACCGATGCCGAACTGGCCCGCGCCCGCTTCGAGCCGGTTGACCTCGGGGCGTTGATCGAGAGTCTGGCCGAATCGTGGGAGCAGAGGCGGACAACCGGAAGTGTCCGCATCGCCTTCGCCCGGCCCCGCCGCGATAGCACCATGGTCCTTGGCGACCCGGCCCGTCTTGCCCGCGCAATCGACAATATCGTCGACAATGCGATCAGTTTCTCGCCCCCCGGCGGCCTCGTGGAAGTGGTTGCGGCTCGGGTGGGCGACGGCGTCCGCATCCGGATTGACGACGAGGGTCCGGGCGTGCCGCCCGCGCAACGGGAAGCTATTTTTAACCGGTTTCACTCAGTAAGGCCTGAGGTCGAGCAATTTGGCCGCCATTCGGGGCTCGGCCTTGCGATCGCCCGCGCGATCGTCGAAGGCCATGACGGGGAGATTGATGTGGCCGACCGCGATGACGCACCTTCGGGTGCCCGCTTTACTATCCGCCTGCCAGCGGCAGACCTCGCATGAGCATTCGCCTCTCCTCCGAAACGCTCCACGCAAGCTGCGTCGCGCTCGACGGGCGGGCGGTGCTGATCACCGGCATCTCCGGATCGGGCAAGTCCGACCTGTCGCTAAGGTTGCTTGACCGGGGCTTTACCCTCGTCAGCGACGACCAGACGATCGTCCGCAAGCAGGGTGGCAAGCTGATCGCGTCGGCACCGTCGACGATCACCGGGAAACTGGAGATCCGCGGGGTCGGAATTGTCACGATGGACACAGTCGGTGACGTTCCCGTGGCATTGCTGGTCGATCTGACCAGCGACATCCAGCGGCTCCCCGACGATAGCCGCGAGCGCCCGATCCTCGGGGTTAACCTGCCGCTGGTCAGCGTCGACGCGATGACCGCCTCGGCGGCGTCGAAAGTGGCGCTCGCGCTCGATCGCCTCGGGCTCAAGGTTTAGCGTGGCCCGCCGCCAGCCTCCGCAGCTGGCGCGTCTGCTCCTCGTCACCGGCATGTCGGGCGCGGGCAAGTCGAGCGTACTCGATGCACTCGAGGACATGGGCTGGGACTGTGTCGACAACCTGCCCGCGACGCTGCTCCAGGCCTTCGTCCATGCCGAAAGGGAAGTGCGCCGGAAGATGCCGATCGCGGTGGGAATGGACGTCCGCAGCAGAGGCTTCGACGTCGCTACCCTCCCCGAGCTGGTCCGCGCAATCGAAGGTGTCTCGCCCGAAATCCTCTACGTCGACTGCGCCGGGGCCGAGCTCATTCGCCGCTATGGCGAAACCCGCCGCCGTCACCCGCTCGCCCCCGACCGCCCGGCCGAGGATGGCATCGCGCGCGAACGCGAAATGACCGCGCCGCTGCGGCTGACGGCCGACGCGGTGATCGACACCACCGACCTCAAGCCCGCCGACCTGCGCGAGGAACTTCGCCGGCGCTATGGCAGCGACCGCGACGAGCCGGTACTGACGATCGCCTCGTTCGGCTTCGCGCGCGGCGTGTCGCGCACCGCCGACCTGGTGTTCGACATGCGCTTCATCGACAATCCGCACTGGATCGAGGAGCTTCGCCCGCTCACCGGCATGGACCTCCCGGTCCGGGACCATGTCGCCGCCGATCCCGCCTGGGGAGCGACGATGGAGCGCATCGAAGCCCTTCTCGCCGACCTCATTCCCCGCTATTGGGCCGCGGGCAAAACATATCTCACGGTGGCGTTCGGGTGCACGGGCGGCCGGCACCGGTCGGTAGCGGCGGCGGTCGAAATGACGGAACGGTTGCGGGGCCGAGGCTTTTCGCCGATGATCCGCCACCGTGACCTCGCCACGCCGCCGAGCGACATGATCGAGGAACAGCCGGCGCGTCTTTCGGACGAACCGGACAAGTAATAGGCGGGCATCCAGGTACTGGTCATCCAGGCCTATGTAGCGGGTGAGGGAATGATTGGACTGGTTTTGGTGACCCACGGCCGTCTGGCGGCCGAGTTCATCACGGCAATGGAGCATGTCGTCGGGCCGCAGGAAGCGATCGAGGGCATTTGCATCGACGCCGACGACGACATGGAAGTGCGCCGCGGCGATATTGCCGCAGCGATCGCGCGCGTCGACCAAGGCACGGGGGTGATCATCCTCACCGACCTGTTCGGCGGCACCCCGTCGAACCTCGCGATCAGCCTGATGAAGAGCGACTCGATCGAGGTCATCGCCGGCGTCAACCTGCCGATGCTGATCCGGCTCGAGGGAGCGCGCAAGGCGATGGGGGTCCGCGCGGCAGTCGCTGCTGCGCGCGAGGCGGGGCGTAAATATATTTCGGTAGCGAGCGAAATCCTCGGCGAGGCCGCAGCCTAGTGCCGAGCCGATCGGTCGCCCTCGCCAATCGCCGGGGTCTTCACGCCCGGGCGAGCGCCAAGTTCGTCACGCTGGCGAGCGAACTCACCGCGACGGTCGAGGTTGAGAAGGACGGCAACAAGGTCGTCGGTACGTCGATCATGGGCCTGATGATGCTCGGCGCGGCAATGGGCGACGAGATATTGATCACGACCGAGGGCGACGGCGCCGACGAGGCGCTCTTGGCTCTGGTGGCGCTGGTCGAGGGTCGCTTCGGCGAAGATTGATGCCGCGGGTCGTCACGTCGTTCGGCAATGACACGGTCAAGCTGATCCGATCGCTGCGCGACAAGAAGGCGCGGCGGGAGAGTGGGCTGTTCCTCGCCGAGGGACTGCGCATCCTGACCGAGGCGCGCGATAGCGGCAAACTTCCCGAACTTATCGCTTATGGGCCTTCGGGAGGGGCTCATCCGCTGGCCGCCGAGCTGATCGAAGCGACCGAGGCGGCGGGGGGCGAGGCGATCGAGACCACCCCCGACATCCTCGCCAAGATGAGCGGCAAGGACAATCCCGGGCTGGTGCTCGGCGCCTATCGCCAGCCGCCGACCGACCTCGCCCGCATCGTCCGCGAAACTTCACCCTTGTGGATCGTTGCCCAGGCGCTGCGTGATCCGGGCAATATCGGAACCATCCTGAGGACCGGCGATGCCACCGGCGCGGGCGGACTGATCCTGATCGACGATTGCGCCGATCCCTATTCGGTCGAGGCAGTGCGGGCGTCGATGGGGGCGGTATTCACGCAGGCCATCGCCACCGCGCGGTGGGAGGAGTTCCTGCCGTGGCTCCGAGCCGGGCCGGGGCAGTTGGTAGGTACCAGCCTGCGGACCGAGACCGACTATCTCGAGGCGCGCTTCGAGGCGCCGTGTTTCCTGCTGATCGGCAATGAAAGCCAAGGGTTGCCGGCGCAGTATGAGGCGGCGTGCGACCTCCTCGTCAAGATGCCGATGATGGGTCGCGCCGACAGCCTCAACGCGGCGGTCGCGGCGGCGGTGATGGCCTTTCAGGTGCGAGCAAGCTGGCGAGGCTGAACTGGAACGGTTCGGGCCCGTAAGTAGTTATCGCGTCATGACCTTTTTATCCCGCCTCATCCCGCTGGCGCTCGGCGCCACGCTGCTGTCGGCCTGCACCACGATGGAGAACCCGTTCGGTGGCGGCTACCCGGGGCCGCCGATGCCCGGCCCGACGGGGGTCTTTTTTCACGCGGTCGGCCAGGAACCCGGCTGGACGCTCGATATAGACCCGCGCCAGATGCGCTTCTCCGGCCCCTACGGCCAAGGGCCGATCAGCCAGCCGACGCCGCGCGCGATCAACGGCTTTGCCGGCGAGATCTACCAGACGCCGCGGCTCAACGTGAACGTCGTCCACGGCCGGTGCCGCGACGGAATGAGCGGGCGGGCCTACCCCGACAAGGTGCAGGTCCGCGCCGACAACCGCAGCTTTGAAGGCTGCGGCGGACCGACCGATGTTCCATCCGCGGCGCCGCCAGTGATGAGCGGCCCCCTGGCCGACAGTCACTGGCAGGTAGTGTCGGTCAATGGGCGCACGACCCCGCTCAAGGGCGAATATCGCATGGATTTCACCTTTGACCGGGTCAGCGCGCGGTTCGGCTGCAACAGCTTCAGCGGGACTTACGCGCTCGACCGCGACATGATGAGCACCGGACCGCTGATGTCGACCAAGATGGCCTGCCGCGACCCCGCTGCGAGCTTCGAATCGCAGGGTAGCGCGGTCGTTACCCAACCCGCCCGGGTGCGTTTCTCGCCGGGACACCTGACCCTGACCAACAATGCGGGGATCATCGAGCTGGAACGGCGCTGAGGCTTCTAAGGTCAGTCTAAAGTCAGCCCTCCGCGCAATGGCTGCTTTGTCGTTTTTCCCAAGCGAATCAATTGATTGGGGATAGTTGCAGGCGAAATCCTATTATGCCAGCATAATCGTTACGCGAGGGCGTCGTCCTCGTCGGCAATGGGGCTGGGGAGCGCCACGTCCGAATAGCGCGCAAGCGCTTCGACGGCAGGAAGGTCTTCTAGCTTTTTTGAACTAGGTTCGAGGTTAAGGTCCTCAAACTTTTTACCGGTCTTAACTAATCTCTCCTCGAAGCTAGTCACGAATTTGTTGTAGTTCGTCACAGCTGTCCCGAGCCCGCTGCCTACAACGCGCAAATGTCCGGCAGCAATTACCAGCCGATCATATAATTCTTTCCCCAACTCGCCGATTCTCCTCGCTTCGGTTGCGAGCTTCTCCTGTCGCCACACCGCAGCGACGGTGCGGGCAATGGCGATGAGGTTGGTCGGAGTGGCGAGCAGCACGCGGCGGCCGAAGGCATAATCCCACAGCTCCGAATCCTGCTCGAGCGCGGCCGAGAGGAAATGCTCGCCGGGGATGAACATCACGACATAGTCGGGGGCGTCGGCGAATTGCGACCAATAGGCCTTCGCGCCCAAGGTGTTGACGTGCGCCTTGATGGCGTTGGCGTGGCTGACGAGATGCGCCGCGCGCTCGACCTCGTCGACCGCACCGAACGCGTCCTGATAGGCGTTGAGCGACACTTTGGCGTCGATCACCAGGCTTTGGCCGCCGGGGACGCGGACGATGACGTCGGGGCGGAGGCGAACGCCCTCGTCGCCAGTGACGCTGACCTCGGTGGCAAAGTCCGCATGTTCAGACAGGCCGCAATTTTCGAGCACGTTGCGCAGCTGCTGCTCGCCCCAGCGGCCGCGCGCCTTGGGGGCGTTGCGAAGCGCGTTGACGAGCTTGGCGGCCTCGGCCGAGACTCGTTCGGTGCCCGACTTCATCGCTTCGATATGGCCGGTTAGCAGCCCGAAATCCTTGCGCCGGTCCTCCTCGACTTTGCCGACAACCTGCTCGTAACGTTGCAACCGATCATGAACAGGCTGAAGCAAAGCCTTCAGATTATTGCCGGAAGTTGCCTCGGATTCCTTGAAGCGCTGCTCGGCGCGTTCGAGAAACTGCTTTTGCGCACTCTCCAGCAATTTGCCGCCGACCTCGGCAAATTGGGCGCCGAGCGCTTCCTTGGCGGCGGTTAGCTCGGCGAGGCGTTGCTCGAATCCGCGCTCGCGCTCGTCCTGCTGCGCGGCGGCGGCGGCGTGGCGCGTGGCGAGCTCATTATGCTCGGCGCGGACTGCTTCGACACTCCGCGCATGCCCGTCGCGCTCCTCGCGCACTGAGTCGAGCTGGAGCCGCAGCGAATCGACTACCCCCTGCCCCGCCGCGCTCGCGCGCGAGCCGACGAGCCAGCCAACCAGCGCACCAACAAGCAGCGCAACGATGACGATGATCGCGACTGTGGCGTCCATGAATACCCCTTAGGCGGAACGAAGCGCGAACCTAGCTTTGGCGTGGCGCTTGCTCAAGGGGAACTTCGCGTGCCATGTCGCATTCAAGACAAAACAGGAGCGCGCATGTCCATTCGCAAGATGATCGGCCTTCACCCCAACGCCAAGGCCAACCCGGCGCTCGCCGAAGCGGCGCATCATTTGATGTATTGCGCCAAGATGTCGCTGTCGTGTGCCGATGCCTGCCAGGCCGAGGCACGCGGTCCCGAGGCGATGGATATGACCCAGTGCATCCGGCTGTGCCTCGATTGTTCGGACATTTGCGAGGCGACGTCGCGGCTTGCGATCCGCCAGACCGGGAACGACCAGCCGATGCTGCGAGAGCTGCTCGAGCTGTGCGCGCGGATGTGCGAGGCGTGCGCGGCTGAATGCGAGCGTCACGAGCATGAGCATTGCCGCCTGTGCGCGCAGATTTGCCGCGAGTGCGCCGCCGATTGCCGCAATGCTGCGGCGAGTTTGGGCTAGGAGCCAGAGTCAGGCGCGTTTCCTGACGATGCGCCGGGCGGTTTGTTCGATGTTGGCCGACGCGACCGGGCGGCCGAAGTAATAGCCCTGAAGCTGGGTGCAGCCCAGCTCGCGCATGACCTGCGCATGGTGCTCGGTCTCGACGCCCTCGGCGGTGGTTTCGACGCCGAGGCCGCGGGCGAGCGCGAGGATGGCGGCGACGATGGCGCGCGAATCCTGGTTGCCATCGGCGGCGTCGCGGACGAACTGCTGGTCGATCTTGATCTTGGCGAATTTGGCGCGGCTCAAATAGCCGAACGACGAATAGCCCTTGCCGAAATCGTCGAGCACCAGCCGGACGCCGAGCGCGCGCATCCGGGCGAGCGAGCCCATGGTGGCGGGGTCGTCCCCCAGAAAGATGCTTTCGGTGACTTCGAGTTCGAGCAGGTTGGGATGGAGTCCGCTCGACGCCAGCGCGCCGACGACCGCCTGAGCGAGACCCGGCCCGCCGAGCTGCGCCGCCGAGACGTTGACCGCGACGCGCATCGGCTCGGTCCAGCGCGCCGCCTCGGCGCACGCCTCGCGGATCACCCAGCCGCCGATCTGGTGGATGAGGCCAGCATCCTCGATGATCGGGATGAACACGTTGGGCGCGATGTCGCCCCGCGTCGGATGGCGCCAGCGGAGCAGCGCCTCGCGGCCGACGACATTGCCGCTGTCGGCGTCGACGATCGGTTGATAGGCGAGCGTGAAGCCGCCGGCGTTGAGCGCCTCGCGCACGTCGTTCTCGAGCAGGCGATGGTCCTCCGCGTCCTCGAACATATGGCGTTCGAAGAAAGCGTGGCTGCCGCGCCCGGCCGCCTTGGCGCGATAGAGCGCGAGGTCGGCGCTACGGATCAGCGCTTCCTCTCGCGCGCCGTCGGCAGGGCCGATGGCGATGCCAAGCGAGGCGCCGATATGGACGTTGGCGACGCCGATCGTGAAGCTGCGCGACAGGTCGGCGATGATCTGGCCGGCGAGATCATCGACGGCGTCGCGGCGACTGCAGTCGCGCCAGATGACCGCGAACTCGTCGCCGCCGAGACGGCCAACCGTCCCGCCGGTGCCGACGATCCGTTCGAGCCGCCGGGCGACCTCGATCAACAGTTGGTCGCCGATGGCGTGGCCAAGCGTGTCGTTGACCAGCTTGAAGCGGTCAAGGTCGACCAGCAGCAGGGCGCAGTCGCTGTCGCCCTGGCACTGGCGCAGCAGCGCTTCCTCGATCTGTTCGCGAACGAGCAGGCGATTGGCGAGCCCGGTCAGCGGATCGCGCCGGGCATTCCGCGTGGAATCGTCACCGTGGAGACGGATGTCGGTGATGTCGGAGCCAACTCCGCGCCAGCCCACGACGGTACCATGTTCGTCGATCATCCGCTTGCCCGACAATGCCCACCAGCGCGTCCCGCCCTTCGTCAGGATCGCGCGGTCGCGGAAGTCCTCGCCGGCGCGAAAATGATCCAAGACGGCGCGCATGCCCGACGAGACCTCGGAGATTTGGCGGGTCGGGTCGAGCAGGGTGAAGACGCTGACGCCGAGCAATTCGCTGATCGGGCGGCCGATCTCGCGCGCCATTGCGGCGGTCATGAAGCGCAGGCGAAGGTCGGCATCGAGCTCCCACAGCCAGTCGCTGCCGCTTGCCTCGAACTCGCGCAGGAGCCTGACCAGTTGCGCCTGCTCCTCTAGCTCGAGCCGGGCGCGGAGATGGCTGACGAACTGACGCGCGCTCACCAGCGACGACCAGCAAAGCGTCCCGGCGAAAGCCAGCGTCAGCAAACCGATCAACGGTGCGCCAAGCTCGATCGTCGCGCCGATCGACGCGACCGCGAGGATCGCGATATAGGCGAAGGCGGCAGGCGGGACACTCGCCATGGTCACGCTCGCGCCGCTCATCATTCCGATCATCACGATCACGATCAGCAACCGCTGATTCTCGCTGGCGTGCGGAAACCACGCCAGCATCGGCACGGCCCACAGCAGCGCCAACAGTCCAATCCCGGTGGTGATCGAGCGAAGTCCGGTCGGGTTGCGCTGGGCGTACAGCGGGTCGTGCACCAGTCGCCAGGCACGGAGCAGGCGATGAGTGCAAAAGCTGGTCATGATCCCGAACCATGTGGCGAGCTGCCATCCGCGGACAGACCCGGCTAGCGCGGCCACGACCACCACCGCGTTGAACAGGTTGGCCGTAACGGTCACCGGGACGAGCCGGATCAATGCATGGAATTGCGCCAGCCTGATCGTGCTCGTCGCGACATCCTGGGGTGCGGAGAAGTGACAAATGTCGCGCAGCGGCACCTTGCCGAACCGATCCGCCACGAGGCGCGCCGGAAACAGCGGTTCATCCTGCCCGATCGTCCCCCGCTCCATCAGCTGTCGGCCCTTTACACCAGCACGAAGGCCTAGTGATCAGGTCTTGCCAAAGCGTGAAAAAAGTCCCTGCGACAAGCAAGGAGGCACAAAGTTCGAACCATCTACGACGAAGTTCAGGTCAAATGGTCGGCTGCCGTCCGTTGACGAGGTCCTCGTAATCGAGCGCGAGCTGGCGCGAGAGGTCGCCGACCTCGAAGTTCCACGGGCCGGCCGACCCGACGAAGGTCACTTCGGCGGCCGATCCGGTGAGGAACATCTGTTCAAAGCTTTCCAGTTCCTCCGGCCAGATGGCGCGCTCGATCACCTCGACGCCGCGATTGCGGGCGAGATCGATGACGGTGCGGCGGGTAATGCCGTCGAGAAAACAGTCAGGCGTGGGGGTATGAATGGCGCCATCGCGAATGAAGAAGGCGTTGGCGCCAGTGGCTTCGGCGACCTGGCCGCGCCAATCGAACATCAGCGCGTCGTGAAAGCCGCGATCTTCGGCGCGATGCTTCGACAAGGTGCAGATCATGTAGAGGCCGGCGGCCTTTGCACTGGTCGGCGCGGTGTAGGGAGCGGGACGGCGCCATTCGGCGATGTCGAGCTTGATCCCGCGCGCGGCCAGGCTGGGATCGAAATATTTTCCCCACTCCCAGGCAGCGATGGCGAGGTGCGGCTTGGTGCGCTGGGCGGAAACGCCCATCTGCTCCGACCCGCGCCAAGCGACCGGGCGGACGTAGGCGTCGGTCAGGCCATTGGAGGCCAGCACTTCGTTGCAGGCGGCGCCGATCTGTTCGACGCTCCACGGCAGGGTGAAGCCGAGCAACTCGGCGCTGTTGCGCAGCCGCTGGCTATGCTCGTCGAGCTTGAAGATGGTGCCGTTGTAGGCACGCTGGCCCTCGAACACCGACGAGGCATAGTGAAGCGCGTGGGTCAGGACATGGACGTTCGCCTCGCGCCACGGCACGAGTTTGCCATCAAACCAGATCCATCCGTCGCGATCGTCAAAATTCGGTCCGTCAACCATGCAAGCCCCTTTGTTGCGGCTGCGAATAGGCGAGGCCGGGGAAACGATCAACCGCAGGGGTCGATTCAACCCTGGCGGGCAGCGTCGGCCAGTTCCTTGCCGCGCGCGATCGACGCGGCGAGCATTCGCCCGATCAGCTGGTTGATACCGTCGGATGCGTCGAGCACCGCGAGCCCGGCCTCGGTGGTGCCCTTGGGCGAGGCCACGTGGCGGGCGAGCTCAGCCATCGGCAGGTTGGTGGCCACTGCCATCGCGGCGGTGCCGGTGAGCGTGTCGAGCGCGATGCGGGCGGCGAGATCGGGGGCGAGGCCGAGCCCCTCCCCTCCCGAGATAAGCGCGTCGACGAAGCGGGCGACATATGCGGGGCCCGAGCCAGCGACCGCGCCGATCGCGGAGAAATGGGCTTCGTCATCGACGATCGGGGCAAAGCCGAGGGCAGCCATCAGCGCTTGAACGAGTGTCAGCGCGGCGGGGTCATCGTCTTCGCTGTAAAGCGCGATGACGCCCTTGCGCTGGGCGACCGGCAGGTTGGGCATGGCACGGACGCAGGCGCGGGCGGTGGGGAAGCGCTGGCGCAACGTTGCCGCTTCGACCCCGGCGAGCAGCGAGATGACGATCGTGTCCGCGCCGAGACGCGGGGCAAGTCCAGGCGCGACCTCGTCGAGTTTCTGCGGCTTGAAGCCGAGCATGACGAGCGCCGGTGGCGGGCCGTCGGGGAGTGCGCTGACAGTGCGGACCCCCTCGACCGCAGCTCCGCTCGGCCGGATCGCGGTCACGGCGACAAGGTCGATCCCGGCCGCGCGCCAGCCGGTCACCATCGCCCCGGCCATGTTGCCGCAACCGACTAGCCAGGTCGGGCCAGGAAACTGGGAATCCGGGAATGACGTCATGGCGTCACGCCTCTCCGGCGGTGTCGATCAGCGCGGCGGCGATCGCCTCGCTCGGCGACTTGCCGCCCCACAGGACGAACTGGAACACCGGGTAAAAGCGTTCGCACTCTTCCATCGCGGCCTCGGCGATGGCCTCGGCCTGTTCGAACGTCAGCCCGTCGCTCTCGCTGACCAACGCGGCGTGGCGGAACACGATCAGCCCCGATCCCGACCACATTTCGAAATGGCCGAGCCACAATTGCTCGTTGATCAGCCCGAGCGATTCGTAAATCGCGGCGCGCTTTTCGAGGCCGACCTTGATGTCGGGGAAGGCGAGGAACTGGAGCACCTGGTCGTCCTGGCGCCAGACACCGCGCAGTTCGTATTGCGCCCAGCTGCCGCTCGCCGAGGCGACGATCTCGCCCTCCCCGGTCCGCTCGCAGGCCCATCCACGCGCCTCGAAATATTGCTCGAGCACTTCAATCGGCGCGCCGTCGTCGCGCTCCTCGTGATCGGGTTCGTCGGTCAGATGGAAGCTCCCGGAGCCGCCTTGGGCGCGCTCTTCGGTCCGGCCTTGGCCTTCGCCGCCGCCTCAAGCGCGACGATCCTCGCCTCGAGCGCCTGATTATGATCGCGCGCGGCGGCGGCCATCGCTTTCACTGCCTCGAACTCGTCGCGCGAAACGAAGTCGGCGCCGCCGATGAACTCGCGCATCTTCTCGCGCATCGAGCCTTCGGCCTCGCGGCCCATCCCGGCGAGCGTTCCCGCCGCGCCGTTCATGATCTTGACGAAATCTTCGAACAGGCGGTTTTCGGACTGCATTTTCAGGCTCCCGTGAGACCGAGCGGATGGGAGTCCGCGCCGGGGTTGAGGCGGCCGGTCTCGTGGTTGAGCACGGTCGCCAAGCATAGCCATGCCAGATAGGGAAGCAGGAGCGCCGCCGCCAGTGGGCGGATGCGCCAGAAGCTGATGATCGTGGCGGTGACCAGCGCGCTGGTGACGAGGATCACTACCAGCGCCAAATCGATGCGGTGCGCGCCGAAGAAGATCGGCGACCAGGCGAAGTTGAGGACCAGCTGCGCGCCGAACAGGAACAGGCCGCGCGACCTCTCTGCAGACGGCGGGGCGTCAAGCACGACCGCAAGCGCGATGCCCATCATCGTGTAGAGCGTGGTCCAAACGGCGCCGAACGCCCAGCCGGGTGGCTGGAAGCTTGGCTTGGCGAGGTCGGCGTACCAGCCATTCGCGAAGCCGCTGTTCGAGACGATCCCCATGAGGAAGCCGACGATTACGATCGCGGGGACGGTGATCAGCGCCTTTTTCCAGATGCCGCGGTCGGATCGGGTGTCATTAGCCATTGTCGTCCCCCTTGGTTGCGCCGAGCAAGAATTCGACATTGCCTTCCGGCCCGGTGATCGGGCTTTGGATAACGCCGTCAACGCCCCAGCCTTGCGATCCGACCCACGATGCCGCCTCGTCGCATACACGTTGGTGGATGAGCGGGTCGCGCACCACCCCGCCCTTGCCGACCTCGCCGCGTCCCGCCTCGAACTGCGGCTTGACGAGTGCGAGAAGGTGCGCACCGGACCGGGCGAGCCCGAGCGCTGGACCGAGCACCTTGGCGAGGCCGATGAAGCTTGCGTCGCACACGACGATGTCGATTGGCCCGGGGATAAGGGTGCGGGTCAGCGTCTTTGCATTGGTCTGTTCGTGGACGATGACGCGGTCGTCCTGCCTGAGCTTCCACGCGAGCTGGTTGGTGCCGACGTCGACCGCGTAAACCTTCGCCGCGCCGCGGTTCAGCAGGACGTCGGTGAAGCCGCCGGTCGACGAACCGACGTCGAGCGCGATCGCGCCGCTGACGTCAAAACCGAAATGAGTGAGGCCGTGGTCGAGCTTGATCCCGCCGCGCGATACCCACGGATGGTCGCGGCCCTTGACCGTCAGCGGCGCGTCGTCGGCGAGGAGGTCACCGGCCTTGGCGACGCGGCGTTCGGCGGCGAACACCTTGCCGGCGAGGATCAGCGCCTGCGCGCGGGTGCGACTTTCGGCGAGCCCCTGGGCCACGAGCAACTGGTCGGCGCGAATCTTCATCGTCGCGCTGTGATAGCCGGGCTTTGACGCGAATGGCAGTTAGAGCCTGATCATTTGGTTAGCGGGCCCAGGACAGGTCGCGCTCGAGCCGACCCATCAGCGCGCGCGCCGGACTCGGGGCGGGTTCGTCGCCGAGCTGGTTCTCGTCGAGCCGTTTGACCCGCGCATAGAGCTCGGCGCTCGAGGTAATGAGGCGCTGCGCCGAGCGGGGCAGCAGCGCGACAATGCTCTCGTCGCTATTGTTGGCGTGACCGAGCCGACGCTCGGGTCGGCGACCATCGCGGCGAGGGATTTCGCCGCTCTCGACCGCGCGCTGGGTCAGCAGCCAGGCGACGATGTGCATGATCCGCGTCGTCACCTTGAGCGATTCGCAGGCGAAGCCGACGCGCGCGAACGGGTCGAGGGTCAGGCGGTCGTCGCGGCCGGCGTCGTCAAAATAGGCGCGCGCCTCGTCCGCGAGCAGCATCGACTCGGTGTAGAGCGAGTCGATCAGCCGCGGGGCGATCCGCGCGCCGGTGTTGTGGTCGAGATCGTCCATCTGGATCACTCTGCCATGACTTGTGTCATTGGAAAACGCCCGCGTTTGGCAAATGTCGTGTGCGAACGTGAAAATGTACCGCTTCGGGACGTTCCGGCAAGAAGTTCCGGTCAGGCGAGAATGTCGGGGGTCATCTGGTCCTGCAGCTGGGCGATTTCGTCCTTCAAGCCCAGCTTGCGTTTTTTCATCCGCGCCAGTTCGAGCTGGTCGCAATTTCCCGCGCCGCGCATCGCGTCGATGTCGGCGTCGAGCCGGCGATGTTCGGCCTTCAGCATGGCGAGGACTTCGGCGGGATCATCATCGTTCATGGTCGACCGCCTTAAAGCCTGATCGGCGCAGCGTCACGATGAGATGCAACGGGCAGCGCCAGCGCCGGACCGAGTCGAATCATGCGAGACAGGGCCTTCGAAAAGTGATTTACTGGTAGGCCTCATCGACCATCGGAAAGGACCATCACCAATGGACAGAGCCCATGTCGAAGCCCTCGGCAGCAAGCATGCCGCGCTCCAGGCGCGGATCGACGATGAAGAGCACCGCCCCCACCCCGACGAAACCGTCCTCGCCCAGCTCAAGAAAGCCAAGCTGAAGGTCAAGGACGTGATGCTGGGCCACTGACGCCCACAAGTCCCAACAGTTAGCGATGGCACCAGCCGCGATTCAGTCGTCGCGGCTGACGCGCTCGACCCGCTCGTGTTTTTCCTGGCATTCGAGGGTCATCGTAGCGATCGGCCGAGCTTCAAGCCGAGCGAGGCTGATCGCTTCACCAGTCACTTCGCAATAGCCGTATTCGTCGTCGTAAAGCCGGCGAACGGCGCTATCGATCTTGCCGATCAGCTTGCGCTGGCGGTCGCGGGTGCGCAGCTCGATCGACCAGTCGGTCTCGCTTGACGCGCGGTCAGCAAGGTCGGGTTCGCGCAGCGAATCGACCTGGAGCTGGACCATGGTGGCTCGTGATTCCTCGACGATCGTCTCTTTCCAGTCGCGCAATTTGCGCAGGAAATAGGCCTTTTGCCGGGGGTTCATGAAGTCTTCGGAGTCGGACGGGCGATAACCGTCCCGCAAGTTGAGCGTGTCGAAACGATCCGGTTCTGAACCGTAGAGGTCAACCAGTGCGGTCGCCATAAATCCCTCCCCACTCTAAACGCCAACCGCCGAACACGCCGGACGGCCCGACAAGCCGGAGGTAATTTGACAGGCATTTCCGGGACTTGTCCCAGAATGCCTGCAAGCCCCGACGCGGCCTATAATTAAGCCCGCGAGGCTTAACAAGGACTGACCGTATGGGTTCGCGCGAACATCTGTGGATAATTTTTCTATGTTGCCGATATAACGCAGATTAGCAGTAGCGCTCGACAACGCCGGGCGGTTGCCCGGGCGGATCGACACCGCCATAGCGCCGCGATGCGCATTCTCCTTACCAACGACGACGGAATCGCCGCCCCCGGGCTTGCCCTGCTCGAGGAAATCGCCGCGACCCTGTCCGACGAAATATGGGTGGTAGCCCCGGCCGACGAACAGTCGGGGGCTGGTCACTCGCTGACGCTGACCCGCCCGATGCGCATCCACCGAGCAAGCGACAGGCGGTTCGCGGTGACCGGGACGCCGACCGATGCGGTCATGATGGCACTCGGCCAGTTGATGAAGGACAGTCCGCCCGACCTCATTCTGTCGGGTATCAATCGCGGCGCCAACCTGGCCGAGGACGTGACCTATTCGGGCACGGTAGCGGCGGCGATGGAGGGCGCGCTGGCTGGGGTTCCGTCGATCGCGCTGAGCCAGTGCTATGCGCGCCAGGGGATGGGCGAAACGGTGCCATTCGAGGCGGCGCGCGTCTGGGCCGCGCAGGTGCTCGCGCCGCTTATCGAAGCCCCGATGGCGCCGGGTACGCTGGTCAATGTCAATTTCCCGGCCTGCCCCGCCGACCAGGTCGCCGGAATTCGCGTGTGCCGCCAGGGGATGCGCGACTATGGTCGGGCCGAAGTGGTCGAACGACGCGACCCGCGCGGCTTTCGCTATTACTGGTTCGCGCTCGGCCCCGCGAAGGAAACCCCGGGCCACGCGACCGATCTCGAGGCGATCGCGGACAATTATGTCAGCGTCACGCCGTTGCATCTCGACATGACCCACGGGCCGTCGCTCGCTACGCTGGGCGAACGCTTCGCGGACTGAATTCTACGCCGACCCCGCCGGCACCTGCAGGAATCGCTGCTCGCACCCTTCGAGCACCAGCGCGGTCAGGTGGCCGCCGGCATAGCAGCCGGTGTCGATGCCGATGCGGTTGGCAAAATTTTCAGGCTCAGCGCTGATGGTGTGACCGTGGACCACGGTGAAGCCATGATCGACCTCGCTGTCGAGAAACCCGGCGCGAATCCAGCGCAGATCGGCGGAGTCTTGCCGTTCGAGCGGGACACCGGGGCGAATGCCGGCGTGGACAAACAAATAATCGCCGAATGCGAACTGGCTGGGACGCGAGCGGAGGAAGGCGATATGTTCGGCCGGGATCGCCTCGCGCATTCGCTGGGCGAGGTTGAAGCCGGGCGAAAAATGTTCGGCGCGCGCGACACCATAGCTTTCGAGCGTCTGGAACCCGCCGTAGTTGAGCCACCCGCGCGGATCCTGCTCGCCGTCGAAGGCGGCGAGCATGGCTTCCTCGTGATTGCCCATCAAGACGTGGCAGGGCGAACCGGGAATGGTGCAACGGCGCACGATTTCCACCACCCCGGCGCTGTCGGGCCCGCGATCGACCAGGTCCCCGAGGAAAATCAGGTGCGTATGGCCAGCGAAGGATTGCGAGTCCAAGTCGATCAGGCCGAACAGTTGCTCGAGCTCGTCGCGGCAACCATGGATGTCACCGATCGCATAGACACGTGTGCCATCGGGAACACAGTGAAGTGACTTTTTTTTGCCGATGCGGCGGCGGCCGGCGGCAGCACGCCCGGTGAGCTCGGCACCCGCATCTCGGAGATGCTGCGCGGCCGCTACCTCAAGAACCCCCAGGTGTCGGTCAACGTCAAGGAGGCCCGCGCGCAGAGGGTCACGGTCGACGGTTCGGTGCGCGACCCAGGCGTCTATCCGATCATCGGCAAGATGACGCTGCAACAGGCGATCGCCACCGCCAAGGGCGCCGCTGACATCGCCGACCTCAACAAGGTGGTCGTGTTCCGAACCGTCAACAACCAGAAGCTGGCGGCGCTGTTCAGCCTGAAGGACATTCGATCGGGCCGCTACGCCGACCCCCAGATCTATGGCAACGACATTATCGTCGTCGGCGAGAATGCCGCGCGGCGGCTGCTCAAGGACTTCACGACCAGCTTCCCAACGGTCGGGTCGTTCATCCCGATCCTGTAGCGAGTATTTACGTTGAACGACCAGTTCGCCCCCGTCCCGTCAGGATCCCATCCGTTGCCTGCATTGGGCCATGCGGGCGTGCCGATCGCCTACACCGCTGCCGCGATGAGCGAGGCCGACACGCAGGAGTCGGTGCTGCGCCACTATTGGCGGATTTTCTACAAGCGGCGTTACGCGATCATGGCGATCACCGCGGCGTGCGTCGGGCTGGCGCTGCTGATGGCGATGCTGACCCAGCGGGAATATACCGCGACTGTCACGATCCAGGTCGACCGCGAAGCGCCAAAGGTCATCAGTGTCGGAGGAGTCGAAGCCGAGGGCAGCAGCAATTCGTGGAACAACGAATTTTATCAGACCCAATATTCGTTGCTCAAGAGCCGCTCGCTGTCCGAAGCCGTCGTGCGCGATCTCCGCCTCGCCGACAATTATGAATTCCTGTCGGGTTACCGACCGAACGACGTGACCGACCTGAAGGCGCTCTCGCGGACAAGGCGGTTCCAGATCGCGACCGGCATCGTCAATGGCAATACTTTGGTCGCGCCGATCCGGATGTCGAGCATTGTCGACGTGCGCTTCGTATCACCGAACCCGTCGATGGCAGCGGCCGTCACCAATTCGATCGCTTAGAAATTCATCGAGGAGAACCTCAACCGGCGGTTCGAGGCCACCGCCTACGCCCGGCAATTCCTCCAGAACCGGTTGAACGCGGTCCGCACCAAGCTCGAAGATTCCGAGCGCAAGGCGGCTGACTATGCGCAGGCTCAGGGCCTCATCAAGATCATGAGTTCGGGTGGCAGTTCCGGCGGCCGTTCGGACGGCAGCATTGCGAGCGAAGACACGCTGGCGTCTCAAGACCTGTCGCAGCTTTCGTCACAGCTTGCCTCCGCCCGGACCGCGCGGGTGCAGGCGCAAGCCGATCTCGGCGGGGCCGCCGGAGGCCAGGCGGCGCAAGCGGCGACGATGAACCCGGCGCTCAACGCGCTCAGCCAGCAGCACGCCGAATTGACCGCCCAGCTAAGCAAGCTGCAAAGCGACTTCGGCCCGGATTATCCGACGGTGATTGCGCTCAAAGCCCAGATCGGCGAACTCGACCGGCAGATTAGCCGCGAACGGGGACGGGTCACTTCGTCCGTCGTCAGCAATATCTCAGGGAAATATCGCGCCGCGTTGGCCGCAGAGAACGGGCTGCAGGCCCGGGTCAACTCGCTCAAGTCGGCGGTGCTCGATCAGCAGCAGCGCACCATCGAGTACAACATCATCCAGCGCGACGTCGACACCAACCGCGCGCTGTACGATTCGCTGCTCCAGCGGTTCAAGGAAGTCGGGGTTGCCGGCGGGGTGGGCACGAACAATGTTTCGATCGTCGACCGCGCGCTGGTCCCGGGCATGCCATCCAAGCCCAATCTGCGCCTGAACGTGATGATGGGCTTGCTCATCGGGCTGATCCTCGGCGCGGTTGCCGCGCTGGTCCTTGAGCAACTGGCCGAAGCCGCGGTCCTGCCGGCCGATTTCCAGCGCAAGCTTGGCGTGCCATTGCTCGGCGCAACGCCCAAGCTCGAGGTCGCGGAAATGGATCGGGCGATGGTCGAGAGCAAGTCGCCGCTTTCGGAGGCCTATTTCTCGATCCTCACCTCGATCCAGTTCTCGACCTCGCACGGCACGCCCAAGACGATCCTGCTGACCAGCACCCAGCCGCGCGAAGGCAAGTCGACGACCGCGTTGGCACTGGCGCTCGGACTGGCTTCGGTCGGCGCCAAGGTGCTGCTGATCGACGCCGACATGCGCAACCCGGGGCTTCATAGGGTGCTTGGCAAGCCGCTCGGCGGCGGTCTCAGCAATTTGCTGACCGGCGACGGCGAGCTTGACCAATTTGTCGAGCCGAGCGGGACCGCCAACCTGAGCTTCCTAACCGCCGGGCAGGTGCCGCCCAACCCCGCCGAATTGCTATCGTCGGACAGTGTCGAACGGATCATCCGCGAAGCGGGCGAACAGTATGACCATGTGCTGATCGACGGTCCGCCGATACTCGGGCTGGCCGACGCACCGTTGCTGTCGCGGGTTGCCGAAGGGGTCGTGTTCGTAGTCGAATCAAACCGTACCCGCGCGACCCAGGCCCGTCACGCGATCGAACGCATCCTCGCCGTCCGCGGACACTTCATTGGCGCCATCCTGACCAAGTTCGACGAGAAGAACATGGGTTACGGCTACGGCTACGGCTATGATTACAACTATGGCAAATAGGCCGGCGGCAGCCGGCTGATGTGCGGCATAGCCGGGTTTCTCGGCGACTTCCCCGCCGGGTTGCCTGCCGCGATGGGGTTAGCGATCGACCATCGCGGTCCCGACGATAGCGGTGTCTTCACAGATGCCGACGGGAGGCTGGCGCTGGTCCACCGGCGCCTCGCGATCGTCGACCTGTCATCGACTGGCCATCAACCCATGACGGACTCAACCGGCCGCTTTATCATTTGCTATAATGGCGAACTGTATAACGCTCCCGTATTGCGGTCCGAACTGACGAGACGGGGTGCAGTCTTCCGCGGCACCAGCGACACCGAAGTACTCCTCGAATTGCTGGCGCGCGACACCGTGGATGCCCTGAAACGCCTCAATGGCATCTTCGCATTCGCGCTGTGGGACCGCCGCGACCAAACCCTGACGCTTGTCCGCGATGGGGTCGGGGTCAAGCCGCTGTACATCTCGCGCACGCCGGGCGGGCTGGCGTTCGCAAGCGAGATCAAGGCGCTGTTGCCCGTTCCCGGCCTCGATCGAACAATCGATCAAGCCGCAGCAGGCGCCTATCTGACTTATCTTTATTCGCCCGGCGAACGAACGATGTTTGCAGCCGTGCGCAAGCTCGCGCCGGGCACGTGGCTGACGATCGACCGTAGCGGTAAGGAAAGTCGCGGCAGCTTCTATCGCTTGCCGTCGCCCGATCCCAGACCGCTTTGCGATGCGGACATCGTTGCGGGCACGCGGCGGCACTTGGAGACTGCGGTCGAACGCCAGATGCTGGCGGATGTGGAAGTCGGAGCATTCCTTTCCGGAGGCGTTGATTCCGGCGGAATCGTTGCGATTGCGCGAAAGCGCAGCCCCCGGCCGATGCCCTGCTTTACAGCCCGCTACGAAGGGCTTGGCCACGATGACGAGATCGTAGCCGACCTGCCCTTCGCCCGGATGCTCGCCAAGCATTTCGGAGTTCCGCTCCACGAGGTGTCGATCGACGACCGGATCGTGGACGATTTTCCCCAGCTCATCGCCGACCTCGATGAGCCGCAGGCCGACCCAGCAGCATTGCTGTCGAGCCATATCTCGGCGCTGGCCGCCAGCGTCGGGATCAAGGTTCTGCTGAGCGGTGCGGGCGGCGACGACATTTTTACCGGGTATCGGCGCCATCTGGCCGCCCGTATAGATCCGCTCGTTGGCCTCGTCCCACAGGTGATACGCGATCCTTTGGCGAGGGCTGCGGCCGGACGTGGCGGGTCTTTATCGACGCAGGCTCGGCGCATTGCCAAACTGCTCTCCACGATCGGCGGCGACGGCGACGCGCGGACGATCGCCAGGTTCGAATGGTTATCCGCGCCCTCCGCCGCCCAGCTGCTGGCAAGACCAGTCGCGGCAGAGCTGATCCGTGGCCCGATGCAGGCCGCGCTCGACGCGCTCGAGACGCACGACGCGGTCGAACGCACGCTGGCGCTCGACCAGCGCTTCTTCCTCGCCGACCATAATCTCAATTACACCGACAAGACCGGGATGGCGCATGGGGTCGAAATTCGTGTGCCCCTGCTCGACCCGGACCTGATCGCGTGGGCGGCCACCCTGCCCGCTCGCGGCAAGCTGCGCGGCCGCACCAGCAAATGGGCGCTGCGCAAGGCGATTGCGCCCGATCTCCCGCCGGAAATCCTTACGCGCCCGAAAGCCGGGTTCGGCGTGCCTTTGCGCGGCTGGCTGCGCGGACGAATGAGGCCGATGCTCGAGGAATTGACGACGCCGCAGGTTATCGAGGGTCGCGGGCTGTTCGACCGCGATGCCGTCGCCAAATTGCGCGATGACACACTGTCAGGACGAATTGACGGGAGCTATTCGCTGCTCGCGGTGATGGCGATCGAGCTGTGGGCGCGCAGGTTTATCGACGCGCCAGTGGCGGACACGACGCGGCTCAAGCAGCAGGGCCGATAAGCGCGAATTTGGGGATGGTCGCGTCGAACGTGTTGCCGTCCTCGTCGACCATGCGGAAGCTGCCTTCCATCGAGCCCACCGGGGTCGTCAGCGGGCACCCCGAGACATAGTCAAAGCTCGCCCCCGACCCGATCAGCGGCATGTCGCCGACGACGCCGTCGCCGATCACCTCATGCTCGGCCCCGCGCCCGTCGACGATGTGCCACCGGCGCGAGAGCAATTGGATTGCCTTGTCCGCGCCATTCTCGATCCGGATGTGATAGGACCAGAACCAGCGCCCGGCCGACGGGTCCGACTGTTCGGCGAGGTAGCTCACCGCTACGCGCACCGTCACTCCGCCGGTGGTCGCAGCGTAAGGGAACAGGATCGCGAGGGTGGCGCCGGTCGGCTTGCTGGACATCGGCGGATGCTAGGCGAGCATTGCCCGCGCCACAACTGGTTAGCTTCCCGCCGCGCGCTCCAGCCGTTCGACCAGCCGGGCGCGCGCTTCGGCGATCGGCGCGGCACGGTCGGTGACGAGGTCGCGCATCAGGAAATGGCCGGTCAGCGTGAGGCCGTCGAGAATGTCGGGGAGGCTGGCGGGGCCGCCGGCGCGGAGGAAAGTGGGGAGCGCGAACAGCTTGCCGGCATAGCGTAAGGCGGCACCGTCGCTGACCGCGCGGCCCGAGCGCGGGCTGACCGCGTTGAGCGCTTCCGATGTGCCGGTGACGGCGCACTGGTCGAGGTCGAGGCCGAAGCCGAGCTCGGCGAGCAGGAGCAGTTCGTAGCGCACCAGCGCGGTCGCCCAGCCGCTGGCGGAGGGCGCCGCCTCGATCGCGGCGAGGAGCCCGTCGAGCGCGGCGTGGAGCCGCGGATAGGGCTGGCCTTCGGGCAGGACGGTGGCGGTCAGCGCGGCGGCCCACTCGATCGCCGCGGCGGGGAGCGGTTCGGCGAGCAGCGGCGCGCGGCTATGGGTCAGCTCGACATCGGCGTGGGCGAGCTGGGCGTCGGTCCGGGCCGAAAGGCGAACCTCGACCAGGTTACCGGCGATCAGGATGGGACGCATCCGACGGCCACGCGCGCCGCGGACATAGGCCGCCTGGAGGCCGTGATCGGGGGTCAGCAGGCGAACAATCGCGCCATGCTCGCCGTGGCTCCGCAGCGCGAGGACGATCGCGGGGGTTACGAGGCGCACGGCCCTCCCCTAACCGCGCGGGTGGAAATAGTCGTGAAGCTGGCGGGCCATCGCCTTGGAGATGCCGGGGGCGCGTTCGAGGTCTTCGAGGGCGGCGCCCTTCACCGCACGGGCGGTGCCAAAGTGCATCAGGAGCGCGCGCTTGCGGTTGGGGCCGATGCCGGGGACTTCGTCGAGGGTCGAGGTAGTCAGCGACTTGGCACGCTTCGCCCGGTGCGTTCCGATGGCAAAGCGGTGCGCCTCGTCGCGCAGCCTCTGGAGATAGAACATAAGCGGCGCGTTGGGCGGCAACGTGATCTCGCGCCCGTTGGGAAGATGAAACACCTCACGTCCGTCGCGACCGTGATGCGGTCCCTTCGCGATGCCGACGACGGGAATGTCGTGGACCCCGGCATTTTCCATGATCTCGCACACCACCGACAGCTGGCCCTTGCCGCCGTCGATCAGCAGCAGGTCGGGCCACTCGCCCGAGGAGCGGTCGGGATCGTCCTTCTCGAGCCGGGCGAAGCGGCGTTCGAGCACCTCGCGCATCATCCCGAAATCGTCGCCGGGGGTAATGTCCGACTTGATGTTGAACTTGCGATAGGCGTTGGTGCGGAAACCCTCGGGGCCGGCGACGATCATCGCGCCGGTCGCGTTGGTGCCCATGATGTGGCTGTTGTCATAGACTTCGATTCGCTTGGGCGGGTCGAGGAGCTCGAACGTGTCGGCGAGTTCGCGCAGCAGCTTGCCCTGGGTGGTGCCCTCGGCGAGGCGGCGTTCGAGCGCTTCCTCGGCGTTGCGGCTGGCCTGGTCGACGAGCTTCTTGCGGTCGCCGCGCTGGGGGCGCTCGATCGCGACCTTGCGCTCGGCGCGTTCGGACAACGCCTCGGTGAGCAGCTCGACCTCAAGAAGGTCGCGGTCGACGAGGATGCGCTTGGGTGGCGGCATATCCTCGTAGAACTGGACGAGAAAACTCGTCATTACTTCGTCTTCGGGGACGTCGTTGGTATGCGCCGGGAAGAAAGCGCGGTGGCCCCAGTTCTGGCCACCACGGATGAAGAATGCCTGGATGCACATCTGCCCGGCATTGCAGGCGAGCGCGAAAATGTCGGCGTCGCCGAGCCCCTCGGCGTGGACCGTCTGGCTGCCCTGGATGTAGGTCAGCGCGCGCAGGCGGTCACGGTAAACCGCGGCGAGCTCAAAGTCCTGCGCCTCGGCGGCGTCGGCCATCGCCTTGCCGAGCTTCGCCTGCACCCCGGTCGACTTGCCGGCGAGGAAGCTTTTCGCGTCGTCGACCAGTTCGGCATAGGCGGCCTGCTCGATCCGCCCGACGCACGGCGCCGAGCAGCGGCGGATCTGGTACAGCAGGCAGGGCCGCGAGCGGTTGGCGAAGAAGCTGTCCGAGCAGCTGCGCAGCAGGAACAGTTTCTGTAGCGCATTGAGCGTGCGGGTGACCGATCCGGCGCTCGCGAAAGGGCCGAAATATTGCCCCTTGGCGCGGCGCGCGCCGCGGTGCTTCTGAACCCGGGCGAAGGGGTGATCCTCGCGAAGCAGGATGAACGGGAAGCTTTTGTCGTCGCGCAGGAGGACATTGTAGGGCGGACGGAAGCGCTTGATGAGTTGTGCCTCGAGCAGCAGCGCCTCGGCCTCTGTGCGGGTCGTGACGATGGTCATCGAGCGGGTCTGCGCGACCATCCGCTGGAGGCGCTTCGACAGGCGCGCAACCTGGGTATAGTTGGTGACGCGCTGCTTGAGGCCGCGCGCCTTGCCGACGTAGAGCACGTCGCCGCGGGCGTCCTGCATGCGATAGACGCCGGGGCGCGCGGGGAGCGTCTTCATGACGTTGCGGATCGCCGCGACTCCGGCCTCGAGGTCGGGCGCCTCCGAGCCGCGCACGGTGTAGCTTGCCTTGTCTTCGTTGAAACGGTTCTGGTCGCCGGGGCTGGTCACGCTGGGGATTTAGGCGCTAGGCAGCCCCCGCGCCAGTGTGGCCCCATGAGCTCGACACCTTGCACATCCTCTTCCTGACCGACAATTTTCCGCCCGAAGTCAACGCGCCGGCGTCGCGGACGTTCGAGCATTGCCGGGAGTGGGTGCGGAACGGAGCGCGGGTGACCGTCATCACCGGCAATCCGAACTTTCCCGAGGGGAAGCTGATGGCCGGCTACCGCAACCGCCTTCTCCCACAGCACGAGACGATCGACGGGATCGAAGTGGTGCGAGTGTGGTCGTTCATCAGTGCCAACGAGGGCTTCGCGAGGCGCATCGCAGACTATGTCAGCTTCGCCGTAATGGCTTTCATCGCGGGGTTGCGCGTCAAGCCCGACGTCATCGTCGCGACCTCGCCGCAATTCTTCACGAGCTGGGCCGGCTGCGCGCTGTCGAAGGTCAAGCGCCGTCCGTGGATCTTCGAACTGCGCGACCTGTGGCCCGAATCGATCGTCGCGGTCGGCGCGATGAAGCCGGGCAGGCTGCTCCGCTTCCTCGAGCGGATCGAACTTGGGCTGTACCGCGACGCCGATCGCGTGGTCCCGGTGACTGACGCCTTCAAACGCAACCTCGTCGCGCGCGGCATAGCGGCCGACAAGATCGAGGTCGTCACCAACGGGGTGGCGATGGAGCAATTCTCGGCGCGGCCAAAGGACGAGGCGCTTCTCGCGCGGCTTGGGCTGACCGGCAAGACCGTCGTCGCCTACATCGGCACCCACGGCGCGGCGCATGCGCTCGACTTCATCGTCGACAGCGCCTCCGACGCCGACCCGCGGTTTCACTTCATGTTCGTCGGGGCGGGCGCCGAAAAGGCCAGGGTGGTCGCCCGCGCCGCCGCGCTTGGGCTTGGCAATTGCTCGTTCGTCGACCCGGTGCCCAAGGCCGAAGTTGTCGCCTATATCGCCAGCTGCGACGTCATGCTCGTCCCGCTCAAGCGGAGCGACACGTTCAAGACCGTCATCCCTTCGAAAATCTTCGAAGCCGCGGCGATGCGGCGTCCGATCCTGCTTGGGGTCGAGGGGCAGGCGCAGGAGATCGTCGAGCAATTTGGCGCGGGACTGTGGTTCAAGCCCGAGGACAGAGCGAGCTTCCTGGCCACGCTCGATGAGATCACCGCACCCGCCGCGCAGCCTGCGTTCATTGCCGGGTGCAATGCACTTGCCGCCGCCTATGACCGGCGCTGCCTTGCCGCACGGATGCTGGACGTCATCAGCGAGGTCGCGAAGCGCACTACGCCGTCAGGCGACCTTGCGGGCGGCCCAGATAACTCGGCCGATGCAATTGACCGCGTCTAGCTCGAGGTCGGGCCAGTCGGGATAGGCGGGATTGTCCGACTGGAGCGTCACCCGACGCGTTACCGGGTTGAGCGCGACGCGCTTGACGATCAGCGCCTCGTCGATCCGCAGCACGTAGATCCCATCGCGCAGACGTTTCGCGTCGTCGCCGCGGTCGATCAGTATGTCGTCGCCGTCACCAAGCGTCGGGGCCATCGAATCGCCCTCGACGCGGATGATCACCAGATCGTCGGCATTGGCCGAGGTCATGCGCTGCAGCCAGCGTTCGTCGAACGCAAAATAGGGCCGCGAGCGCTCATCGCCGGGCAGCGATCCGCTTCCGGCCGAGGCGCTGACGGGCACGCGCATCACCGCGATCATCTCGGCGCCGAGGGGCGGTCCCTCGGGCGCGCCGAGCAGGCTTTCCGGCACCCCGAAGTAACGGGCGAGGATGCGGCGCTCTTCTTCCTTGAGGCGCTTCGGCGTGCCCCGGCGCAGGTATTGCTGGATGTAGGCGCTGTTCTTGCCGAGCAGCCGCGACAGCGACGAAAAATCTTCGCCGTGCAGCACGCACAGTCGCTCAAGCGCGCTCCGGGGATCCTCAGGCATCAGGCGCATGACTTATCCGTAGGAAACTCCATAGACAAGTAGGAAATGAGTGTGAATACCATAGGAGCCGAGTCGCGCATCATCGGGGATCGTAACTTGAAACTCCTAAGGGACATTGAACGCCACCTTCGCCATCATTCCACCAAGCCTACCCGGTTCGGGCGCGACGCGGTAAGTGACCCGCGCTTCGTGTTCGACCTGCGCAATGGGCGTGAACCACGAACTGCAACCATCGAGCGCGTCCGCGCCTTCCTAGAGGAAGCAGCGCAATGATGAAATTTCCTATTTCGCAAGCCGGCGCGGCGCTCCTCCGGGCAGTCTTAACCCGCGCCGGGGCAACGCGCGAAACCATCCGGCTGGTCGGTTACAAGGCAACAGACTGGCAGTCGCTAACCTTCGACGGAGAGCGCCACGAGCTGGAGCTTCGCGTACCCGGGCCCGATGGCGAGGTTGTTGCCCGTCGCCTCATCGATGGACTGGACGAGCATGAGTTCGACGTCAACGGCCAGGTCGTGGCCGACATCGGCGGCCATGCCGGGGTGCCCGATCGGTCAGGGGCGGTTGACGTCAGGATCGAAGCGCTGACGATCGCCGCCTAGAGCCCGTGAATCAGGCTTTTATCATGGTCTGACTCGAATGAACAGGTGCGACGCAGCGAGCGGCGGATATCAGCGAGCGCGGCGTGAAGCGCGTCACTGGCGTCCGGGATGACTGGGGGGATGGCTGGGGGGATGGCTGGGGAGCCATCCCACGGCGTCGGCGCGGCTTTGGGGTCGCGGCTGGACTGATCGCGCAGATGCGCGTCGATGCGGGCCTGGAGTTGTCCGGCCGTGGGACTGTTGTCGACGACAAAGAGGCGAACGAACTGCGTGTCGCCCGGCGGAGTCGCCACTTTGTCCTCGAGCAGCAGTTCGCCCTCCTCGTCGGGTCCGCATTCAAGCGTTTCGATCGGCGTTACGTCGAAGCTCGGCAGCGCCTGTCGCGCACCGTTGCCGGGCGCGGCGCGAACCGCACCCCCGCCGATGAAAGCACCAATCGCCGCTGCCGCCGCCGCGGACGCGGCTGAGGAAAATCCCAGCACCGGCGCAAGCAGCCACGCCGATCCGCCAAGACCGCAGGCCAGGGCGGCGGCCCCGGTCAATTCGGCGATCCGGTCCCCCAAGGTCAAATGTGCGCTCGGCTTCATCGCTTCGACAGATAGCGCGCAATGCTTGGCGGACGGTTAAGCGGCTGCGCTTTTTCGTTCGATGGCCGTGATCAGCGCCGCGCTGAAGGCGGGAACGTCGTCGGGATTGCGGCTGGTGACGAAGCAGCCGTCGATTACCGCGGGCTCGTCGATCACCTCGGCGCCGGCGTTGCGGAGGTCGGTGGCAATCGACGGCCAGCAGGCGACCCGGCGACCGCGCACGACGTCGGCTTCGACCAGCAGCCACGGGCCGTGACAAATCGCGGCGACCGGCTTGGCGGCGGCGACGAATGCCTTGATCAGCGCAATCGCCGCCGCGTTGGTGCGCAGCGCGTCGGGGTTGATCACACCGCCGGGGAGCAGCAGCGCGTCATAATCGTCGGCGCGGGCGTCGGCGATGGCGAGGTCGGGGCGGATGGTCTTGCCGGGGTCGTCGAGCACGGTCGCCTGGATCGGGTTGCGCGTCGGGGATGCGACGGTCACCCGCGCGCCCTTCGCGAGGAGGATTTCGCGCGGGCCGAACAACTCGCTTTCCTCGAACCCGTCGGTCGCCATGATGAGGATATGCGCCTCGCCGATACTGATCATTCTTCGCCCCTGATCGTGCGCCACGGAACTTGCCGTCGCGACCGCCATTAAGCCCGAAACTGTCCGCTACAAGAAAGTACCCGATGTTGCGCCATTCGACCGACAGCAAGCCGGGCATCACTCGCGAGAAGAACGGGCTCGGCTGGGCCTACTTCGCCCCCGACGGCAAGCGGATCGCCGATCGCGACGAGATCGACCGGTTGAACGCCATCGCCCTGCCCCCGGCCTATGGCCATGCGTGGTTCTGCCCCGACCCGGACGGGCATCTGCAGGCGACCGGGCGCGATGCGCGCGGGCGCAAACAATATCGCTATCACGAGAAATTCCGCGCCCGGCGCGACAAATCGAAATTTGCCGACACGCTGGATTTCGGAGCGGCGCTGCCGAAGATCCGAAAGCGGGTCGAAACCGACCTGAAAAAGCGCAAATTATCGCGCGACACGGTGCTGGCGGCGGTGGTGCGGCTGCTCGATACCCAGCATATCCGGATCGGCAACGAACAATATGCCAAGTCGAACAAGAGCTTCGGCGCGACGACGCTGCGCAACCGCCATCTCAAAAAGCGCGGCAACAAGCTGATGATGAAGTTCTCCGGCAAGCATGGCATCGTCCACGAGGTCGCGATCACCGATGCGAATTTGAAGCGGATCGTCGCACGCTGCCAGGATCTGCCAGGGCAGAATTTGTTTCAATATGTTGGCGACGACGGCGAGCCGCATGCGATTACCTCGGCGGACGTGAATACCTATCTGCGCGAGGCGTCGGGGGGCGATTTCACGGCGAAGAGCTTTCGCACCTGGGGGGCGAGCGTGATCGCGTTCGAGCAGATGCTGGGCAGCGAGGAAGGCCAGCGGCTGAGCGTCAAGACGATGGTCGAGCCGGTCGCCGAGGCGCTTGGCAATACCGTCGCGATGAGCCGCAAATCCTATGTCCATCCGCGGCTGATCGAAGCGGTGCGCGACAGTTCGCGCAATGCGCTGGCGGGTTTTGAGACGCCACGGCCGCGTCGCTGGCTGTCGAGCGCCGAGGTGAGCATGATGGCGTTCCTCAAGAAGCAGCCGCGGCGGCGCAAGGCGGACAAAACCGCCAAGGCTTGATCGGCGGCGCGAGGCGCGCCAAGCCCTCGCCAGGAAATGCGGGGTGCGATGAAATATCTGAACGGTACGATCGACTGGCTCGGGGCTAACCGCGACGCATTGCTGGTGGGAACGCTGGTCGCGGCGGTGCTGGTGATGGTCATGCTCGGCTTGCGCTGGCTCGGGCACCGGATCGTCGCGCGCGACCCGCACGGGGCGTCGTGGAAAGGCGTGATCGGCCGCGTTCTGTCGAAGACCTCTCTATGGTTCATGATCGCCGCCGCCGCCGATACCGTCGCGCGCTATGCCGACATGCCGCCGCGCTCCGAGCATCTGCTGTTCGTGCTGTTCACCGTCGCCGCCGCGCTGCAGGCGGCGGTGTGGACGCGCGAACTGGTGCTCGGCGTTATTCACCGCAACATCGGCGAGGAGCCGGGTGGCACGGCGCTGGGCAATGCCTATGGCGTGATCAGGGTTATCGTGTCGGTCGCGCTGTTCGGCATCGCGGTTGTGGTGATCCTCGACAATCTCGGGGTCAATGTCACTGCGCTCGTCGCCGGGCTAGGAGTTGGCGGAATCGCCATCGGGCTCGCCGCGCAAGGGATATTCTCCGACCTGTTCGCGGCGATGTCGATTCTGCTCGACCGGCCGTTCCGGCGCGGCGACACGATCCGCTATGACACGACCACCGGGACGGTCGAGCGTATCGGGCTGAAGACGACGCGGCTGCGCGCCGTGACCGGCGAGCAGGTGGTGATGGCCAACACCAAGCTGCTCGAGCGCGAGATCCACAATCTCGCCGAGGCGCACCGGCGGCGGGTGGTGGTGGCGTTTGGGCTAGGGCTCAGGACGCCCGCGGGTCGGCTGGAAGAAGTCCGGGGGATCGCGGCAACCGCAGTGCGCGCGGCGCCGGGCTGTACGCTGGTGCGCTGCTCGCTGACCGGGCTGGGCGCGTCCAGTCTCGATCACGAGCTGATCTATGACGATGACAGCCTCGAATATGACCATAATGCGTCGCGCAAGTCGGCGATCCTGACGGCGCTGCTGACCGGGTTGGAAGGCGCGAATCTGCTTCTGGCGACGCCGACCCAAACGGCCTTCAGCGCGTTGCCCGATGGAGCATTGGTGCCGCCCTACCAAGGTGCCGCCGCCTTGCCGTAACGTCCGATCGGATGGGCTTGCGGGGCCACTCGATGCGCGCCTAGGACGGGGCCATGCCGATCGCTTCCCTCGACGAAATCCGCGCCTTGGTCGGGACCGACATCGGGACGTCGCAGTGGATCATGGTCGATCAGACCCGGATCACGGCATTCGCCGACTCGACTGACGATCATCAATTCATTCATGTCGATCCTGCGGCGGCCGCGCAGACGCCGTTCGGTGGGACCATCGCGCATGGGTTCCTGTCGCTGTCGCTGCTCAGCCGGATGGCCGCCGACGTCATGCTCGTCCCCGACACGCTCAGAATGGCGGTCAATTATGGGCTCGACCGGGTTCGCTTCATCACCCCCGTGCGCAGCGGCAAGCGCGTGCGCGGCCAGTTCACCCTCGACTCGATCGAGCAAAAGACCCCCCACCAGCTACTCACCCGCCACACCGTCACGGTCGAGATAGAGGGCGAGATCAAGCCCGCGTTGACCGCGATCTGGCTCGGGATGATATTCGTCTAAGTTTCTGCCAGGAGAGAAAAATGTCTGCTCGCGACGCCGTCATCGTTTCCACCGCCCGCACCCCAATCGGCCGCGCCTATCGCGGGGCATTCAACGCCACCCCCTCCCCCACCCTCGCCGCGCACGCGATCCGCGCCGCGGTCGAGCGCGCCGGCGTGACTCCAGCCGAAATCGAGGACGTCGTCATGGGAGCCGCTCTGCAGCAAGGCGTGCAGACCACCATCGGCCGCACCGCCGCGCTCCGCGCCGGGCTCGGCGTCGGGGTCGCCGGCCTGTCGATCGACCGCCAGTGCGCCTCGGGCCTGATGGCGATCGCGACCGCCGCCAAACAGGTCATCGTCGACCGCATGGACGTGTGCGTCGCCGGCGGGGTCGAGAGCATCTCCCTCGTCCAGACCGGCGACATGCGCGTCGGGCCCGACCCCGAGCTGCTCGCGATGCACAATGGCGTCTACATGCCGATGATCGACACCGCCGAGGTCGTCGGCAACCGCTATGGCATCAGCCGCGAGCGGTGCGATGAATATGCCCTCCAGTCGCAGCAGCGTACCGCCGCCGCACAGGCCAACGGCATTTTCGCCGACGAGATCGTGCCCGTGACCGCCACGATGGGCGTTAAGGACAAGGAGACCGGGGCGATCTCGATGCACGAAGTCACCATCGACAAGGACGAGGGCAACCGCCCCCAGACCACGCTCGCCGACCTCCAGAAGCTCCAGCCGGTACGCGGATCGCCGGAGAATATCATCACTGCGGGTAACGCCAGCCAGCTCAGCGACGGCGCGTCGGCGTCGGTGATCATGACCAGCGCGATGGCGGCGGAGCGTGGGCTAACCCCGCTCGGGCGCTACCTCGGGATGGCAGTGGCGGGCACCGAGCCTGACGAGATGGGCA
>NZ_JANYGG010000025.1 GCF_025362505.1 Sphingomonas sp. | reverse complement strand
AAGCCACCTTCGCCTTGAATGCCGGACTGTGGTTCCGGCGCGTTCGCTTCGTCATCATCTCTCCTGTTCGACAGCCATCCTGGCCACCTTCAGGCAGAAACTCCACTTAACGCACTGTCCAGATTTGCCGAGCCACCTCTTGAAGACGCTACAGAAATTCACTTCCGTCCACGCCAACGTCCAGAACCACTTCAATACCGAACGCCACCTCATCGATCGACCAACTTACAAGATGCTCCGCTCAGCCGCGCTGGCCGAGTGGCGCGGCCTCGTGGCCTGAGACACGACGGTCAAAGACCAAACTGCGCGAAACGGAGATTTGTGCGCATTCGTCTGACAGCACCGCCAATGTATCAAGCTATTGATATTATAGTAATTTGCTAGGTAGCAAATATTGCTGAATAGTCTTGATTTCGAGCCTGACAAGGTGTTTGCAGAGCGCTGCTTTGGCATTTGGACGAGTTGGTTGGGTGCATTCGTTTGGTTGACACCATCCTTTCGCGTTACCTGGCGTGGATATCGACTTAGGCTGCGGTCGTGCGCTCCCAATCGGTCAATATAACGAAGGATTTCCGCGAATGAATGACAAGCCCCTCGACGTGCTCGCCATCGGCAACGCGATCGTCGACGTGATCGCCGATGCCGACGATGCTTTTCTGAGCGCGCAGGGGCTCGACAAGGGCTCGATGCGACTGATCGACGAGGGCGAGGCGTTGCGACTCTATGACGAGATGGGACCGGGGCGCGAGGTCAGCGGCGGGTCGGCGGGCAATACCGCGGCTGGGCTGGCGGCGTTCGGGCTGAAGGCGGGGTTCATCGGGCAAGTCGCCGACGATGAGCTGGGAGACATTTATCGCCACGATATATCGGCGACGGGGGTGAGCTTCACGACGCCGGCGCGCAGCGACGTCGGGGCGAGCGCGCGGTGCCTGATCCTGGTCACGCCCGACGCCCAGCGGACGATGAATACCTTCCTCGGCGCGGCGCAGCGGTTGCCGGCTGCGGCAATTCGGGCGGAGGAGGTTGCATCGGCTAAGATCCTCTATCTCGAAGGCTATCTGTGGGATCCCGAGGAGCCGCGCGCGGCGATGGAAGCGGCGATCGAGGCGGCGCGGGCATCCGGGACGAAGGTCGCGTTCACCCTCTCCGACAGCTTCTGCATATCGCGCCATCACGGCGACTTCGTACGGTTGATCGATGACGGGCGGATCGACATCCTGTTCGCCAATGAGGACGAAATTCTCGCGCTGTCGGGCAAAGACGAGTTCGAGGCGGCGGTTGCGGCGGTTGCGCCCCGTGTGCCGGTGCTGGTGGTGACGCGCAGCGAGAAGGGCGCGATCGCCGTCGCCGGGGACGAGCGCGCCGAGGTCGGGGCCGAGCCGATCGAGCGGTTGGTCGATACGACCGGGGCGGGCGACCTGTTCGCGGCGGGGTTCCTCGCGGGCCAGACGCGGGGCAAGTCGCTGGCCGACTCGCTCAAGCTCGGCGCGATTGCGGCGGCCGAGGTGATCCAACATTATGGTGCGCGGCCCGAGGCGGACTTGAAGCTGCTGGCGGGGGCGCTGCTCTAGTTCTTCGCCGAATGGTGGATCCCGATAGACCGGGCTACCACCGTTCCTTGAACTATTGAATGGCTCTTCAATTTGTGGAACAACCGTTTGATGCGCAAGGGACCGAAGACTCGGTGGCTCGAAATCGTCGATGCCGCCATCGCGACACTGGCCGAATTGGGCGTCGTTGATTTCAAACTCAATAAGGTTGCGGCGCGGCTCGACGTATCGGCTGGGCTGATCATCCATTATTTCGGCGACAAGGACGCGCTGCTCGAGGCGGCGTTTCGTTCGGTCGTCGGCAAGTTGAACCGCTATGCCGCCACCCGGATGCAGATGGCGTCGGGTCCACGCGGGCGGATTGAGGCGCTGATCGATGCGCATCTCGGCCAGAGCCAGTTCGCCCTCGAGACGGCGCGGGTGTGGCTGTCGTTCTGGGGGCAGGCGTTGCACGTGCCGCGGCTGGCGCGGGTGCAGCGGGCGCATCAGCGGCGGATGCTGTCGAACTTGCGCCATTCTTTGAGAGAGCTAGTCGATCCCAGTGCGGTCGCGAGGATGGCCGAGACGATCGCGGCGATGATCGACGGTGTGTGGCTGCGCGCGGCCTTGTCGGGCGGCTCGGAGCTGCAAAGCGGTTTCGCGCGCGAGCTGATTTGCGATTTCCTCGACCGCAACATCGGCGCCAAGTCCGCCGCCCCGGTCGAGACGCACTTCGACACGATCAATCCGGCGACGGGAGCGGTGCTCGCGACGATCCGGATCGACGGCGCGGCGGAAGTCGATCGGGCGGTGGCGCGGGCGACCGAAGCCCAGCGCGCGTGGGGCCGGCTGCCGGGGGTCGAACGGGGCCGGATCCTGCATCGCGCCGCCGCGCTGCTGGTCGAACGCAACGCCGAACTGGCCGAGCTGGAGACCCGCGACACCGGCAAGCCGATCCAGGAAACGGCGGCGGTCGACGTGCTGTCGGGTGCCGATTGCATCGAGTATTTCGCCGGGATCGCGCGCACCATCGCGGGCGAGCAGGTCGACCTTGGTCCCGGCGCGTTCGGCTATACCAGGCGCGAACCGCTCGGGGTCGTGGCGGGGATCGGCGCGTGGAATTACCCGATCCAGATCGCCTGCTGGAAGTCGGCGCCGGCGCTGGCTTGCGGCAATGCGATGATCTTCAAGCCCGCCGAACTGACCCCGCTGAGCGCGATCGAGCTCGAGAAAATCTACCTCGAGGCGGGTCTGCCCGAGGGCCTGTTCCAGGTCGTGCAGGGCAAGGCCGACACCGGTCGCCTGCTCAGCCGCCATCCCGGCATCGCCAAGATCTCGCTGACCGGCGAGGTCGGGACCGGCAAGAAGGTGATGGCCGATGCCGCTGCGACGCTCAAGCAGGTCACGCTCGAGCTCGGCGGAAAATCGCCGCTGATCATCTTCGACGACGCCGACCTCGACGAAGCGGTGTCGGGCGCGCTGCTGGCGAATTTCTACTCGGCCGGTGAAGTATGCACCAACGGCACGCGGGTGTTCGTCCAGCGCAAGGTGCGCGACGCGTTCCTCGCCCGGCTCAAGGCGCGGACCGAGGCAATGGTCATCGGCGATCCGCTCGATCCGGCAACGCAGGTCGGCGCGCTGATTTCGGCGGCGCACATGGCGAAAGTATTGGGCTATATCGAGCTTGGGGTTCGCCAGGGGGCGAAGCTGCTCGCCGGCGGCAAGCGCTTCGTCGGCGGTAGCTGCGGGGGCGGAAATTTCGTCTCGCCGACGATCTTCACCGACTGCAGCGACGCGATGGGGATCGTCCGCGAGGAAATTTTCGGGCCGGTCATGACCGTGCTCGACTTCGATGACGAAGAGGAAGTTCTGGCGCGTGCCAACGCGACCGAGTTCGGCCTTGCCGCCGGGGTGTTCACCAACGACTTGACGCGGGCGCACCGGGTTGTCGCGCGGCTCGAAGCCGGGACGTGCTGGATCAATAGCTACAACATCACACCGATCGAATTGCCGTTCGGCGGCAACAAGCAGTCCGGGCTCGGGCGCGAGAATGGCCGTGCGGCGATCGAGCATTATACCCAGCTGAAGAGCGTCTATGTCGCGATGGAGCGGATCGATGCCCCTTACTGATCACGCGGCCGAGTATGATTATGTCATCGTCGGGGCGGGCTCGGCGGGATGCGTGCTCGCCGACCGGCTGAGCGCCGACGGCACCAACCGCGTGCTCGTCCTGGAGTTTGGCGGGTCGGATCGCTCGGTGTTCATCCAGATGCCGAGCGCGCTGGCCATCCCGATGAACAAGGCCAGGTACAACTGGCAATATGAAAGCGAGCCCGAGCCTGCGCTCGGCGGGCGGCGGCTGCACACGCCGCGCGGCAAGGTGCTCGGCGGATCCTCGTCGATCAACGGGCTGGTCTATGTGCGCGGCAATGCGCTCGACTTCGAACGGTGGCGCGAGGAGGGCGCGCGAGGGTGGGGCTATGCCGACGTCCTGCCCTATTTCCGCAAGGCCGAGACGCGCGAGGAAGGGGGCGACGAGTATCGCGGCAGCGACGGGCCGCTTCACACCAGCTATGGAACGTTGAAGAACCCGCTGCACCAGGCGTGGCTCGATGCCGCGCGCGAGGCCGGTTATCCGTTGACCGCCGATTACAACGGCTATCAGCAGGAGGGCTTTGGCCGGATGGACATGACCGTCCATCAAGGCGTCCGCTGGAGCGCCGCCAATGCCTATCTGCGACCGGCGATGAAGCGGTCCAATGTGACGGTGGTGACCCATGCGCTGGCGACACGCCTGCTGGTCGAGAACGGCGCCGCGACCGGCGTCAAGTACGAGCGGGGCGGTGTGTCGCGAACGGTGCGTGCAGGGAAAGAGGTCATCCTGGCCGGTGGCCCGATCAACAACCCGCAACTGCTCAAGCTGTCGGGCATCGGCCCCGCCGGGGAACTGCGAGCACATGGGATCGACGTAGTCGCCGACCGCCCGGGGGTCGGCGCGAATTTGCAGGATCATCTCGAATTCTATTTCCAGATGGCGGCGACCAAGCCGGTGACGCTCTATTCGTCGATGAACCCGATCGCCAAGGCGCTGATCGGCGCGCGCTGGCTGCTGCGGCGCGACGGTTTGGGCGCGACCAATCATTTTGAAAGCTGCGGCTTCATCCGCAGCCGGCCGGGGGTGCGCTATCCCGACATCCAGTATCACTTCCTGCCGCTCGCGGTCGCTTACGACGGCTCGACGATGGCGAGCGAGCACGGCTTCCAGGCACATGTCGGGCCGATGCGATCGAACAGCCGGGGGAGCGTTACGCTGCGCTCGACCGACCCGCGGGACAAGCCGGTGATCCGCTTCAACTACATGAGCCAGCCCGAAGACTGGGTCGACATGCGCGCCTGTGTCCGGTTCACCCGCGAGATCTTCCAGCAGCCGGCATTCGCGCCGTATCGCGGACGCGAAATCCAGCCGGGTGCCGACGTCACCAGCGACGAGGCGATCGACGCGTTCATCGCCGCCAAGGTCGAGAGCGCCTATCATCCGTCGTGCACCTGCAAGATCGGTCGCCGTGACGATCCGATGGCGGTGGTCGATCACGAGTTGCGCGTGATCGGTATAGATCGGCTGCGGATCGTCGATTCATCGGTGATGCCGTCGGTCACCACCGGCAACCTCAACGCACCGACGATCATGGTCGGCGAAAAAGGCGCCGACCACATCCTCGGCAAGCCGCTGCTGGCCCCGTCGAACTTGCCTTTCGCCGTCGCCGAGAACTGGCAGACCACACAGCGATGACGAGGTCGATTGTCGAGCCCGCGCGCCACGTCGATGTGATCCACGAGACCGAAGTGCTGGTGGTCGGCTCGGGACCGGGGGGCCTTGCCGCCGCGCTCGCCTCTGCCCGGGCGGGGGCGCAGACTACGCTGCTCGAACGCTACGGCTGTTTCGGCGGCAATATCACCCAGGTCGGGGTCGAGGGCTTTGCCTGGTACCGCCACCCGGCGACGATCGACAGCGAAGGCATCGGCCGCGAGTTCGAGGACCGCGCGAAAGCGATGGGCGCGGCGATCCCCGAGCCGCAGTCGATCAGCCACGCACTCGATGCAGAGGCATTCAAATATGTCGCCGACGTGATGATCGAGGAAGCCGGCGTCCACCCGATGCTCCACCGCATGTTCGTCGCGCCGATCGTCGAGCGGGGTGAGATCAAGGGCGTGATTGTCGAGAGCAAGGCCGGGCGTGAGGCGATCCTCGCCAAGCGAGTGGTCGATGCGACGGGTGACGCCGACCTCGTCGCCCGCTGCGGCGCGCCGACCTTCATCACTCCCAAGGCCGAGATGATGTCGGTCTCGGTCATGTTCTCGATGTGCGGGGTCAACAAGGCGCGCTTCATCGACGCGGTGAAGGCCGATCCGCAGACCTACAAGGACTGGGCGGGCAACGGCGAATGGGACATCACCACCGACGGCAAGGAGGACGACATGTTCTCGCCGTTCCTGCGCAAACCGTTCCGGAAAGCGTTCGAGGCCGGCCTGCTGCCCGACAATCTCGCGACCATTGCCGGCACTTGGGGAACGGTCTCGGACCAGGGCGACTTGACCTATCTCAACATGGTTCATCTGACCCTCGACGGCACCGATCCCGACGACCTGACGAAGGGCGAGATGGGGGGGCGCAAGCAGGCGATGCTCGCGGTCGCGGCGCTCAAGCGGTTCATGCCGGGGTGCGAGGCCGCCAAGCTGCGCAATTTCGGAATGACGCTCGGCATTCGCGACACACGCAAGATCGACGCGCATTATAATATGCGCGACGCCGACGTGCGCGGCGAGGGGCGGTTCGAGGATTCGATCGGCATTTTTCCCGAATTCATCGATGGCTATGGCCTGCTCATCCTGCCGACGACCGGTCGCTATTTCCACGTGCCGTATCGCGCGCTGCTGCCCAAGGGGATCGGCAATCTGATCGTCGCGGGGCGGACGATCGGCGGCGACCGGGTCAGCCACGCTGCGGTGCGCAACATGATGTGCTGTGCGGTTGCCGGACAAGGAGCCGGAACGGCGGCCGCGGTGTCACTGAGAACCGGTACATCGTTCGTGACGGTCGACATTGGCGAAGTTCAGGCCGAACTGCGTCGCCAGGGCGCGCGGCTGAACTGACGCGGCGAGAGTGGGGACGGGATGACAGAAAACCGGTTGAAGTGGGTCGTGCTCGCGCTCGCCGCGCTGACCATCATGGGCAGCTATTACACCTATGATTCGATCGCCCCGATCGCCGAGTTGCTGCGTTCCCAGCGGGGGTTTTCGCAGAAGCAGATCGGGCTGCTCAACGCGGTGTTCAGCCTGCCCAACATCCCGTTGGCGATCGTCGGCGGAATATTGATCGACCACATCGGCGCGGCGCGCGCCACGCTCGGCGCAGCGGCACTGTGCACGGTGGGGGCGGTGCTGACCGCGGTCGGCGATCCTTACGCAGTGATGGTATCGGGCCGGCTGCTGTTCGGACTGGGCAACGAGACGCTTTACATCGCGCTGCTCGTCGGCCTCGCGCAATGGTTTCACGCTGGCGGTGGCGCGCTCGCGATCGCACTGTTTTTCAGCATGGCGCGGATCGGGTCCTACGCCGCCGATACGTCGACCAGTTGGGCCGCCGCGACCTATACCCGTGGATGGCAGCCGCCATTGTGGCTCGCCGCCGGACTGACGGCGATCGGGCTGGTGACCGGGTTCGCTTATTATCTGATCGATCGGCGGTACGCGCACCTGCGCGTGGCGGGGCAGGCGGTGGAGAGATTCGCGCTGCGCGACCTGACCGGTTTCGGCCGCTCATTCTGGTACATATTATGGCTCAACGTGCTGTTCGCATCGGTATTCTTTCCATTCCGCTCCACCTTCTCCATCCAGTATTTTCAGGACGTGAAGGGTATCAGCCTGGCGCAGGCGGGGATCGCCAACAGCTGGGTCTTCTTTGCGGCGATCTTCGCGACCCCGGTGTTCGGGCTGATCGCCGATCGCATCGGCAAGCGGGCGACCTTGCTGACGATCGGCGCCGCGCTGATGCCGCTGACCTTCCTGATCCTCGTTGCGACGAATTGGGGGCTGTGGGTATCGACCGCGCTGATGGGAATCAGCTTTTCGGTCATCCCGGCGGTGATCTGGCCGTCGACCGCGATGCTGGTCGACAAACATCGCGTCGGGACTGCGTTCGGGCTGATCAACATGCTGCAGAGCCTTGGCCTTGCGGTGTCCAACTTCGGCGCGGGATGGCTCAACGATGCGTTCCACGCCGGTCCGCGCAATCCCGAAGGCTATGACGCGATGTTGGGCATGTTCGCCTCGCTCAGCCTGATTGCTTTTGTCGCGACGGCGCTCCTGCGGATACGCGAGCGGCGGAGCGAAGGGGGCGGAATCGAGGCGGTGGTGGTAACGAGCGCCGCGTCGCCGCATCAGCGACACTGATCTCTAGTCCATGATCCAGAGCCTGATTTACTTGGACCTCGCGTCGCTTCGCGTGAAACGAGGCACTCGCTACATTTCACGATGTCGGCATATTTTGCCTCGGGCTGGAGGGCCATGTGACGAAGCTTAGGGTCGCGCTCATTCATTACTGGCTGGTCGGCATGCGCGGCGGCGAGCGGGTGCTCGAGCGCATCGCGCGGCTCTATCCCGACGCCGACATCTTCACCCACGTCTATGACCCGCAGGCGGTGTCGCCCGAGCTTCGGGCGCGCAACGTGCGGACCAGCTTTATCGCCCGGCTGCCGCGCGCGACACGGTTGTACCAAAGCTATCTGCCGCTGATGCCGATGGCGCTCGAGCAGCTCGACCTGCGCGGTTACGACCTCGTGATCAGCAGCGAGTCGGGACCGGCGAAGGGCGTCATCGCGGCGCCCGATGCGCTCCACCTCTGCTACTGTCATTCGCCGATGCGCTATCTGTGGGACCAGTATCCCGCCTATCGCGAGCAGGCCGGGTTCGTGCGCCGCGCGGCGATGCCGCTCATCACCCATTATCTGCGCAACTGGGATACGGCGTCGGCTAGTCGGGTCGACCACTTCATCGCCAACTCGCGCTTCATCCGCCGCCGGATCAGCCGCGCCTGGGGACGCGATTCGCAGGTCATCCATCCGCCGGTACCGGTCGAACTGTACAAGACGGCGGACAAGGTCGGCGACAGCTACCTGTGGGTCGGCCAGCTGATCGCCTACAAGCGGCCGGATCTCGCGGTCGATGCGTTTACCCGCCTCGGCCTGCCGTTGCTCGTCGTCGGCGACGGCGACATGGCGGCGAGCCTCAAGCGCCGCGCCGGCCCGAATATCCGCTTCGTCGCCAAGCTGCCGTTCGACCAGCTTCGCCGGGCCTATGCCGAGGCGAAGGCCCTGATCTTCACCGCGGAAGAGGATTTCGGCATCGTCCCGGTCGAGGCCAATGCCTCGGGCCGCCCGGTGATCGCCTACGGCCGTGCCGGCGTGCTCGACTCGATACTCGACGGCGAGACCGGGCTGTTCTTCGCCGAGCAGACCACCGACGCGCTGGTCGATGCGGTCGAGCGGTTCGAAGGCTGGCTACCGCACTTCGATCCCGTCACCGCGATCGCCAACGTCCAGCGCTTTGCCCCCGAGCGGTTCGACCGCGAATTCCTCGACGCCGTGCGGCGGGCGGAAAGCGGGCGGGACTAGCGCGAAGATCGTCACGTTCCCGCCTGGTCGGGGCTCACACCGCCGATGGATCGGTCCCGGCGCGCGGGACGGCCCCGCCCGGGTCGATCACGCGCAGGGTCGCGAAGGCGCCGATGAGCATGACGACCGCAGCGGCGAGCATCGTCCAGATCGGCTGGCCGGGGAAGAACGCCTTCATGATCGAGCCCATGACCGTCGCCACCAGCAGCTGGGGCACGACGATGAAGACGTTGAACAGCCCCATGAAGATACCGAGCTTCGACTGAGGCAGCGCGCTCGCCAGGATGGCGTAGGGCATGGCGAGGATCGACGCCCAGGCGATGCCGATCCCGACCTCGGCGAGCAGCAGCCACGTCGCGTCGTGGATGACGAAGAAGCTGGCGTAGCCCGCCGCGCCCGCGGCTAGGCACAGCGCATGGGTGCGGACCTTTCCGACCCGCTCTGCCAGCCACGGCAGCAGGGTCAGCGCGGCGATCGCGGCGACCCCGTTGTACACTGCGAACAGCACGCCGACCCAGTTGCCGCCTTCCTGGTAGGCCGGGCTGGCCGCGTCGGCCGACCCGAAATAGCGCATCGCCACGACCGGGGTGGTGTTGATCCACATGATGAACAGCGCTGACCAGCTGAAGAATTGGGCTACGGCGAGCTGCTTCATCACCGGCGGCATGCCTGAAAAATCGCCGACGATGTGCGACAGCATGGTTGCCTTGCCGGCGCGCGCAAGGCGGATCGCGGCGATGCTGGCAAGGCCGTAGGCGGCGAGCAGGCCGCCGAGCAGGTAGACCTCCTTTTCGAGGCGGAACTCGGCGACCGCCGCGACGACGATCACGCCCGCGCCGAGCCAGATCATGCTTCGCGCCAGTCCGCGAGCGGCGAGCGCGCGCATCGTCAGATGCTCCGGGTCGTCGATCCCCGCTTCGCCGAACATGCGCTGTTCGTCGGGCGAATATTCCTTCGTCGAGAACACCGTCCACAAGACCGACAGGAACAGCACCGCACCGCCGAACCAGAAGCTGTAGTGGACGGTGTCGGGGATACCGCCGCCGGGCGCGTCGTTCGAAATACCGAGATGATCGAGCACGTAGGGGAAGATCGATCCGACCACCGCGCCGGTGCCGATGAAGGCGGTCTGGAGTGCATAGCCGGCGGTATGCTGGTCCTTGCGCAGCATGTCGCCGACGAAGGCGCGGAACGGCTCCATCGAGATGTTGAGGCTGGCGTCGAGCATCCACAGCAGGATCGCGGCAAACAGCAAGGCGGGGGCAAGCGGCATCATCAGCAGGGCAAGCGCGGCGAGGATCGCGCCACCGAGGAAATAAGGGCGACGGCGGCCCAGCCGGCCGAGCCAGGTACGGTCGGACAAATGCCCGACGATTGGCTGGACGAGCAGGCCGGTCAGCGGCGCGGCGATCCACAGTACCGGCAGGTCGTCGAGGCTCGATCCGAGCGACTGGAAGATGCGGCTCATGTTCGCGTTCTGAAGGGCGAAACCGACCTGGACGCCGAAAAATCCGAACGAGATGTTCCACAGGCCGGCGAACGACTGGCGCGGTTTGTCCGTCGGGGTGTGCAACATGGCGAGTTCTCTCCTGCGTTTCTTACGCTGGCAGAACACTCGCGCGATGCCAACGCGGTCTGTCACATTGTTGCAATGCAGCGCATACGAATACTTGCGTGACGCTGGCCGGAGCGCCACTGGCATCGGCGCACAATAGAAGTGCAACGAGGGAGATCTGCGAATGGCGCTTGCACCGGCTCATGGGGAATCCGAGGCGAGCCCGTTCGATGGGGCTGTCGGCGACGGCGATCCGCCGGCCAACGCGAACCAGCTGCAATATTATGTCCTTGGGCTGTGGTGCGCCCGGCGAATGCGCGCCGCCCGATGATCTCGTCGGTCCACGCCACCGAGAACCTTGTCTTCTCGGTCCTGCTCCAGCTCATCGTGATGATCGCCGCCGCGCGCCTGCTTCACGTCGCGGCGCGCAAACTCGGCCAGCCGGGCGCGGTCGGGGAGATCGTCGCCGGGCTGCTGCTCGGGCCGTCGCTGCTCGGTTGGCTCGCCCCGCACTTCAGCGTCGCGGTATTCGGCGCCAAGCCGTCGCCGGCAATCACCATCCTCAGCCAGCTCGGCCTGACCCTGCTGATGTTCCAGATCGGCGCCGAGTTCGAGTTCGCGCATCTAAAGGAAAAGACGGCGCGGCGGGCGGCGACGTGGATCGCACTTGCCTCACTCACCGTCCCGTTCATGCTCGGGCTGGCGATCGGCCATTACAGCCAGCCGCGGCTCGCGCCGACGATCGACCGGACAGTCTATTCGCTGTTCATCGGGGTCGCGATGGCGATCACCGCGCTGCCCATCCTCGGGCGGATCCTCGTCCAGTTCGACCTCCAGCGACATAAATTGGGTGTCGTCGCGATCGCCGCCGCAGCGGTCAACGACGTCGTCGGATGGCTTCTCCTCGCGGTCGTCTCGGCGCTCGCCGCGGCGCAGCTGAGCTGGGGGGCGAGCGTGATACAGGTCGGCGGACTGGTCCTGTTGATCCTAGTCGCCCGCTTCGCTCTGGCGCCGCTCGCCGGTTGGCTGGTTCGCAAATTCCCGGTCAAGGACGGGGTCCTCTCGCCCAACCTCATGGCGATCGTCCTGTGCGGCATCTTCGCGCTGGCCATCTGCACCTTTGCGCTCGGTATTTTCGCGATCTTCGGCGGTTTTCTCGGCGGCCTCCTGTTCCACCGCCACCTCGACTTCGTCGCCGCGTGGCGGCGTCAGGTCGGCGGGTTCGTGCTGGTGTTCTTCCTGCCGATTTTCTTCACCTTCACCGGGCTGAGGACCAACCTGCTCGGGCTGACCGGCGACATCGACTGGCTGGCCATCGTGCTCGCCGCGTCGATCCTCGGCAAGATCGTGCCCGTGTATATCGCCGCGCGGGCGAGCGGCTTCTCGAACGATGAATCGATGACCCTGGGCGCGCTGATGAACACCCGCGCACTGATGGAGCTGATCGTGCTCAACGTCGGATATGACCTTGGCTTCCTGCCGCCGTCGATCTTCGCGATGCTGGTGCTGATGGCGGTCGTCACCACCTTGATGACCGGCCCCCTGCTGCAATGGCTGTTGCCCCGCCTGGGCCACAAGGTCGGCGCGGGGATCGAGGCCTAAACCGAAACGCTCGACCCGCGCACCTTGAGCTCGACCGGCAGCAGCCGGCTGGTCGATGCGCCACGCTCGATCGCGTCGATCAGCGCCTCGACCAGCGCTTCGCCAGCTAGCCGGGCACCCTGAGCGACGGTCGACAGCGCAGGGCGCGCCAGCCGCGCTGCGGTGAGATCGTCGAAACCGACAATCGCAACGTCTTGCGGCACCGATCGCCCGGCCTCCTGAAGCACCCGCATCGCGCCGATCGCGGCGAGGTCGCTCGAGGCGAAGACGGCGTCGAACGGCGCGCCCGACGACAGCAGTGCCACGGCCGCGCGGGCGCCGTCCTCCTCGCTCGGCAAGGCATCGAAGGCCAGCGCCGGGTCGGCCGCAAGCCCCGCCTCGTCATGCGCCCGGGCATAGCCGATCCAGCGGTCGAGGATCTCGGGATAGGCCGGCGACGCACTGCCGAGGAAGGCGATGCGGCGCCGTCCCAGCCCGAGCAGATGCTCGGTCGCGGTGAACCCGCCGCCTTCGTTGTCCGACCCGATGGTAGTCCCGATCTGGCCTTCGCGCGGGCTGCCCCAGCGAACGAAATGCGTCTCCTGCTCGATCAATTTCTCGAGCCGCGGCCGATATTGGAGATAGTCGCCATAGCCGAGCAGGATGATCCCGTCGGCCTTGCGGCTGTCCTCATAGTCGACATGCCAGTCCGACGACAGCTGCTGGAACGAGATGAGCAGGTCATATCCGCGGCCGGCGCAGCTTCGCACCATGCTGCCGAGCATCGACAAGTAGAACGGATTGATCAGCGAATCCTCGGGCGTCATATCTTCGAAGAACAGCAGCGCCAGCGTGCGTGAATGCTGGCGGCGGAGGCCCGAGGCGTTCTTGTCGACCTTGTACTGGAGCTGCGCGGCCGCCGCGAGAACCCGTGCCCGAGTCTCGGCACTGACCGACGGATTGCCCGACAACGCGCGCGAGACAGTCGGCTGCGACACGCCGGCGAGTTCGGCGATGTCGAACGAAGTGGGACGGCGCTGACTCATCTGGGTTCCATCTTCGACTCATCTGGCTTCTTCGGGCCGATTTCGTCGTTCGAAAAGTAAATCTAAATCGTTGTTATCACGCCACAAGGTTGAAGCAGTGCAAGGAGTAGCGAAGCTGCATACGTATGTATAGCGACGAGCGCCCACGATTAAGTCATTAGCGTCCCCAATCCGTAAAGACGGATGGTGCGCCGCTCTCGAAAGCGGCCCGGAGGGGATTGATAATCATGACGAAATTCACGCAATCGCTTTATTCGACGTCGGCACTCGGGGTCGCACTTGCGCTCGCCAGCCCGGCTTACGCTCAGGCCGCGCCTGAACCGGCCGCCCCGGCCGCCGCGCCCACTGCAACCGACGACAAGGACGCGATCGTCGTCACCGGTTTCCGCGCCGCGTTGCGCAGCGCCACCGCGCGCAAGAAAAAGGCCGAGACGGTCGTCGATCGGTCAGCAGCGAAGACATTGGCAAACTGCCCGACAACAGCATCGGCGAGTCGATCGCGCGCCTTCCCGGCCTCGCCTCACAGCGGAGCGCCGGTCGCGCCAACATCATCTCGATCCGCGGCTTTGGCCCGGACTTCTCGACCACCACGCTCAACGGGCGCCAGCAGACCACCTCGAATGACAGCCGCGCGGTCGAGTTCGACCAGTATCCGTCGGAAGTGCTCGCCGGGGTCGACGTCTACAAGACGACCGAAGCCGATCACACGGCGGGCGGCCTCGTCGGCAACATCGACCTGCGCACCATCCGTCCACTCGAAGTCGCCAAGCGCATCCTCGCGGTCGGCGCACGCGGCGTCCTTGTCGACCAGAAGCTCCAGCCCAACAGCAAAGACAAGGGCTTCCGCGTCTTCGGTACCTACGTCGACCAGTTCGCCGATGGGCGCGTGGGCGTCGCGCTGTCGGCGGCCTACACCAGCGACCCTTATCAAACCCGCGATTGGAATGCCTGGGGCTATGGCGGATATCCGGGCGGCGGCCAGGGCATGAACGGCGTCAAAAGCTGGTTCGAATCCGACCAGCTCAAGCGCTTCGGCACCAACGCCACGATCGAGGCCAAGCTCAGCGACAATCTGACGATGAGCGTCGACGGCTTCTATTCGAAGTTCACCGACAACGTCGACAAGCGCGGCTGGGAAATGCCGTTCAATTGTGGCGGCTACTGCGGCCATGACCACATCGTCAGCTCGACCGTGACCAACGGACTGGTGACCGCAGCGACGATCCGCGGCACCCCGGTCATCGAAAACTATGCGATCGACCGCAAGACCGATCAGATCTCGCTCGGCTGGAACGCCAAGTGGGACGGTCACAATGGCTGGCGCGGGCTGGTCGATCTCAGCTATTCGAAGACCAAGCGGCGCGATCATAATCTGGAGACGACTGCTGGCCTCGGTCGCGCACTTCCCAACGCGACGGCGACAATTTCCTATACCTTTACCGACAAGGGCCCGATTTTTGTCAGCGATTACAATGGCGCCAGCTCCGCGCTGGTGCTGACCGACGTTGAAGGCTGGAGCGGTTCGCCGGTCCAGGCCGGGTATGACAAGGTTCGCAAGAGCAACGACGACCTCAAGGAAGCGCGCGCGGAAATCGAGCGCGAAGTCGGCGGGCTGGTCAAGTCGATCAAGGTCGGCGTCGATTTTACCGACCGATCCAAGGTTGTGACGCAGACCGAAGCCACGTTGTCGCCACCGAACGGGGCCCTCACGGCGGCGATTCCGGCCAACCTCCTGCTCACGCCATTCACGCTTGATCGCGGGCTGGGCCCGATACTCAGCTTCGACCCGCGGGCCGCTCTGGCCGCGGGCGTTCTCTCGTTCATCCCCAACACCTATGGGGCGAGCCAGGGCTATAATCTGACCGAGAAGGTCTGGACGCCTTACGCGATGGCGCCGCTGGATGGCGATTTTGGCTCGGTTCACCTGACCGGCAACATCGGCGTGCAGGGTATCCATACCTCGGTGAGGTCGGCTGGCTTTGCCAAGCCTTCGATCACCGACTCCTACTGGATGGTGCTGCCCAGCCTGAACCTGAATTTCCGGTTCGCGAATGATGTGGTCGTGCGCTTTGCCGCGGCAAAGCAGATGATGCGTCCGCGACTTGACCAGCTGAACAACAATGTCGGATTTGGAATCAACAATACCTTTACGCCCCCGATCTACACAGGCGGAGGCGGAAATCCCCTGCTTCGCCCGTATCAGGCCAAGGCAGTCGATCTGACCATCGAGAAATACTTTGGTTCCAAGGGCTATATTGCCCTGCAGAGCTTCTACAAACATCTTGATACTTATATTGATCAACAGGCGACATCGACCACGTTCGACTATTCGGGGTTCCCGGTGCCGTCAGGTAACGTGCCGTCATCGCCGATCGGCAACTTCAATGGCCCGGTCAACACAAGCGGCGGAAAACTCTATGGTGTCGAGCTTGCCGGAACTCTGCAGTTCGAGACTTTCTCGCGGGTCCTCTCTGGCTTTGGTCTGACCGGCGGCGTTGGTTACACCAAGACCTCGGTCAAGCGTTATAACGGAACAACGACCCCGATTCCCGGCTATTCGAAGTTCGTCGCAAACGTGACTGCCTTCTACGAAGGTGATGGCTTCAGCGCTCGCGGCAGCTTGCGCCATCGCTCGGGCTTCCTCGGTGATTTCGTGGCGTTCAACGGCAATTTCGACCAGCAATATGTGTTGGCCGAGGACATTTACGATGCGCAGCTCGGCTATGATTTCCCCAAGGGATCGACGCTCGGCGGGCTCTCGGTTTATCTGCAGGGCCAGAACCTGTCCAACGAACGACAGGCCACCATCGGCGTCGTCTCGCTGCCGCAATCCTGGCTCAAGTACCAGACCTATGGTCGCCGGTTCCTGGCCGGTTTCACCTACAAGTTCTGATCCTTTGATGGCTCTCGCTGCTTGATTGCGGCGAGGGCCATTTTCTTGCAGGGCCGCTCGATGACCCAATCCGCGCCCCTCGATATCGTGATTGCCGGCGGCGGGACGGCGGGCTGGATGGCGGCGGCGACCTTCGCTCGCTTCCTCGGCAACCGCGCGTCGATCACGCTCGTTGAATCCGACGAGATCGGCACGGTCGGCGTCGGCGAAGCGACCATCCCGCAAATCCACAATCTGATCGTCGGGCTGGGTATCGACCAGGCCGAATTCCTGCGCGACACCAACGGCAGCTTCAAGCTTGGCATCGAGTTCGTCGACTGGCTGCGCAAGGGCCACTCCTACATCCACAGTTTCGGCACGGTCGGGCGCGGCGTCGGACTGATCCCGTTCCGCCAGCTATGGCTGCGCGGTCGCGAGATGGGCGTCGCGGCGGGCTATGGCGATTACAGCATCAACGTGGCGGCCGCCCGGCTCGGCCGGATGGGCAAGGGCAACGGCAGCGCCAAGGCGATCCCCGACCTGTCCTACGCCTATCATTTCGATGCGTCCGGGTTCGCCGCTATGCTTCGCCGTTACTCCGAGGCCCGCGGCGTCACGCGCATCGAGGGGCTCATCGGCGAGGTCGAGCGCGATGCCGAGAGTGGCGACATCACCGCGCTGCACCTCGACCGCGACCGGCGCGTCGCGGGGACCCTGTTCATCGACTGCACCGGCTTTCGGTCGTTGCTGCTCGGCGGCGCGCTCGAGGTTCCATTCGTCGACTGGAGCCATTGGCTGCCGTGCGATAGCGCGCTCGCCGTGCCATGTGAATCCTCGTCCGCCTTCCGCTCCTATACCCAGTCGATGGCGCGGCCAGCGGGATGGCAATGGCGCATCCCGCTCCAGCACCGCACCGGCAACGGCCATGTGTACTGCTCGTCGTTTATATCTCAGGACGAGGCGAGCGAACTGCTGCTCGCCAACCTCGATGGCAAGCCGCTCGCCGACCCGCGGCTGATCCGCTTCACCACCGGCCATCGCGCCCGACACTGGTCGCACAATTGCGTCGCTCTGGGGCTCGCGGCGGGGTTCATGGAGCCGCTCGAGTCGACCAGCATTCACCTCGTCCAGTCGGCGCTCGGCCGGTTGCTCAACCTGCTCCCGAACGATGGCGCGCGCGTCGCGTTCGGCCGCGACACGTTCAACCGCCTGTCCGACATCGAGTGGGCGCGGATCCGCGACTTCATCCTGCTCCATTACGTCGCCAATGAACGCGAGGGCGAGCCGTTCTGGGATCATTGCCGGCACGTCGAATTGCCGGACACGCTCGCCGAAAAGATCGCGCTGTTCCGCGAAGCCGGCCTGTTCATGCGCGAGGAGGATGAGCTGTTCCTCGACGACAGCTGGGGTCAGGTAATGATCGGGCAGGGCATCATGCCGCAGTCATGGTCGCCATTGGCCGACAATGTGCCGGGCGAGGATGTCGGTCCGTTCATGGAGAGCATCGCGAACAGTTATCGCGCGAAGGCACAGACATTCCCGACTCACCGCGAGTTCGTCACGGCGATGGTCGGTCCCGGCAACAAGGAAATGCATTGACCAGTTTCACAACGCGCCGGGCTGCCCCGTTTGCCCGGAACCTCACCCGCCTTGTGCTTGGCGCCGTGGCGACGATGGGGATTTGCGGCGAGGCTCTCGCTGCGCCCACCGTCCCGCCCACCGTCCCGCCCGCCGTCCCGCTCGCCGACCTCCGCGCCCGCTTGCCGCAGGATGAAGTGATCTATTTCCTGCTGCCCGACCGGTTCGACAATGGCGACCGCGCCAACGATCGCGGCGGGCTGAAGGGCGACCGGCTGCGGACCGGGTTCGACCCCGCCGACAAGGGTTTTTACCACGGCGGCGACCTCAAGGGCGTGGTGCGCCGGCTCGATTATATCCAGGGGCTCGGCGCCACTGCGATCTGGCTGGCGCCAGTGTTCCGCAACAAGCCGGTTCAGGGACTGCCGGGGCACGAAAGCGCGGGCTATCACGGTTACTGGGTGACCGACTTTACCCGCGTCGACTCGCATCTCGGCACCAATGCCGACTTCGCCGTGCTGGTCGCGGCGGCGCACGCGCGGGGGATGAAAGTCTATATGGACATCATCGCCAATCACACCGCCGACGTGATCCAGTTCGCTGAATGCCAGGGCAAGACCGAATGCCCTTACCGCAGCATCGCCGACTATCCCTACCAGCGCCGGGGCGGGATCGCGGGCAAGCCGATCAACCCCGGCTTCAACGGCGAGCGCGACGGCAGCCCGGCCAATTTCGCGCGGTTGACCGATCCCGATTATGCTTACACTGTTACCGTCCCGGCGACGGAGCGAAATGTGAAAGTCCCCGCCTGGCTCAATGACCCGGCCTATTATCACAACCGCGGCGATTCGACCTTCAGGGGTGAATCGAGCCAGCAAGGCGATTTCGTCGGGCTCGACGATTTGTTCACCGAGAATCCAGCGGTCGTCGCGGGCATGATCGAAATCTACGGCCAGTGGATAGACCGCTTCGGCATCGACGGCTTCCGCATCGACACCGAACAGCATGTGAACGCGGAGTTCTGGGCGGCGTTCGCCCCGGCGATGCTTGCTCGCGCCAAGGCGCGCGGTATTCCCAATTTCCACATCTTCGGCGAGGCTTCCACCGCCGACATGGATCCGGCCCACACTGCGGTCCACACGCGCGAGGCGAAGCTTCCGGCGATGCTCGACTTCCCCTTCGCCGCCGCGGTGAAGGGCGTGGTCGCCGGGTCTGCCGGGACCGACCTCCTCGCTAAGCTGTTCGCCGCCGATCCGCTCTACGAGGGCGGGGCCGAAGGCGCGCTTCGCCAGGCGACCTTCCTCGACAATCACGACATGGGGCGGTTCGGTTACTTCGTGCGCACGGCGTTCCCCGCCGCGAGCGACGCCGAGGTGCTGAAGCGGGTCGAACTCGGCTATGCGATGCTGCTGACCCTGCGCGGGGTGCCGACGATCTATTCGGGCGACGAGCAGGGCTTCGCCGGCACGGGCGGCGACCAGGACTCGCGGCAGGACATGTTCGCGAGCGCCGTTGCATCCTATAACAGCGAGCGGCTGATCGGGTCGGGCGCGACCACCGCGCGCGACAATTTCGATAGGGGTCATCCGCTTTACCAGTTGCTTTCAAAACTCACGCGAATCCGCACCGCCTCGCCGGCGCTGACCCGCGGGCTGCAGGTCATCCGTTTTGCCTCGAAAAAGCCCGGCCTGTTCGCCGTCTCGCGGTTCGATCCGGGTACCGGCGATGAAACATTGCTGCTGTTCAACAGCGCCAGCACCGCCATCGACCAGAATGTCGTCGTCGAGACCCGCTCGACCAGCTTCACCGCCGCGATCGGCGCCTGCCCCGCTGTCGCCGGGGCCCCAGGCAGCGTTCACGTCACCCTCGAACCCTTGAGTTATGCAGTTTGCCATGTCGCACGTTGAGCCGCTCGTCGATCAGTCAGTAGCGGCCCCGTCGGCCGCCCTGCAGGCGCCGTGGTGGAAGGGCGCGGCGATCTACCAGATTTATCCGCGCAGCTTTGCCGACAGCAATGGCGACGGCATCGGCGACCTTGCCGGGATCACCGCCCACCTCGACCATGTCGCGAGCCTCGGGGTCGATTGCGTGTGGGTGTCGCCCTTCTTCACCTCGCCGCAGCGCGACTTCGGCTATGACGTCGCCGATTACCGCGGGATCGACCCGATTTTCGGTACGCTCGACGATTTCGACGCGATGGTCGCGCGCGCCCACGAACTCGGGCTGAAGCTGATTATCGACCAGGTCTATTCGCACACGTCGGACGAACATCCGTGGTTCGGGACAAGCCGCGCCGACCGGACCAATCCCAAGGCCGACTGGTATGTGTGGGCCGATGCGAAGGCCGACGGCTCGCCGCCCAACAACTGGCAGTCGGTGTTCGGCGGGCCGAGCTGGACGTGGGACGCGCGGCGCGGGCAATATTATTTCCACAATTTCCTGACCGAGCAGCCCGACCTCAACGTTCATCATCCGGCGGTTCAGGACGCGCTGCTCGCCGTCGCGCGTTTCTGGCTCGAGCGCGGGGTCGACGGGTTTCGCATCGACGCGATCAACTTCGCGATGCACGACCCGGCGCTGAGCGATAACCCTCCCGCCCCGCCTGGCGGCAAGCGGACCCGGCCGTTCGACTTCCAGCTCCATCTCCATAATCAGTCGCACCCGGACATCGTCAAATTCCTCGAACGCCTGCGCGGGGTGTTCGATGAGTATCCCGGGGCGTTCGCGCTGGCCGAGGTCGGCGGCGAGCTCGCGCTGCGCGAGATGCACGAATTCACGCGCGGCTCGCATCGGCTCAACAGCGCCTATGGCTTCGATTTTCTCTATGCGGAGCGGCTGACCCCGGCGCTAGTCGCCAAGGCCGCCACCTCGTGGCCCGATGGTCCCGAAATAGGCTGGCCGAGCTGGGCATTCGAGAATCACGATGCCCCGCGCGCGGTGTCGCGCTGGGCCGCGCCCGAGCATCGTCTGGCCTTCGCGCGGATGAAGATGCTGCTGCTCGCGGCGATGCGCGGGACGATCATCCTTTACCAGGGCGAGGAGCTCGGCCTGACCCAGGTCGATGTGCCGTTCGATCAATTGCAGGACCCCGAGGCGATCGCCAACTGGCCGCAAACGCTCAGCCGCGACGGGGTGCGGACGCCGATGCCGTGGTGCGCGACATCGCCGAACTTCGGGTTCAGCGTCGGCCAGCCGTGGCTCCCCGTCGGGCCGGAGCATGTCGCGCTGACGGTCGACCGGCAGGAGGGAGATCCGCATTCGGTGCTCGCCGCGACCCGCGCGGCCTTGCACCTGCGCAACGAGCGGCCGGCGCTGCGCTGGGGCTCGCTGGAAGTAATCGAAGCGGGCGACCAACTGCTCCAGTTCGAGCGGCACCAAGGCGACGAACGGCTGCGCTGCAGCTTTAACCTGTCGCCCGAGCCGACCCCGTGGAGTGCGGGAGGGCGGACCATCGCGGGCACGGGCGACATCGGTACGGGTGAGCTTGGCCCCTACGCGGCAGTGATCGAGGAGATCGAATGATGCGGTTCGTTACGAAGCTGCTCCTCGCGCTCGCCGCATTGCTCCCGGCGCCGGCGCTGGCCGACACGGTAATTCGGGCGACCTCGCCCGACGGGACCCTCGCGCTCGCGCTCACGACCAACGGCGAGGGCCGCATCAACTACTCGGTTACCCGAGCGGGGAAGCCGCTGATCGGCAATTCGCAGCTCGGTTTCCTGTTCACCGACGCGCCGCAGATGCTGCGCCACTTCACGCTGGTCGACCAGGTCTCGCGGTCCGTCGACGAGAGCTGGGAGCAGCCGTGGGGCGAGTGGCGCCGCGTCCGCAACCATTACAACGAGCTTTCCGCGACGTTCGAGGAGGGTAGCAAGCTCCACCGTCGGATGCGGGTCGTCGCGCGCCTGTTCGACGATGCGGTCGCGTTCCGCTTTGAATTCCCCCGTCAGCCGAACCTCGCCACCGCCAACATCGCCGAGGAACTGACCCAGTTCCGCGTGGTCGGTGACGGTGAGGCATGGTGGGACCCGGCGTTCGAAAGCAACCGCGAGGAATATCCTTACAACCGCACCCCGATCGCGAGCATCGGCACCGCGCAGACTCCGCTGACGATCCGGCTGACCGACGGGACGCACATCGCGTTCCACGAGGCGGCGCTGGTCGACTATTCGGCGATGAATATCGCCAAGGTCGAGGGCGGGTTGCTGAAGGCTGTGCTGACGCCCTCGTCGATCGGCCCCAAGGTCAGCCGCGATACGCCGTTCGTCACACCGTGGCGGGTGATGCTGATCACCGGCGACGCGCCGTCGCTTTATGCCGCCAATGCCGAGATATTGAACCTCAACGAGCCCAACAAATTGGGCGACGTCAGCTGGGTCCACCCCCGCAAATATGTCGGAATCTGGTGGGGCATGCACCTCGACACGCAAAGCTGGTCGTCGGGAGCGAAGCATGGCGCGACCACCGCTTATGCGAAGAAGATGATCGACTTCGCGGCGGCCAACGGCTTCACCGGGCTGCTGGTCGAAGGGTGGAACAAGGGCTGGGACGGCGACTGGTTCGCCACCGGCGACACCTTCAGCTTCACCGAAACCTATCCCGATTTCGACTTGCCGGGGGTCGTCGCCTATGGGCTGAAGAAGGGCGTGCACTTCATCGGCCACAACGAGACCAGCGCCAATATCGCGTGGTACGAGCCGCGGATGGGCGCGGGGTTCGACATGTTCCAGAAACTGGGCGTCGACGCGATCAAGACCGGCTATGTATCCGATGCCGGTGGAGTGCAGGCGATGGGCGCCGACGGCAAGATCCATTTCGAATGGCACGAGGGCCAGGTGATGGTGCGGCACCATTTGAAGGTCGTCGAGGAAGCGGCGAAACGCCACATCGCGATCGACGCGCATGAGCCGATCAAGGACACCGGGCTCCGGCGGACCTATCCCAACTGGGTCAGCCGCGAGGGTCAGCGCGGGATGGAATATAATGCGTGGGGGGTGCCCAAGAATCCGCCCGAGCATGAGGCGAACCTGGTGTTCACGCGGATGCTCGGCGGGCCGATGGATTTCACCCCGGGCGTGCTGAGCCTGATGGGGCGCGGCAATACGCCGATCCTGTCGACGCTAGCCAAGCAGCTCGCGCTCTACATCGTGATCTATTCGCCGATCCAGATGGCCGCCGATCTGCCGGAAAATTACGCCGCCAATCCGGGGCCGCTGCAGTTTATCAAGGATGTCGCGGTCGACTGGGACGATACCAAGGTACTGGCGGGCGAGGTCGGCGATCTGGCGGTCATCGCGCGCAAGACCCGCGGCAAGAACGAATGGTTCGTCGGCGCGGTCGGCGACGAGGCTGAGCGCCGCTTTGACGTGCCGCTGAGCTTCCTCGGCAAGGGCCACTGGCGCGCCGAAATCTACCGCGACGGCGACACCGCCGACTATCGCACCAACCCGCGCAGCATCGTCATCGAGCAGCGCCGGGTTACCGCCGCCGACCGCCTTGCGCTGCGCATCGCGCCGGGCGGGGGCGCGGCGGTGCGGTTCGTATCGCTGGGAAGATGAAGCGCCGTCGATGAAGCGGCCGGCGACCATCACCATCCTTGGCGGGGGAACCGCCGGGTGGATGGCGGCTTGCCTGTTCCAGCATCATTGGGGGCCGAACGGGACCAAGGTCACGCTGATCGAATCGAGCGATATCGGCATCATTGGGGTAGGGGAGGGATCGACCCCGCAACTCAAGGCCTTTTTCGACGATCTCGGGATCGCCGAAGCCGAATGGATGCCGCGCTGCAACGCCACCTACAAGACCGGGATCGCGTTCGAAGGCTGGTCCGACCGCCCCGGGTTCGAGCGCTATTTCCACCCTTTCCCAACCGAGCTCGATGGCCACACCACCCCGCAGTTCATCTTCAACGCATACGCCCGCCGCAACGGCCATGACGTCGTCGCGCACCCCGACCGCTTCTACGTCCCCGCCTTGCTCGCGCGCGATCACCTCGCGCCGCTGACCCCGGCAAATTTCCCTTTTTTCACCAGCTACGGCTATCATTTCGACGCGCACCTCGTCGGCGCTTACCTGCGCGAGGTTGCGACGAGCCGCGGCGTGACCAACCTCGACGCGACAATCGCCGAGGTCGCGCTGACCGCCCGGGGCGACATCGAGGCGCTCGTCACCGACGATGGCCGCCGCTTCGGCGCAGACCTGTTCGTCGACGCCAGCGGCTTTCGCGCGGTGATCATCGAAGGCGCGCTTCGTGAGCCGCACCTGCCCTTCGCCGCCAACCTGTTCAACGACAGCGCGGTCGTCACCCCGACCCCGATCGCGTCTGAAGGCCCCGGCGTGAGCACCCGTGCGACCGCGCTCGGGGCCGGCTGGGCGTGGCACATCCCGCTGACCAACCGCGCCGGCAATGGCTATGTCTATTCGTCGCGCTACATCGATCCGGGCGCCGCCGCCGCCGAAATGCTGACCCACCTCGGCCTCCCCGGCGACAGCGAAGTCCGCCACCTCAAGATGCGTGTCGGGCGGGTCGAGCGCAGTTGGGTGCGCAATTGCCTCGCGATCGGCCTCGCCCAGGGCTTCGTCGAGCCGCTCGAGGCGACCGCGCTCCACGTCGTCCTCGCCACCGTCGAACGGTTCGTCCGCACCATCGACGCCGAGCCCGACATGCCGGCGACCCGCGAGGCGTTCAACGCCGCCATCGCCCGCCGCTACGAAGGCATTCGCGATTATCTCGTCTGCCACTACCGCGCCGCCAATCGTGCCGACACCGACTATTGGCGTGACGCGACCGGCCACGACCATTTGTCCGACAGCCTCAAGGGACTGTTCAGCGCCTGGTTCACCGGTGCAAACGTCGAGGAGGAAGTCGCGCGACAGGGGATCGACGACATTTACACCGCGATCAGCTGGCACTGCCTGCTCGGCGGCTACGGCAATTATCCCGCCACACTCCAGCCGGCGACCGGCGCGGCCGCACAGGTAGACATGGACCGCGTCGACAAATTCGTTACGGGGTGCGCGAGCAATTATTCGCCGCACCGTGACGCGCTGGCGCGACTGTCGGCGAACGCCTGAGAGGCAGTAGACGACTATGAGCGATACGGTTTCCACCCTGATCCTGTTCGGCGCGACCGGCGACCTTGCCGCGCGCATGCTGCTGCCGTCGCTCTACGGGCTGGATTGCGACGGGCTGCTCCCCGCGGGGTTGCGGATCATCGGCACCGCGCGCAGCAAGCAGGACGATGCGACGTTCCGCGAGCAGGCGCTGGTCGCCGTGCGCGACCATGTTCCCGAGACTCTGTTCGACGAGGTCCGCGCGGCACGCTTCCTCGAACGGGTGCATTATGTCCCGCTCGACGCCACCGACACCGCCGGCTTCCACCGCCTCGCCGAGGTCGTCGGCGACACGTCGGGCGGAGTCGCCATCTTCCTCTCGACCGCGCCGTCCTTGTTCAAGGCAACCATCGACGGCCTCGCCGCCGCCGGCCTCACCGGGCCCGAAGTCCGCCTCGCGCTCGAAAAGCCGCTCGGCTCGGACCTCGCCTCGAGCCGCGCGATCAACGACGCCGTCGCCGCCGCGTTCAGCGAGAAGCAGACCTTCCGCATCGACCATTATCTCGGCAAGGAGACGGTCCAGAACCTCCTCGCGCTGCGCTTCGCCAATGTGATGTTCGAGCCGCTGTGGACCAGCGCCTCGATCGACCATGTCCAGATTACCGTCAGCGAGGAGATTGGGCTGGAGGGACGCGGCGACTATTACGACGGTACCGGCGCGCTGCGCGACATGGTCCAGAACCATATGCTGCAACTGCTTGCGCTGGTTGCGATGGAGCCGCCGGCGAGCTTCGACGCGACCGCCGTACGCGATGAAAAGGTCAAGGTGCTTCGCTCGCTGCGCCCGGTCACCGCTGCCAACATCGCCAGCCGGGTGGTCATCGGCCAATATGGCGCCGGCGCGGTCGGTGGCCAGCCGGTCTCGGCCTATGCCGAGGAACTGGGGCGTTCTTCGACGACCGAAACATTTGTTGCGCTACAAACTTTCGTCGACAATTGGCGTTGGGCGGGGGTGCCATTCTACCTCCGCACCGGCAAGCGGCTGCCCGACCGGCGGACCGAAATCATCATCCAGTTCAAATGCGTCCCGCACTCGATGTTCCACTCGCGCGGCGCGACCGCATCGCCCAACAAATTGCTGATCGCGATCCAGCCCGACGAAAACATCGAGCTGTCGCTGATGGCCAAGGTCCCCGGGCTCGACCGCGGCGGGGTCGAGCTGCGCGAGGTCCGTCTCGCCATCGGCCGCGACGACGCATTCAGCGACACGCGCCGTCGCATAGCCTATGAGCGGCTGCTGCTCGACCTCATCGAAGGCGAGCCGACGCTGTTCGTCCGCCGCGATGAGGTCGAGGCGCAATGGCAGTGGATCGACGGGGTCCGCGCCGCATGGGCGGCGGCGGGGATGACGCCCAAACCCTACGCGGCCGGTAATTGGGGACCGTCCGCCGCGATCGCGCTCGCCGAGCGCAACGGAGTGAGCTGGAATGATTGACCCGCGCATTGCCGCAGTCACTGACCGGATCGTCGAGCGTTCGGCGTCGTCGCGCCGTCGCTATCTCGACCTGATCGCGATCGAGGCTGACCGCGGGATCCGCCGCCCGCGCCTGTCGTGCGGCAATTTCGCGCATGGCTTTGCCGCATCGGGCGAGGACAAGCCTGCAATCCGCGCGATCTCGGGCCCCAACATCGGCATCGTCACCGCCTACAATGACATGCTCTCGGCCCACCAACCCTATAACCGCTACCCCGAGCAGATAAAGATCTTCGCGCGCGAGGTCGGCGCCACCGCGCAGGTCGCCGGCGGCGTCCCGGCGATGTGCGACGGGGTCACGCAAGGCCAGGACGGGATGGACCTGTCGCTGTTCAGCCGCGACACGATCGCCCTCGGCACCGCGGTCGCGCTGTCGCATGGCATGTTCGATGCGGTGGCGATGCTCGGCATCTGCGACAAGATCGTCCCCGGGCTGCTGATCGGCGCGCTCCGCTTTGGCCACCTCCCCGCGCTGCTGATTCCCTCCGGGCCGATGCCGACCGGCATCCCCAACAAGGAGAAACAGCGCGTCCGCCAGCTGTTCGCCGAAGGCAAGGTCGGCCGCGAAGAGCTCCTTGCGAGCGAGGCGGCGAGCTATCATGCGCCCGGCACCTGCACCTTCTACGGCACTGCCAATTCGAACCAGATGATGATGGAGCTGATGGGGCTCCACATCCCCGGCGCGGCGTTCATCGCCCCCAACACCCCGCTGCGCACCGCGCTGACCCGCCGCGCGGTCCACCGCCTCGCCGACCTCGCCAAGGGGTCGCAGCGCCCGCTCGGCCATTGCGTCGACGAGCGCGCGATCGTCAACGCCGCGGTCGGGCTGCTCGCCACCGGGGGCTCGACCAACCACGCCATCCACCTCCCCGCGATCGCCCGCGCCGCCGGGATCATCATCGACTGGGAAGACCTCGACGCGCTCTCCGCCGCCGTCCCGCTGATCGCGCGCATCTATCCCAACGGTTCGGGCGACGTGAACGACTTCCACCGCGCTGGCGGGATCGCCTATGTGACGCGCGAGCTGCTCGGCGCCGGGTTGCTCCATGGCGACGTCATGACCGCAGGCGGCGACACGATAGCCGAACATGGTGCGATGCCCGCGCTCGACGGCGATGCGCTCGCCTGGCACGATGTCGGCGACAGCAGCGACGACACCATGCTCCGCCCGGTCGCCGCGCCGTTCATGCCCGACGGCGGCATGCGCCTGCTCCAGGGCAACCTTGGCCGCGCGGTGATCAAGACCAGCGCGGTCGATCCTTCGCGGTGGACGATCGAGGCCGAGGCCCGGGTATTTCACGACCAGGGTTCGGTCCTCGCCGCGTTCCAGGCGGGTGAGCTCGATCGCGACGTGATCGTCGTCGTCCGCTTCCAGGGCCCGCGCATCAACGGCATGCCCGAATTGCACAAGCTGACCCCGGCACTGGGCGTGCTCCAGGACCGCGGCTTCCGCGTCGCGTTGCTCACCGACGGGCGCATGTCGGGAGCGAGCGGCAAGGTCCCCGCCGCAATCCACTGCTCGCCCGAAGCGCTCGGCGGCGGTCCGCTCGCGCGCGTTCGCGACGGTGACCGTATCCGCCTCAGCGCCGACGAGGGCGTGGTCGAGGCGGTCGGCCTCGACCTCGCCAGTCGCACCCCTGCGACCGCTCCGCCATTCCCGCTGGGCACCGGGCGCGAGCTGTTCGCGCTGATGCGCGGTGCTTGCGACACCGCCGAGCGCGGCGCCTCGGCCATGCTTGCCGCGATGGAGGCCGAGGCCGAGCTCGGCGCGAAGGTCGTGCCGGTATGAGCCGCACCATCGCCGTCGCCGACATCGGCGGCACCCACGCCCGCTTCGCTCTCGCCGAGATCGACGCCGGGCGCGTGCTCAAGCTCCACGACCCGGTCACGCTCAAGACCGCCGAATATGCCAGTTTCCAGACGGCGTGGCAGGATTTCGCCACGCAAGGCGGCGGCGGCGATTTGCCGCGCGAACTCGGCATGGCGTTCGCCGGCCCGGTCGGCGGCGAGCTGCTCAAGCTGACCAACAACCCGTGGGTCATCCGCCCCGCGCTGATGTCCGAGAAGCTCGGTGTCGAACGCCACGTCATCGTCAACGATTTCGGCGCGGTCGCCCATGCCGTGGCTGAACTCGGCGAGCATGATTTCATTCATCTTTGGGGCCCCGACACCGCGCTCCCGGCGCACGGCATCACGACCGTCGTCGGTCCGGGCACCGGGCTCGGTGTCGCCGCGCTGCTGCGGCGTGACGGCAACGCCGAGGTCATCGAGACCGAGGGCGGCCATATCGACTTCGCCCCGCTCGACGGGCTCGAGGACCGCATCCTCGTCCATTTGCGCAAGAGTTTCCGCCGCGTGTCGGTCGAGCGGCTGACGTGCGGCAGCGGGCTCGTCAACATCCACACCGCGCTCGCCGCGATCGAGGGCCAGCCGGTCATCCCGCGCGACGACAAGGCGCTATGGGCCGCCGCGCTCGACGGCAGCGACAGCCTCGCCGCCGCCGCGCTCGACCGGTTCTGCCTGATCCTCGGCGCGGTCGCTGGCGATCTTGCGCTCGCTCACGGCGCCAATGCGGTGGTTATAGCCGGCGGCCTCGGGCTGCGCCTGCGCGACCATCTGCCGCGTTCGGGATTCGAGACCCGCTTCGTTGCCAAGGGCCGCTTCGAGCGGCGCATGGAAGCGATGCCGGTCAAGCTCATCACCCACCCGCAGCCCGGCCTGCTCGGCGCCGCCGCTGCCTTCGCCAAGGCTTATCCATGACCATCGACGATCTCATGAACGCCGCCCCGGTAATCCCCGTGCTAGTCCTCGGCGACCGGCTCGATCCGGCGGCGCTGGCCGAAACCCTCGTTGCCGCCGGGTTGCCGGTGATCGAGGTGACGCTGCGCACGCCGTGGGCGCTCGACGCGCTGCACACCATGGCCGGAGTGACCGGCGCGATCGTTGGCGCGGGCACGGTGCGCAACCCGCGTCAGCTCGACGAGGCGCTCGCAGCGGGGGCGAAGTTCATCGTCTCGCCCGGCCTGACCGAATCGCTCGCCGAGGCCGCGATCGCCAGCGGGGTGCCCTTCCTCCCCGGCATCGCCACCGCGAGCGACCTCATGCGCGGGCTCGACCTCGGCCTCTCGCGCTTCAAATTCTTCCCCGCCGAGGCGGCCGGTGGCCGACCCGCGCTCAAGGCATTGTCCGGCCCGTTCCCCGAGCTGCGCTTTTGCCCGACCGGCGGCGTCCGCATCGAAAACGCCGCCGACTGGCTCGCGATGGAAGCGGTCACCTGCGTCGGCGGCACGTGGATCGCCGGCCCCGACGACGAGGATTTGGCGGCGATCGGCAAGAAGGCCACCGCGGCTGCGGCGGTTGGACGGAAGGCACGCTAGATCACGTTTCGCGCGGCCAGTTCGGCGAACTGCTCACAACCCAGCCCGAGCAGGCTGCCGTAGATCGCTTCATTGTCCTGCCCGGCGACCCCGCCGGCCGGCCCCGACATCAGCAGATTGACCGGCGCGGTACGGCTCTTTTCGGCCGATATCAGCCCGCCGACCGAACGCAGCAGCAACAATTCGCCCGACCCGGCTCGGCAGGGCCTTGTTCATAATCCCGGCCAGCCATTTGTTCGCGGCCAGTGCGTCGCCAAGCGCAGTCTCGCAGTCGATGCCGCTGCGCCCGCGCGAACCTTGCGACGACGCCACCGCGCGCTCGACCCCGCGCTCGTTGAGGCACAGCCCGATAAAGCTTACTCCCGGCGCTTCGAGCAGGACGGCGGCAAGCGCGTCGCCATCGGCCATCTGCGGTAACCGGCGCCATCCGATTTGTATGCAAACGAGAACACCCCTTGTATTGCGGCAACGAACCGGAAAAACTGTGCCCCAATGACCAACACCGATCTTCATCAGGATTATGCCCGCGCCGGGTTCAATGGTCGGCTCGAGCCCGGTCGGCGGCCGGCGCTCGTCCTCGTCGATTTCGCCCGCGCCTATTTCGACCCGGCGTGCGGTCTCTACACCCGCCCCGAGGCGGCCCGCGCCAAGGCCGCAAGCCTTGCCGAGGCGGCGCGTTTCGCGGGCGCGCCCGTCGTCTTCACCCGGGTCGAATATGTCGCCGGCGACCCCGCCCGCGACGGGGGCAATTTCTATCGCAAGCTGCCCGCGCTCGCCGCCTTCGATCGCGGCAACCCGCTTGGCGACTTTACCGACGGCCTGCGCCCGCACGACGGCGATCTCGTGATCACCAAGCAATATCCCAGCGCCTTCTTTGGAACCGGCCTCGCCGACCAGCTGCGCGGGCTCGGCGTCGACACGGTGCTCGTCGCCGGGCTGACCACATCGGGCTGCGTCCGCGCCACCGCGCTTGACGCGCTGTGCGAAGGCTTCGCCCCGTTCGTCATTCGCGACGCTGCGGCCGATCGCGACTCGGCGGTGCACGAGGGAAATCTGTTCGACCTTCAGGCCAAATATGCCGAGGTGGTCGAAACCGCCGCGATGCTCGACTATCTCAACTCGCTTGGACGATGATCGTTTGAGCTGAATCAATCCAAACGTAAATCATAGTATAGTCATAAGCTTAGAGCCTCAGTTACGGTTTTCGGCGGGAGCGCGAAGCACTTCCACCGCAACCGATCGGGCTCTCGTCGCCGACCCGCGCGGCGCCAGAACGAGCGGCTGATCGACGTCCCGGCGTCGAAGCGCGCGTGAACTTCTGATCCGCTGGCTGACGGAGGTGACCCTCCGTTAGCCTGTCTCTTCTGATTATATTGCTGGCGCTTAGACCAGCTCGATTGCGACCGCCGTCGCTTCGCCGCCGCCGATGCACAGGCTCGCGACGCCGCGCGTCAAACCTTTGTGCTTGAGCGCGTTGACCAGCGTGACGAGGATCCGCGTCCCGCTCGCCCCGATCGGGTGGCCCAATGCGGTCGCGCCGCCGTGGACGTTGATCCTGTCGTGCGGGATGCCGAGGTCCTTCATCGCGAACATCGCGACGCAGGCGAACGCCTCGTTGACTTCCCACAGGTCGACGTCGCCGACGCTCCAGCCGGCCTTCTTCAGCAATTTCTCGATGGCGCCGACCGGGGCGATAGTGAACTCGCTCGGCTCGCGGGCGTGGGCGGCGGTGGCGACGATGCGGGCGATCGCGGTCAGCCCCTGCTCGGTCGCGGTCGACTGGCGCGACAGCACCACCGCCGCCGCGCCGTCGGAGATCGACGACGAGGTCGCGGCGGTGATCGTGCCGTCCTTGGCGAAGGCAGGCTTTAGCGTCGGGATCTTGTCGGGCATCGCGCGGCTCGGCGCTTCGTCGGTGTCGACGATGGTGTCGCCCTTGCGGCCCTTCAGCGTCACCGGGGCGATCTCGGCCTTGAACGCGCCGCTGTCGATCGCGGCCTTGGCGCGGGTCAGCGAGGTCAGGGTGAACTCGTCCATGTCCTGGCGGGTAAGCTGATATTCGTCGGCGGTGCACTGCGCGAAGCTGCCCATCGAGCGGCCTTCCTCATAGGCATCCTCGAGCCCGTCGAGGAACATATGGTCATAGGCGGTGTCGTGGCCGATCCGCGCGCCGCCGCGGTGCTTCTTGAGCAGGTACGGCGCGTTGGTCATCGATTCCATGCCGCCCGCGACGATCAGGTCGGCGTTCCCGGTCATCAGCGCCTCGGCGCCCATGATCACGGTCTGCATGCCCGATCCGCAGACCTTGTTGACCGTTGTCGCCTGGACCGACTTGGGCAACCCGGCCTTGATCGCCGCCTGCCGCGCCGGCGCCTGGCCGAGCCCGGCGGGGAGCACGCAGCCCATGTAGATGCGGTCGATCTTGGCGGCGTCGACCCCGGACCGCTCGACCGCCGCGCGGACTGCCGTGGCGCCAAGGTCGGTCGCCGAGGCATCGGACAGGCTGCCCTGCATCGATCCCATCGGGGTGCGCGCGGTCGACAGGATGACGATGGGGTCGGTGGCCATGATGAAATCTCCGGGGAGGATTGTTGCACTGCACATAAGCCGCGCACCGGCCTTGTTCAAACGCTTTGCGCTCTGCTAGCGCGGATCGCGAACAGGAGAGACGAATGTCCGACATGGAGCTCGACTTCGGGCTTGGCGAGATGGCCGACACGATCCGCGACACGACCCGGCGCTTCGCCACCGACCGGATCATGCCGCTCGCCGCCGAGATCGACGCCGCCGACCGCTTCCCGATCGAGCTGTGGCCGCAGATGGGCGAGCTGGGCTTGCACGGCATCACCGTGGAGGAGGAGTGGGGCGGCCTCGGCCTCGGCTACCTCGAGCATGTCGTCGCGCAAGAGGAGATCGCGCGCGCCTCGGCCTCGGTCGGCCTCTCCTACGGCGCCCACTCGAACCTGTGCATCAACCAGGTGCGTCGCTGGGCCAATGACGAACAGAAGCGGAAATACCTCCCTAAGCTGATCTCGGGCGAGCATGTCGGCGCACTGGCGATGAGCGAGGCGGGGGCGGGCTCCGACGTGGTCTCGATGAAGCTGAAGGCCGAGAAATCGGGCCACGGCTATCGCCTCAATGGCACCAAGTTCTGGATCACAAACGGCGCTTACGCCGATGTGCTGGTGGTCTATGCCAAGACCGGCGGCCCGGACGACAAGCCCAGCCGCGCCATCACCACTTTCCTGATCGAAAAGGGCATGGCCGGCTTCTCGATCGGCCAGAAGATCGACAAGATGGGGATGCGCGGCTCGCCAACTAGCGAACTGGTGTTCGACGACTGCTTCGTCCCCGCCGAGCAGGTCATGGGTCCCGAGAATGGCGGAGTCGGCGTGCTGATGAGCGGGCTCGACTATGAACGCACCGTGCTCGCGGGCATCCAGCTCGGCATCATGCAGGCATGCCTCGATGTCGTCCTGCCCTATGTCCGCGAGCGCAAGCAGTTCGGCAGCGCGATCGGCGGCTTCCAGCTGATGCAGGCCAAGATCGCCGACATGTATGTCGCGCTCAATTCCGCCCGCGCCTATGTCTACACGGTCGCGAAGAATTGCGACGCGGGCAAAACCACCCGGTTCGACGCGGCGGGAGCGATCCTCCTCGCCAGCGAAAGCGCGTTCAAGGTGGCGGGCGAGGCGGTCCAGGCGCTCGGCGGCGCCGGCTATACCAAGGACTGGCCGGTCGAACGCTTCCTGCGCGACGCCAAGCTGCTCGATATCGGCGCCGGCACCAACGAAATCCGCCGAATGCTCATTGGCCGCGAGCTGATCGGGGCTTAACTCACCAAACGTGGACCCGCTTGTTCGGCGCAAGGTACAGCTTGTCGCCCGGCTTGACCCCGAACGCATCGTACCACGCGTCGAGGTTGCGCACGGTCAGCGCGCGATACTGGTCAGGCGCGTGGCCGTCTGTAGCAATGTGGCTGCGGACCGATTCCTCGCGTGTCTTGTCTGCCCACGCCTGAGCATAAGCGATGAAAAAGCGCTGGTCGCCGGTGAAACCGTCCATGACCGGCGCCGGCTTGCCGGCGAGCGAGACCTTGTAGGCATCGAGCGCCGCCGACAGGCCGGCGACATCGGCGATGTTCTCGCTTAGCGTCAGCGGGCCGTTGACGTGGACGCCGGGGTAGGGGCTGTACTGGTCATACTGGTCGGCGAGCGCTTTGCCCGACTGCGTGAAGTGGGTGAAATCGGCCGGGCTCCACCAGTTGCGCATGACGCCGGTCGAATCGAACAGCGCGCCATTATTGTCGAAGCTGTGGCTGATCTCGTGGCCGATCACCGCGCCGATCGCGCCATAGTTGAAGGCCGCGTCGGCATTGGGGTCGAAGAACGGCTTGACCAGGATCGCCGCTGGGAAGTTGAGCGCGTTCTGCACCGGCAAATTGACCGCGTTGACGAGTTGCGCCGGCATCCACCATTCGCCGCGCTCCATCGGTTTGCCGATCTTGGCGATCTGGACCCTGGTGTTGGCGAGGCTCGCCGTCTTGGCATTGGCGTAAGCGTCGGTCGGGCTGATCGCGAGCCCGGTGTCGTCGCGCCAATGGTCGGGGTAGCCGACCCCGACGACGATCGAGCGGACCTTCTTGATTGCCTCGGCCTTGGTTGCCGGGGCCATCCACGCCAACGCCTCGACCCGTTTGGCGAACGCGGCCTTGATGCCCTCGGCCATCCTCTGGATCTCGGCCTTGGCGGCGGCGGAGAAATATTTGGCGACATAGGCCTTTCCGACCGCGTCCTGGAGCGCGTTGCTGGTGGCGTTCATCGCCAGCTTGTCGCGGGGGCGTTGCTGCGGAATGCCGTTGATCGCGGTGCCGTTGAAGGCGAAGCTGGCGTCACGGATCGTGGCGGGGAGGACCGAGGCGCGTTCATTGAGGGTGTGGAAGACAAGCCACTCCTTCCACGCGTCGAGCGGCTCGGAACCGACGAGCGCGGCGAGCTTGGGTATCGCGGCGGCGTGATAGGCTTCGAACTTCTGCGCGGAACCCAGTTGGGCGGCGCCGAGCATCGCACCCCAGTCGATACCGGGTGCCTTGGCGTCAAGGTCGGCGCGACTCCACACCTCGGCGGCCTTGGTAAAATCCTCGCTGTCGGCGCGGCTCTCATGCGCCCGGGCGATCTTGGTTTCGAGCGCGATGACTCGGGCGGCGGCGGCGGCCGGGTCGGGATCGCCGGCGGCCTTCATCACCGTTTCGACATAGGTGAGATATTTGGTGCGCAGCCCCGCCATCTTGGCGTCGCCCGACAGATAATATTCGCGCTCGGGCATGCCGAGCCCGCCCTGGAGAAGGTAGGGCAGCGTTTCGCCCGGGGTCTTCAATCCCTGCGTGACAAATAGCCCGAACAGATGGTCGGTCTTGTAGTTGGTCGAGTTGAACGGATCGACGTCGGCGCGCAGCGTGCCGCCGATCGCGCTCGCCAGGCCGCGCTTGTCGGCGATCGCGGTGATCGCGTCGAGATCGGCCTTGGCCGGCGCGATCCCCGCCTTGTCGATCGCGGCGGTGTCGAGATACGCCTTGTAATAATTGACGATTCGGCCGTCGTCGCTATCCGCCGCCGCGCTCGCTTTGAGCAGCGCGTCCATCATCTCGAGCGTATTCTTCTCGCGCTGCTGGTCGGCGATGTAGAAGCCGCCGACCGATGAGCGGTCGGCCGGAATGACGGTGCGCTTGACCCAATTACCGTTGGCGTAGCCGAAGAAATCGTCCCCCGGCTTGACGCTCTTGTCGAGGCTGGAAAGGTCGAGGCCGGAAACGCTGCCCGGCTTGACCTGTTGGGTTGCGGCATCGTTGCCGATGCTGTTGTTGCACGCGGCCAGGGCCAGGGTCGACACGCACAGCAGCAGGATGGAGCGCTTCATCGGACATTCCTCTCGATTATCTTGCCTTGGCTTCGCTATGGCGCGGGTCGGGCGCCGCTTTCAATGGGAAAGCGGAACGGTTGGTCGCGCTGCAACGAATGTTTCGACCAACGGGATGATGCCGACGATGAGCGCACCGCGTCTCGACTCCAGGCTCGATCTCAGCAGCGACGGGGCCAAGGCCCGCGCCACGCACAATCGTTCGTTGGTCGATCGCCTGCGCGCTGACGTCGCGCGGGCATTGCTGGGCGGCACCGACAAGGCGCGCGAGCGTCACACCGCGCGCGGCAATCTCCTCCCCCGCGATATCGGCGCCGGCACCAACGAAATCCGCCGCATGCTGATCGGGCGGGCGATCATCGGGGCCTGACTCCAATCCCGCGGAGTGCTGTGCTAGGTCCGGTGCTCAGGGGTAGACGGCAGGTGCGCGCGATTGTCCTGCTGGCGGAACGCGACGCACTTTATAATTATTTGAAAGCGCGCGCAGAGCTTCCACAACAGCAGTACTTGGCAAGCAGCGCGTGCAGCGGCTAGGCCAGCGCGCATGAGCGCCGCCAAACTCGACAGCAAGATCGATCTCGACGGCGACGAGGCCAAGGCCCGCGCCGCGCATAATCGCGGGCTGGCGGAGAAATTGCGCGCCGATGTCGCCACGGCGGCGCTCGGCGGCACCGAGAAATCGCGCGAGCGCCACACCTCGCGTGGCAAACTCCTCCCAAGAGAGCGCGTCGAACGCCTCCTCGATCCCGGCTCGCCGTTCCTCGAGATCGGGCAGCTCGCCGCGAACGACCTGTACGACGGCGAAGTCCCCGGTGCGGGGATTATCGCCGGGATCGGGCGCGTCTCGGGTCGGCAGGTGATGATCGTCTGCAACGACGCGACGGTGAAGGGCGGGACTTACTACCCGCTGACGGTCAAGAAGCACCTCCGCGCGCAGGAGATCGCCGAGGCCAACCGCCTGCCGTGCGTCTATCTGGTCGACAGCGGCGGCGCCAACCTGCCGCACCAGGCCGAGGTATTCCCCGACCGCGATCACTTCGGCCGCATCTTCTTCAACCAGGCCAATATGAGCGCGAAAGGAATTCCCCAGATCGCCTGCGTGATGGGCAGCTGCACTGCCGGCGGGGCGTATGTCCCCGCGATGTCCGACGAAAGCATCATCGTCCGCGATCAGGGCACCATCTTCCTCGCCGGCCCGCCGCTGGTGAAGGCCGCGACCGGCGAGGAAATCACCGCCGAGGAACTGGGCGGCGGTGAACTGCACACGCGCAAATCGGGCGTGGCCGATCACCTGGCCGAAAATG
>NZ_JANYGG010000023.1 GCF_025362505.1 Sphingomonas sp. | reverse complement strand
TCAGGCGCAAGTCGGTGGACTGGGCCACCGTCAGGCCGAGATTGCGGGTGATGACCACCACGCTGGTCTCGGAGAAGACGCTCTTCAGCTCGGCAACCAGATCGGCCTTTTGCGAACGATCCATGCCAACTCCTTGGTTCGGCCCGAGCGGATGCGCGGACCGAGCTTCACAAAACCCCGCCGCGTGAGCGATAGGGAACGAAAGTCCGTGGGGGCTGGATCAACGGCGTCGCTCAATTCGCAACGCACGGTGGCTGCAGGAGCCACCCGAATTCCTGTCCCCGCCTCGGTCGCAGATTAAGGAGGAAACCCCCAGCGACTGTCTCGGACGGATGCGCCGGATCGGTTTTATAGAACTAGCCCGACGCGAGGTGGCGTATAGCGGGTTGCGGGATTTGATCAAGGGGCGGGAGCGGAGCGGCCTAAATGTCGGCCAAATTGAGAAGCCCACACTCGATCTGCGAGAGATTAGTCTGCTAATCTTTTTTGCCGCATTCTAACCGTTACGACGAGACCGCTCTCCTGCCAATCATAGACGAGTTCGCCGCCGAGTTGCCCGGAAACACTTCGCGCGATGAGCCGGCTGCCGAAGCCTTGGAGAACCGGCAGCTCACTAATTGGAGGGCCACCAGTCTCGGACCAAATTAAGCTGATGTCGTCCCCGTCGATCTTGCTCGACACGTCGAGTAGCCCTGCGGCACAGGAAAGCGCGCCATATTTGACGGAATTGGTCGCCAACTCGTGAATGACCATTGCAAGCGCAGTTGCTGTTCGCTCCCCGACTCCCATCCGCGCGACCGCCACCCGAATGCGACCGGAAAAAGCCGCCGTATCGTCATACGGGGCAAGCAACACGGAAATGAGGTCGCCCAACAAAGCGGCCTTGCCCTGCTCGCCTGGTAGCGGACGCACGAGGTCATGAGCGCGACCTAATGACGTCAGGCGTGTTGTCAGTTCGCCAGTCATTGCTTCTACCGACACGGCCGAACGACCCGTCAACTGAGTCAGACCCGCTGCGATGGCGAGAAGGTTCTTGACCCTGTGGCTCATCTCTCCGGCGAGCAATTCACTGCCTTCCTCGGCTTGCTTGCGGCCGGTCACGTCGAGAAAAATCCCAAACATTACGCCGTGGACGATCCCGACGTCGGCACCCTGTCCGCGCGCCGAAATCCAGCGGACTTCGTCGCCGAGACAGATTCGAAAGTCGATCTCGTAAGATCCGGTAACCGAGCGTGTGGCGGAGAAGCCCGCCCGAACCCTGTCGCGATCAGCAGGGTGGATGTGGGTGGCAAGCTCTTCGAAGGTGACATGGTCGGCCCATGGCAGGCCCCAAAGTTCAAACGCCCGTTCGTCCATCGCGAACCGGTCGACGTCGACGCGCCATGACCAAAGCGCCACGCAAGCGGCCTCGACCGCCAGGCGAAGCTGCTTCTCGTGCCAAATTGGCGCCTCCGGCTTCTCGGCTGGCAAACGATCTCTCCACACTATTTTGGATGAAAAGCTGTGTGTGTCCTGTTGTCACGGCGCAAGCCCAGCGTATCCGTCAAGCAGCAACGTGTCACGCGGCGATGTCTGCGATTGCGCCGGAAGCGGTCTTTTCGGTCGCGAATGTTCCCAATGTTCGCGGTGACGTGGCCGGTTCGCGATCCTCATCCGGATCAAGAAAATGTGGTCAATTCAAATGTCAAAAAGTCTTAACCGTATTGGCACAAATGAGGGCTGTAGGACAGCGGAAATTTAGTTCCTTTTCTTGCTGCGCGGCCAAGCCGGGAGGGGCTCGATCGATGTGTAGCGCTCTTTCGAAGGAGGATTCTTGAGCTCGGGGAAGATCGGCAGATCGATGTCGACGCGCATGTCGGGCATGCAATGCAGCAAGTTACGAATCAGCGTCAGGCGGCCGCGCTTCTGGTCGTTGAAGTCGACCAGGGTCCACGGCGCCCAGGGGGTGTGGGTCGCCTTGAGCATGGCTTCCCTAGACTTGGTGTAATCGTCGTAATGCTGGCGCGCAGCGAGGTCGATCGGGGACAGTTTCCATTGCTTGAGCGGATCGGCGAGGCGCTCGGCGAAGCGTGATTCCTGTTCCTCCTGATCGCAGCACAACCAATATTTGAAGAGCAGGATGCCGTCGTCGACTAGGCCCTTTTCAAACGCCGGGACCGCGGCGAGGAAATCGGTTGCCTGCTTTTCGGTGCAGAAGCCCATCACGCGCTCGACCCCGGCGCGGTTGTACCAGCTGCGGTCGAACAGCATGATCTCGCCCGGCGCGGGGAGGCGGGTGGCGTAGCGCTTCAGATAGGCCTGCGTCCCGAGCACGCGCGGGGGCTTGCCGAATGCGACGATGTGGCAGTCGCGCGGGTTGATATGTTCATGGATCGCGTCGATCACGCCGCCCTTGCCGGCGGCGTCACGGCCTTCGATCACGATCAGGATGCGCTGGTCGGTGACCTTCGCCCAATGCGCCATCTGGACCAGTTCGACGTCCAGTTCGGCGAGTTTCCGGTCGTATTTCTTGCTCTTCATTATTCTCTCCGCCGACCCGCGTTGCCCTTGGCAGGCCACTTGCTATAGCGCGTCCGACGCCAGGGAGTAGCGCGATGATCGAAGCCGAATTCTGGGACTATGATTCGCCCGAGGAGATGGCCGCGGCGGTTGCCGGCGATATCGGGTTCATCATCGAGAGTGCGCTCGACGCGCGGGGATCGGCATTGCTCGCCTTCCCCGGCGGATCGACCCCCCAGCCGATCTTCGCCGAGCTGGTCAAGGCCAAGTTGAACTGGAAGAAGGTCACCATTTTCCCCGGCGACGACCGGCTTGTCGCGATGGACAATGAGCTGTCGAACGTGCGCGGGATTGCCAAGGCGTTCCTGCCGACCGGCGCACGCGTCTTTCCGATCACCGCGCCGATCGCCGATTACAAGCTGGCCGGCAATTCCGCCGATGCGCGGCTGCAGGATTTGCCGTGGCCGCCGGATCTGGTGTGGCTCGGGATGGGCGAGGACGGACACACCGCGTCGATCTTCGCGGGGCCCGACCTCGAGGCGGCGCTCGATGCACCCAAGGCGCGGCGGATGGTCGGGGTCATGCCCGATCCGTTGCCGAAAGAGGCGCCGGTTGCGAGGGTTACGCTCACCCGGGCGGCGATATTGCAGGCGCGGACGATCCTCATCACGATCACCGGGCAGAAGAAGCGCGACCTGCTCGAGCAGGCGATCGAGGACGGGCACAGTTCGAAGCTGCCGATCGGGCGGGTGCTGGCGGAGTGCGAGCAGCCGATCGATATTCACTGGTGCGCCTGATGCGGCGGGGGGTGTGACGGCGCACTGATTGCGCGCACCCACCCCCGCTCGAGATGGAGGGGGTTCAGTTCTTGATCCCCAGCCGATCCAGCACGAAGGCGTACATCTCGGCCTGATCCGCGTAGCTGCGGAAGCGGCCGGACTTGCCGCCGTGACCGGCTTCCATGTTGATGCGGAACAGCAGGGGGTTGGAATCGGTCTTGCGCGCGCGGAGGCGCGGGACCCACTTCGCGGGCTCGTAATATTGGACCTGGCTGTCCCACAGGCCGGTCGAGACGAACATCGACGGATAGGCCTGCGCGCGGACGTTGTCGTAAGGCGAGTAGGCGGCCATGACCTTGTAGTCGGCTTCGTTCGCGGGGTTGCCCCACTGGTCGAATTCATTGGTGGTGAGCGGGATCGAGGTGTCGAGCATGGTCGTCAGCACATCGACGAACGGGACCTGCGCGACGATTACCGCGTAATCCTGAGGAGCCTGGTTGGCGACGGCGCCCATCAACAGCCCGCCCGCGCTCCCGCCACGCGCGGCGACGCGGCCCTTGGCGGCATAACGCCGGGCGACGAGATCACGGGTGACATCGACGAAATCGTTGAAGCTGTTCTGCTTTTTCGCGAGGTGGCCGTCGTCGAACCAATGGCGTCCCATTTCCTGTCCCCCGCGAATATGGGCGAGCGCGAACACGACGCCGCGGTCGAGCAGGCTGGTTGTGGCGATCGAATAGTCGGGGTCGCTCGACAGGCCGTAGCTGCCGTAGGCATATTGGAACAAGGGCGCGGTGCCATCGCGCTTGAGGCCCTTTTTGTAGACCAGGCTGACGGGGACTCGGGCGCCGTCGCGGGCGATGGTCCAGACGCGTTCGGTGACGTAGTTTTTCGCGTCGTAGCCGGGGACGGGCTGGACCTTGAGTGTACGGCTTTTGCCGGTCGCGGAATTCCACTCGAGCGTCGTCGTCGGAGTGGCGAGCGATTCATAAGTGTAGCGCACCCACGGGGTCGCGGCCTCGTGATTGTCGTCGAGGCTCATCTGGTAGGCGGGCTCGCTTGCGTCGACGAGAGTCGATTTGCCGGTGCGGCTGAGCAGGCGGAGGCGCTTGTTGCCGTCGTGACGCTCGGCGATCGCGGTGAAGGTGTCGAACGCGGCGAAATCGTCGATGAAGTCGCCGGGCTTGGTCAGCGTCTTCCAGGACGATGACGGCTTGCCGAGCGCGGCGTCGGGGAAGCTCTTGAGCTGGTAATTGGGCGCGCCGGCATTGGTGCGCACGATCCAGCGGCCGTTGGCGTGTTCGGCGCGATAGAGGACATCCTTGGTGCGCGGGGCGATCAGCGTCATGCGGTCGGGCTGGCCGAACGGGGCGCAGCGCTGCTCGGTCATCGTCGTCGCCTCGGCAACGATGCAAGTGAATTTGCCCGAGGCGGTGCGGGTCACCCTGATGTTGAACGTGTCGTCTTTCTCTTCGTAGAGAAGGCGATCGCTATCCGCCGGCGAGCCAATAATGTGGAGCTTGATCCGCTTCGATTGCAGCGTGACGGGATCCTTTTCGACATAAAGGAGCTGGTTCGCCGATCCCCAGACAAGGTCGGGCTCGATGTTGGTCACCGTGTCGGAAAGCATTTTCCCGGTTATCGTGTCGAGGATCTTCAGCACATATTGGCGGCGGCCGACCTTGTCCTCGGCATAGGCGAAATAGCGGCCGTCGCGGCTCGCTTCGAAGCCCGAAACGGCGAAATAGCCGCTGCCCTTGGCCATCGCGGGCTCGTCGAGCAGGATTTGCTCGGGCGCGGTCATGCTGCCCTTGCGGCGCGCGACGATCGGATAGTCGGCACCGGGAGTGAAGCGGCGGTAGTAATAATAACCGTCCTGGCGGTAGGGAACCGAGCTGTCGTCCTGTTTGATGCGGCCGGTGATCTCGGCGAACAGCTTGTTCTGGAGCGATTTCAGCGGGGCCATCATCGCGTCGGTGTAGGCGTTCTCGGCGCCGAGGTAGGCGAGCATCTCGGGGTTCTTGCGCGTGTCGTCGCGCAGCCAGTAATATTCGTCGTTGCGGACCGCGCCGAACGGGGCGCGGACTTCGTGGGCGCGCTGGGCCGCAACGGGAGGCGTCGGTGCCTGGGCAAGCGTAGCGGTCGAGACGAACAGGCTAGCGAGTAGAAGCGAACGCATGCGGGTATCCTTCAGCGTAAGGGTTGGCCGCTGGTTTCCTTGAATAACAGCAGCGAGGTGATGACGGAGACGGCGGTGAAGGCGAAGGCGTACCACAGCCCGGCGTAAAGGTTGCCGGTGATGGCGACGATAGCGAAACTGGTGACCGGCAGGAAGCCGCCGACCCAGCCGGTGCCGACGTGATAGGGCAGGCTCATCGCGGTGTAGCGGACGCGGGTCGGGAACATCTCGACCAGCGCGGCGGCCATCGGGCCGTAGAGCGCGCAGGCGGCGGCGGTGAAGAGCAGCAGCCAGGCCATCAGCGTGAACCAGTCGACGTTTGCGGGGTCGGCCTTGGCGGGATAGCCGGCGGTGGTGAGCGCGGCCTTAAGCCGGTCTCCGGTAGCGGTTTTCAGTGACTTGAGGCCCTTGGTGTCGAGGGCGCTGCCGTCGGCGATCGGCAGGAGCGTATTGCCGACGGCAATCGCGGTCCGGCCATCGGTCGAGGCGATGTCGCGGTAGGAGATGCCCGATCCGGCTAGCAGGCTCTTGGCGATGTCGCAGGCGGTCGAGAAGTGGCGCGTGCCGGCGGGGTCGAACTGGACCGAGCAGGTCGCGGGGTCGGTGACGACGGTGACCGGGGTGCGCGCCTGGGCCTCGATCAGCGCAGGGTTCGCGGCGCGCGCGATGGCGTGATAGCCGGGAAAATAGGCGGCGAGCGCGACCAGCATTCCGGCGACCATGACCGGCTTGCGGCCCCATTTGTCCGACAGCCAGCCGAACACGACGTAAAGCGGGGCGGAGACGATCACCATCACCATGACGATCTCGTTGACCGTCTTGCCGGGCAGGCCGACCATCTTCTCGAGGAACAGCTGCATGTAGAAGAAGGTCGAATACCAGACGGCACCCTGCGCGCACATCAAGGCGAAGAAGGCGATGCCGACCTGGCGGAGGCTGGCGGGGTCGGCGAAGGCTTCGCGCAGCGGCGCCTTGGTGACATTGCCCTCTTCGCGCAGGGCGACGAAGGCCGGGCTCTCGGCGAGCTTGGTGCGCAGCCACAGCGAGACGCCGAGCAGGATCGCCGACGCGAGGAACGGGATGCGCCAGCCCCATGCGGTGAAGGCGTCCTCGCCGAGCAGGGTGCGGGTGACGAGGATGACCGCGAGGGCAGCGAGCAGGCCGAATGCGGCCGAGGACTGGATCCAGCCGGTGGCGTAGCCGCGGCCGTGATCGGGGGCGTGCTCGGCCACGTAAATCGCGGCGCCGCCATATTCGCCGCCGAGCGCAGTGCCCTGACAGATGCGCAGGATGATCAGCAGGGCGGGGGCGAGCCAGCCGGCCTGGGCGTAAGTCGGCAGGCAGCCGATGAGGAAGGTCGCGCCGCCCATCAGGCTGACGGTGATGAGGAAGGTCGCCTTGCGCCCGATGCGGTCGCCCATCGCGCCGAAGATGATCGCGCCGAGCGGCCGGAACGCGAAGCCGACCGCGAACAGCGCCAGCGCCGCGACCAAAGCCGCGGTCGGGTCGAGGCCCGCCAGGAACACCTTGGCGATGACCGGGGTCAGCGATCCGAAGATGAAGAAGTCGTACCATTCGAACGCGGTCCCCGCCGACGAGGCGATCACGATCCGCGCCATCGATCCGCGGCTCTCTGCTTGACGCTCACTCATTCGGCTTCCCCTCTGGCGCAAGAGTATTAGCGCAGGAGCAAGCAGGAGCAAGCCTCCGTTCGTCCTGAGCGAAGGCGAAGGGCGCCCCTTCGACTTCGCTCAGGACGAACGAATACTAC
>NZ_JANYGG010000021.1 GCF_025362505.1 Sphingomonas sp. | reverse complement strand
CTGGACGCCGTCTCGGACCGTGATTTCGCCGTCGATTACCTTCATTCTGCGGCTTTAACAGCAGTGCATTGTTCGCGGCTGGCGGAGGAAATCATCCTGTGGGCGTCGCAGCCGTTCGGCTTCGTCAGGCTACCCGATGCCTGGTCGACCGGCTCGTCGATCATGCCGAACAAGCGCAATCCCGACGCGGCGGAGCTGGTTCGCGGCCACTCGGCGCGGATCATCGGCGACCTGGTCGGAATGCTCGTATTGTTGAAGGGCCTCCCCCTAGCCTACGCCAAAGACTTGCAGGACGACAAGCCGGTGGTGTTCGATGCGCACGACCTGCTGTCGCTGAGCCTGGCGGCGATGGCGGGGATGATCGCCGACCTCGAGTTCGTGCCGGAGAAGATGCGGACCGCCGCTGCCGCCGGCCACGCCACCGCAACCGACCTCGCCGACTGGCTGGCACGCGAAGCGGACGTGCCGTTCCGCGAGGCGCATCACATTGCCGGGCGCGCTGTCGCCGCCGCCGAGGCCGCGGGCAAGCCACTGGACGACTTGACCCTGGCCGAGCTGCAGGCGGTCGATCCGCGCATCACGCACGACGCGCTGCCCTGCCTGGCGGTCGAATCATCGGTCGCCTCGCGAACCTCGGCTGGCGGGACCGCGCCCGTCCGGGTACAAGAGGCGATCGCTGCGGCGCGGAGCAAATAATGAAGCCTATCCTCCTGATCGGTGCCGTGTTGCTCGTTGCCGGTTGCGGTAAGGTCGCCGAACTCGAGCCCGCGCCGGGTCAGCGCCTCCCTGTGAGGCCGGCAACGGCGGCCACGATCCCGACGGCCGAAGACTTGCTCCGTCCCCGCACCGACGCCGCACCGCAGCGGGTCGACGAGCTGACGCGCCGCTCGGCTCCGCGCAGGGCCGACCGGTTCGACCTGCCCCCACCCGATGGCGGCGCCCCGACGCTTCCGGCGGGCGCAACGCCGCCGCTTACTCCAACCGAGCAGGTCACGACCCCCAAATGACCAGGTTCCGTCCCGTCAGAAAGGCCGTCTTCCCCGTCGCCGGCCTAGGCACCCGCCTGCTCCCCGCGACCAAGACGATGCCCAAGGAAATGCTGACCGTCGTCGACCGCCCGCTGATCCAATATGCAGTCGACGAAGCGCGCGATGCAGGGATTGAGCAGCTGATTTTCGTTACCGGCCGCGGCAAGTCCAGCCTCGTCGATTATTTCGACCTGGGGTTCGAGCTCGAAGCGACGATGGAGAAGGCCGGCAAGAGCCGCGCCGCGCTCGACAGCTCGCGCACCACCCCGGGCGAGCTGATCTCGGTCCGCCAGCAGCAACCGCTCGGCCTGGGTCATGCGGTATGGTGTGCCCGCCACATCGTCGGCGACGAACCGTTTGCGGTGATCCTGCCCGACGATCTGATGGTCGGCGGCGCACTCCGCCAGATGGTCGAGGCCTATAATCAGGTCGGCGGAAACATCGTCTGCGCCGAGGAAGTCGCGCCGGAGAAGACTGCCAGCTACGGCATCGTCACCCCGGGTGAGACGCGCGGTAACCTTACCGAGGTGAAGGGACTGGTGGAAAAGCCCTCCCCCGAGGTTGCGCCGTCGCGACTCGCGATCATCGGCCGCTACATTCTCCAGCCCGAGGTGATGGACATCCTCGACGCGAAGGAAACCGGCGCGGGGGGAGAAATCCAGCTGACCGACGCGATGGCCAAGCTGATCGGCAAGCAACCGTTCCACGCGTTAAAGGTCGATGCGGTGCGCCATGACTGCGGCGACAAGGCGGGGTTCGTGCTCGCCAACCTGGCGATCGCGATGGACCGCGAAGACCTCGCGCCGCGCATCCGGGAATATATGGCGGGGCGGTAAGGATCTCGCCCCTTCCCCCGAAGCGGGAAGGGGTTAAGTGTTGCGCACCGACCCTGCCAACCGTGTTCGCTCGCTCTCGCTTTCAGCCAGCGCGGCGCGCATGTCGCCGAGTTGGAGCGCCCTCGTCACCACTCGCGCGTCGAGCGCAGCATTGTCGGCGCGCAGCTCCTTCAGCGCGCGCGCGCGGGTCAACAGGCGGGCGATGCGCGCCAGCAGAATTTCATGATGGAACGGCTTGACGACGACATCGTCCGCGCCCGCTTCGAGCGCGCGGACCGTGCCAGTGCGGTCGCTCCGCGCGCTGATCAGGATCACCGGAAGGTCGCGCATCCCGCTATCGTCGCGGATCAGGCGCGTCAGTTCGGTCCCGCTCATCAGTGGCATTGACAGTTCGGCGAGGACGAGATCGACCGGGAAACGGTGCAGCTCGGCCACGGCTGATTGCGCGCTTTCGGCCGCGGCGACGCGATAACCTGCCTCGCCCAGCCGCCGTGCGAGCACGCCCATTGCGCTGCGCCCCGGCTCGACGAGCAGGATGCGTGGCGCGTCGAAGCGCGAATTCGGGATCGGAGGTGGCACGGTCGAAGCCATCCCGCCGCGATAAACACAAATGGTTAAGGCAGAATTAGAGTAACCGCCATTTTTGCAGGAGCGCAGGCGTCATGCCTCCAATTCGACATCCCAGTAGAGATAATCGCGCCAGCTCTGGTGGAGATAGTTGGGCGGGAAGCTCTTGCCATGGTCCTGCAGCTGCCAGCTGGTCGGACGGATCGGCTCGCGATGGATCGGCATCTGCGCCTGGCGCGGAGTGCGGCCGCCTTTCTTGAGGTTGCACGGCGCGCAGGCGGTCGCGACATTTTCCCACGCCGTGCGGCCGCCCTGTGCGCGGGGGAGGACATGATCGAAGGTTAGCTCGCGGTGAGATCCGCAATAGACGCAGCGGAAGCGGTCGCGGAGGAACAGGTTGAACCGGGTGAAAGCGGGATGTTCGTTGGGCCGGACGAACTGGCGCAGCGCGATGACCGAGGGCAGCTTGACCGCCCGCGTCGGCGAATGCACCTCGCGGTCATAGAGGGCGACCACATCAACCCGTTCGAGGAACATCGACTTCACCGCAGTCTGCCACGGCCACAGACTGAGGGGATAATAGCTCAGTGGGGTGTAATCGGCGTTGAGCACGAGTGCCGGACAACTGTCCGGATGGCGCAGGAGGTCGGTGTGGTACACGAGTGCACAGAGCCTTTCGTCCGGTTGACCCGAACATCGCTCCCCGGCCCCGTCGCACGCAAGGAGGAGAGGGCGTTCGAGCCCGCTTCCCTTGTGACGCGCTGGATGCCAAGCCAGCGTGACATGGTCATGACAGCACGCGCGATGATTCCTCGTCAAGTAATTCCTCTCGGGAAGAGGGAGGAGGAATGACGACCAGCCGGTTTGCACCGTCTCCGACCGGGCTGCTGCACCTTGGCCACGCTTTTTCAGCGGTGCTTGCGCGGGCGAGGGGGGATCGGTTCCTGCTCCGGATCGAGGATCTCGATCCTGGCCGCAGTCGGCCCGAATTCATCGACGCGATCAACGAGGATCTCGCGTGGTTGGGCATTGCGCCCGATGCCGTGCCTTTGGTCCAGTCGCGACGAACTAATCACTATGCCGCCGCGCTGGACGAGTTGCGCGGGCAGGGCCTGGTCTATCCCTGCTTTTGCACCCGGGCCGATATCGCCGCTGCCCTGAGCGCGCCACATGGCGCGTCGGTGCATTATCCCGGCACCTGTCGCGGCCTGCCCGATGATCCGGAGCGTCGCGCCGCTGGCCCGCACAGCTGGCGGCTCGATGCTGCCAGGGCGATCGGGCGCATCGGCCTGCCGAGCTGGCGCGAGGAGGATGGAACCGTCTGTACCGCCGCGGCCGCCGATTTCGACGACGTCATTCTCGCCCGCAAGGACGCGCCGGCCGCCTACCACCTTGCCTGCATCGTCGACGATGCGGCGTCGGGCGTGACGCTGGTCGTGCGCGGCGCCGACTTGCGCGCCTCGACCCCGGTCCAGCGAATACTGCAGCTGCTCCTCGGTCTGCCTCAGCCGACCTATCTCCACCACCGCCTCGTCACCCACGCCGATGGCGGCCGCCTCGCCAAACGCGACCGGGCGCCGACCCTTGCCGCAATGCGCGCGGACGGCGTCGACGGCTCCGTCCTCGCGCGCGACCTTCTTGCCGGGCAACTGCCCCTAGGATTCTCCTGGTCGAACGCCTAGATAGTCGAGCATGAACATCCTGCTCATCCTGCTCCTCGTCGCCGCCATGGGCGCGACCGCCTATGTCCTCGTGCGCGGCGTCATCGCGATGGCCTCGGGAAAAGACAATGGCGGCGCGAAACAGCAGGCATGGATGCGCAAACGCGTGCTCTATCAGGGCATCGCCATCGCCATCGTCGCAGTGATCCTGATGCTGTCCGGGGCGCGGGGCCGCTAGTCTGGTCAAGCTCAACAAGATTTACACCCGCACCGGTGACGAAGGCACTTCGGGGCTGGTCGACGGGACGCGCGTCTCCAAGGCGAGCGCGCGGATGGTCGCGATCGGCGACGTCGACGAGGCGAACAGCGCGCTTGGGCTCGCCATAGCCCACCTTGGCGATCATCCGCTGGCACCGTCGCTATTGCGCATCCAGAACGAGATGTTCGACCTCGGCGCCGATATCGCGACCCCGGTAACCGATAACGCCGACCCCGAATGGGCCTTGCGGATGGTGCCTGACCAGGTCGCCCGGCTCGAGCGCGAGATCGATGCGATGAACGAACCGCTCGGCCCGCTGACCAGCTTCATCCTGCCCGGCGGATCGCAGGGAGTCGCCGCCCTTCACCTCGCCCGAGCGATCGTCCGGCGAGCCGAGCGGGCAATTGTTGCCTTGGCTGCCGAGGAACGCATCAATCCGCCCGCGCTGACGTATCTCAACCGCCTGTCGGACCATTTGTTCGTTTCCGCGCGTTCGGTTGCGGCAGGTGAAGAAGGCGATGTGCTGTGGCGACCCGGAGCGACCCGCGAGAGCTAGACAATCTGGGACAGCGCCTCGCGGCGACCCGGACGCTGACGCTCGACCTCGCCGCCCCGCTGTCGGACGCCGAAGCGACGATCCAGCCATTCCCTGACGCGTCACCGGCCAAATGGCATTTGGCGCACACGACGTGGTTCTTCGAGGCGTTCGTGCTGCGCGACCTTGGGATCGCGCCGTTCGATGAGCGGTTCGCCTATCTGTTCAACAGCTATTACGAAGGCGAAGGCGAGCGGATTGCGCGCGACCGCCGCGGGATGATCGGTCGGCCGAGCCTCGACGAGATCCGCGACTGGCGGACGCATGTCGATGAACGGCTCGATCGGGCGTTGGCGTCATTGTCGGACGGAGCCCGCGCGCTGGTCGAGCTCGGCATCCAGCACGAGCAACAGCACCAGGAGCTGTTCCTGACCGATATCCTGGCAACGTTTGCCGCTAATCCGCTCGAACCTGCCTACGGCCCTCGCGAGGAAGCCCAGTTGCTTCGCTCCGCTCCACATGACGGGTGGGCTTCGCATCCGGGCGGGATCGCCATGATCGGCGCGCCGGACGAAGGTTTCGCATTCGATTGCGAGCGGCCTCGGCATCGCGCGCTCGTTCACCCGCACGCCCTCTTTTCGCGGCCTGTCAGCAATTCCGCATGGGCCGAGTTTATCGCCGATGGCGGCTATACCGTCGCCACCCTGTGGCTCAGCGAAGGCTGGGACTGGGTGCGGCGCGAATGCGTCACGCGCCCGCTCTACTGGCGGAAGGATGGGACCGAGTTCACCCTCGCCGGCCGCGTGACCCGTGACCCCGCCGCCCCGGTCGCTCACGTCAGTTTCTACGAAGCCGACGCCTATGCGCGTTGGGCCGGTGCCCGGCTGCCACGCGAAGAGGAATGGGAGGTCGCCGCGCAAGGGAACGACGCGAGCGAGGGCCAGCAGCTCGACGTTGCTACCGGCGTGGTGCCCGCCCCCAAGAACGGGCTGTTCGGCGGTGTGTGGGAATGGACCAATTCGGCGTTCCTCGCGCACCCCGGCTTCAAGCCCGCCGAGGGCACCGTTGGTGAGTATAACGGCAAGTTCATGTGCGGGCAATTCGTCCTGAAGGGGGCGAGTTGCGCGACTCCGCGGGGCCACAGTCGCGCGAGCTATCGAAACTTCTTCCCGCCGGCCGCGCGCTGGCAGTTTACCGGGGTGCGCCTTGCTCGAGACTGATGAGTTGTCCGTCGCCCATGTGTCGGCGTTTGGCTGGGAGAAGGTCGATCCCGCCTTCCGCGACGATGTCCTGCATGGCCTTGCCGGGCCAATTCCGTCGATCCCGGCACGTTGGCTCTACGATCGTCGAGGCTCCGAGCTGTTCGACGAAATCACCCGGCTCGACGCCTATTATCCGACGCGGACCGAGACCGCGCTGCTCACGCGCATCATGCCGCAGATCGTAGCGGCACTCGCCCCCGGCCTGGCAGTGGTCGAGTTCGGTGCCGGATCGGCAACCAAGACTCCGCTGTTGCTCGAAGCGGTCCATCCCGCCGCTTATGTCCCTATCGACATCAGCGGGGATTATCTCCACGAAAGCGCCGGGGTGGTCGACGACGCGTTCCATTTCCCCGTCTTCCCCGTCGTTGCCGATTTCACCAGGGAGCTGACCCTTCCCGCCGAGATCGCGTCGATGCCCAAGCTCGGCTTCTTCCCCGGCTCGACGATCGGCAATTTCGTTCCCCGCAGCGCGACCGACCTGCTGCGCCATTTCCGCGCGCTGCTCGGCACCGGCTCGCGCCTGCTGATCGGCATGGATCGGGTCAAGCCGGTCGAGCGCCTGATCGCGGCCTATGACGACCCCGAGGGCGTCACGGCGGCGTTCAACCTCAACCTCATCGAGCGGATGAACCGGGAACTCAACGGCACCATCCCGCCAAGTGCGTTCGTCCATGAAGCGCGCTGGAACGACATGCTCGGCCGCATCGAGATGCACTTGCGCGCCACGCGGGATGTCACCTTCACGATCGAGGGGCACCGGTTCGCCTTCGCTGAGGGCTCCTCGATCCACACCGAGAACAGCCACAAATATGGCCAGCGCGGCGCGAGGCTGATGCTCCTTGCCGGCGGCTGGACCCCGGTTGCCGAATGGAGCGACCCGGCCGGCGATTTCACGCTGATCCTCGCCGAGGCTCAACCTAACCGCTTTGCGCCCTGACGCGCCGACCGGAAGCGGTGAGTTGTGCCGCTTTCGCCGCCCGGCTAGGACGCGCCGATGAACATTGTCCTTTCGCTCTTTTCGATCGCCATCCTGCTGCTCAATGTGTTGTGGTGGGTCATCATCGTCCAGGCGATCCTCAGCTGGCTGCTCGCCTTCAACGTGCTCAACGTCTCCTCGCCTGCGGTCCGCCAGATCTCGCTGGCACTGGAGAAATTGACCGCTCCGCTGTACCGGCCGATCCGCCGCATCCTGCCCGATTTTGGCGGGATCGACTTCTCGCCGATGGTCGTGCTGCTGCTGATCCTCGTTATCCAGAAACTGCTGGCCGGCGCGGCGATGGATATCGCCACCAGTGCAACGGTCTAAAAAGTGACTGCCCGCCTGATCGACGGCAAGGCCGCCGCCGCAACGCTTCGTGCCCGCGTTGCTGGGGTTGTCCATCGCTTTCTGGCCGCCACCAGTCGCGCGCCGGGGCTTGCGGTGGTGCTCGTCGGCGAGGATCCGGCAAGCTCGGTCTACGTCCGCGCCAAGGGCAAGGCGACGATCGAAGCCGGGATGCAAAGCTTCGAGCATAAACTCCCGGCGGACACGAGCGAAGCGGACCTGCTCGCCCTGGTCGACCAGCTGAATGCCGATCCTGCCGTCGACGGAATTCTCGTCCAGCTTCCCCTCCCGGCGCAAATCGACGCGAACAAGGTCATCACCCGGATCGACCCCGACAAGGATGTCGACGGTTTCCACCCGACCAATGCCGGTCGGCTCGCAATCGGACTGCCCGGGTTCGTCGCCTGCACGCCGCTCGGCTGCCTCAAGCTACTCCGCGCCGAGCTCGGCGACCTGTCGGGCAAAAGCGCCGTGGTCATCGGGCGGTCGAATATCGTCGGCAAGCCGATGGCGCTGCTGCTGCTCGGCGACAGCGCGACCGTGACCGTCGCGCACAGCAGGACGAAGGATCTTGCATCGGTCGTGCGCCAGGCCGACATCGTCGTCGCCGCGGTCGGTCGGCCGGAAATGGTCAAGGGCGACTGGCTCAAGCCCGGCGCAATCGTGATCGACGTCGGTATCAACCGCGTCGACGGGCCTGAACCGGGCAAGACCCGGCTGGTCGGCGACGTCGAGTTCGCGTCCGCTGCGCAAGTTGCCGGCGCGATCACCCCGGTACCCGGTGGAGTCGGGCCGATGACCATTGCCTGCCTCATCCGCAACACGCTCGTCTCGGCCGCGCGCCGTGAGGGTTTCGTGCTGGAGAACGACCTATGATCGCCATCTTTCTTGCGGCCGCCGCGACCGTCGCACAGCCCGTGATTTCCGGCCCGACCGCGATCGATGCCGAACGCGCCTTCGCTCGTGATGCGCAGCGCATCGGCCAGTGGGCGGCGTTCCGCAAATATGCCGCTCGCGACGCGGTGATGTTCACGCCGCAAGTCGTGTGGGCACGCGATTTCCTCAAGGACCGCAAGGAACCGCGCCGTGCGATTAGCTGGTCGCCGGCGGCCTCTGTGATGTCGTGCGACGGCACGGTCGCGGTCAACGCCGGGCCTTACTCGGTCCCCGGCGCGACCGGCGCGGGCTCGCATGGGCGTTTCACGACTGTCTGGCTCAAAGGTTCGAAGGGCTGGCGGTGGATCTACGATGGCGGAGAGCCGACCGCGAAGCCCGTGCCCGCCGGCCCCGTCCCGCTGGTCAGTCGCGCCGCCTGCACCGGCCACCCGACGGGCGCCCCGATCGCGAGCGCACCGACGCTGTCCAGTTCGGCCACCGCTGCCCTTCCCAATGATTATGGACGCGGCGAATCCGCCGATCGGACGCTGGGCTGGGACTGGAAGGTCGAGAAGGGCGGAATGCGGACGTTGCGCGTTTATCAATGGACCGGCCGCCGCTACGCCCAACGCGTCTACCAGCGCGTCGCCCCGTAAGTGCTCGCGCTATTCACCTCGGCGCTGGTCAGTTTCCTCGTCATCATCGACCCGCCGGGCTGCGCGCCGATCTTCGCTTCGCTAACGGCTGGCACCGCCGCCGAGCATCGCCGCAAGATGGCGATCCGCTCGTCGCTGATAGCGCTCGGCATCCTGCTGTTCTTCGCGTTGCTCGGACGGCCATTGCTCCGCACGCTCGGCATCACGCTGGCCAGTTTCCGCCTGGCGGGCGGGATCATGCTGTTCATTATCGCACTGGAAATGGTGTTCGAGCGGCGGACCGCGAAGCGCGAGGAGCGCGCCCACGCGGTCGAGGCCGAGGGGGCCGAGGATATTTCGGTATTCCCGATGGCAATCCCGATGATCGCCGGTCCCGGATCGATTGCCACCGCGATGCTGCTGACGTCGCGTGCCGAGGGGCTGACCGAGACCGCGATCGTGCTGGCTGCGATGGCGCTCGTTATCCTGCTGACGATGCTCGCCTTACTCGCCGCCGGGCCGATCATGCGGTTCATCGGGGCGAAGCTCGAAGCGATGATTACCCGGCTCCTGGGTGTGATCCTCGCCGCACTCGCCGCGCAATTCGTGATCGACGGGGTCCGGCAGAGCTTCCCCGGCCTGACCTAGCCGACGACGCGGTAAATCTTGAGCGGGTTCCCCTTGGGCAAAGGGATCGGCTGCAGCCATTGCGGTACCTCGCCGCGTTCGAGCTGTCCGTAAAAACCCTTCGGCGCTTCGGCCATGAAGATTGTCGTCTGCGACATCGCCGGGCAGGTCAGGACATAGTTCGCATGGTGCCGAAGGATGATCGCATGGGCATCATCCGCCGTTCCCCTGAAAGCGTGCATCGTGTCGGCGATGGCGTCGCCGTTGCGGTGGTAGGGCCCGGCGATCGAGCTGTGATGCGTGACGGTGATCAGTCGCGGCGCGAGGTCGACGAAGGTGAACACGATCCCCTTTGGCAGGAGCGCGACCGGTTTCATCGCCCATAGCGTCGGGCAAAGGCCGTTGGCGCGGCCGATTGCCCGCTCGCGCGGCGTGGTCGGCTTGCCGGGGACGAAATTGAGCACCATCGGTACGAGCCCGCCGAGCCCCAACAGGACCACAACGCTTGTTCCGACCACACGCTTCAAGCTGTTGTTCGATGCAAACACGCGCGGCGCGAGCAGCCACGGCAAGGCGATCGCGCCCGGAATCGCGAGCATCTGCGCCGCGGGCCCGGTGCGCGTCTGCCATGCCAGCAGCAGCGTCGCGGCGAGCGACGGCGCAGCGACCGAAAGCAGGGTGCGCAGCCGCTCGCGATCATGGCGCACCGTCCAGGCGAGGAGGGGAAAGCCAAGCAGGCCGGCAACCGGCAGCGCGAGGATCAGGCAAGCGACCTGCCAGCCGTTCGACCAGACCGGCCGCGCCTCCCGGACATGGCTCAGCCAAAGTTGCGCGACCTCTGGGGATACGCCTTCAAGCCGGGTCAGGCAGTGAGGCCACATCAGCGCGTGGAATGCCGCGATGATCACCCCGGTGCCGAGCGCGAGCGACAAGCGCATCTTCCACCGCTCAACTCCGAGCATGGCAAGACCGAGCATCAAGGCTCCGGCGACCAGTGCGTCGGACAACCACACCGGCGACAGCGCGTCGCACACCGGCAGGCGGTTGGCATAGGAGGCGAAGGCGGTGAAGCCGAGCGCGCAGCCGCCGCCGATGCTGACGGCGAACGCCGCAAGCCGCCGCCGTTCGTCGCGGTCGGCGACCCAGGCAAGCACGGACGCGACCCCAGACAGCGCGATGTAAATGATCATCTCGAGCCCGATCGACAGCGAGATGGCGCTGGTGATCCCAAGCACGACCCCGCCGCGCGCGCGGCGCGGGTCGGCCATCCCGGCGCCGCCAATCGCGAGCAGGGCGAGTTGCCAGCCGTGGTGATCGACCCGCTCGGGCGTATACATGCCGAGTGTCGATCCGGCGAAGAACAGCGCGACGATAGCCAGCACATAAGCGGCGGGCGCGATGAGCCGGCGAGCGGTCAGCGACAAGGCGATCATCATCGGGAGAAGCGGGATCAGCGGCGCAACGGCGACCGCGGTGCGCTCGGCGTCCGCGCCGCCGATGAACGGTCGCAGCGCCAGGATCATCCCCGCGATCGGCAGGTCGACGATCCGCGACCAGTGGATATCGGCCCCGAACGGCGGGTTCATCTTGTATTGGCGAAGGTCGAACCAGTCCTGCCCGGCGATGAGCGCACGGACCTGGCTCATCCGCATATTATCGTCGGTATCGCCGAGCATGAAGCCCCGGATCTGACCGCGCGCGAAAAACAGCATGTAGGCCGACAGCCCCAGCCAGGCGGATACTACCACCCAGCGCCAATGACGCTCGACCTTTTCCAGCAACCACTCGGGCACGATGGGACTTCCTTGCGTGAAAGATGAAATCGCGCTCTAGCCCGCTGTCGGCAATGGGCAAACGACCAAATCGGGTGGGTGATGAGCGAACATCAATATTCGGGCGATTTCTACGACTATATCGACGCCGGCTCGCGGCGCTCGGCGCAGGCGGTGTCCAGGCTTCTCCTTGGCGAGATGGTTATCGCCAGCTTGCTCGATGTCGGCGCCGGACACGGTGCATGGGCTGCGGAATGGCACGCTGCGGGTGTCGCTGACGTCGTCGCGGTCGACGGCGAGTATGTAAATCCGGATCAGCTCGCTATCCCGCGGGCAATGTTCCGCGCGCACGACTTGTTGACGCCGCTCAACCTTGGTCGCCGCTTCGATCTTGTGCAAAGCCTCGAGGTTGCGGAGCATTTGCCCGCCGCCAAGGCCGCCGGGTTCGTCGAAAGCCTGGTTCGCCATGGTGACGTAGTCCTCTTTTCGGCGGCGGTTCCCCATCAGGGCGGCGAACACCACGTCAACGAGCAACCGCCAGAATATTGGCGAGCTCTGTTTGCAAAGCATGGGTACACCGCGTTCGACTGGGTCCGGCCCCGGCTCGCGACGGCGAGCGAGGTTATGCCATGGTATCGCTTCAACTCAATTATTTATGCCAATGAGGCGGGGCAGCGGCGCTTGTCGCCCTCGATCCTCGATGCGCGTGTTGCTGAAGGAAGCGCGCTGCCGATCGGCGGCAATCTGGGATGGGCGATGCGCCGCGTGGCGGTGCGGCTGATCCCGCGCGCTCTGGTCAAACCGATTGCCATGGCCAAGGCCAGCGTCGAGGCGCGCTTCCGGCGATGAAAGCCGTGCTCGACCGCGCGTTTGAAACCCCCGAGCGGCGCGAGGCACTGGCCCAACTCGTGCGTTATGGCGTCATCGGCGCCGCGATTACCGCGCTTGGTCAGCTTATCTATTACGTCCTCGCCGAGTGGCGCTTCACCTCGCCCTTGGTGGCGATCGCAACAGCGTGGGTGGTCGGCGTCGTCGTCGGCTATTTCGCTCATGGCTCGATCAGCTTTCGCGGACACGGCGAGCGCGACGACCATGGTCGCATCGGCCTGCGCTTCGTGGTCGTCAATCTGCTCGGCTATCTCGCCAACAGCTTCTGGGTATGGTGGCTAGTCGAGCGGCTCGGCGAGCCGACGTGGTGGCCGATCGTTCCCAACATCGTGCTGACCCCGCTGCTGACCTTCCTGCTCCACCGCCACTGGACCTACGGTTGACGCGACCACGCCGAGACGGTGCTCGCGGCCAGGCTCATACGCTGCGCCAATGATGTCCTGGACGATGTACAGCGGCCGTTGTTTGGCTTGGCTGTAGAGCCGTCCGATATATTCGCCCATCAGGCCAAGCACGAACATCTGCACCGCGCCGAGCACGACTACGACCAGCATCAGCGAGGTCCAGCCGGGGACCGTCCCACCGCGGATCCAGCCCAGCATGATATAGGCGAAGATTAACAGCGAGCCGAGCGACAGCAGCAACCCCGCCTGGCTGGCAAGCTTGAGCGGCGCCGACGAGAAGCCAGTCAGCGCATCCAGCGCGAAGCGGATCATCTTGCCCAGCGGATATTTGGTCTCCCCGGCAAAGCGCTCATCGCGATGATAGGGGAAGGGCAGTTGACGAAATCCGATCCACGCCACCATTCCCCGAATGAACCGCGCTTGTTCGGGCATCGCCAGCAGTACATTAAGTGCGCGACGGCTGATCAGCCGAAAATCGCCGGCATCGAGCGGAATGTCGACCTCGGTCGCTCGCGACAGCAGACGATAGAAACCGTGCGCGGCCGCGCGCTTGAACGCCGTCTCCCCGGCGCGGCTGGTGCGCACACCGTAGATAACGTCCGCCTCCTCGCGACGCATCAGGTCGAGCATCGGGCCGATTAGTTCGGGCGGATCCTGCAAGTCGGCGTCGATGATCAGGACGACGTCTCCGCGGCACAGGTCCAGCCCCGCGGTCAGCGCCAATTGGTGGCCATGGTTGCGCGACAGGTTGACCACGACCAGCCGCGGATCCTCAGCCGCCAGCGTGCGCATCAATTCCCAAGTGCCGTCCTTCGAACTGTCGTTGACGAGCACGACTTCATAATCGTCCCCGAATCGCTCGCGCGCCGCGGCGGTCACCCGCGCATGCAGAGATCGGATGCATTCCTGTTCGTTGAAGCAGGGCACGACGATTGAAAGCGCGGTCATCGGACGACTCGATACAACATGGAGTCGGGCCTGCGCCAGACTAGCTGCATCCCCGCGGTCGTGGCATGGGAATAGGCTGGCGGATCGATCAGCCAGACATAGTCAAACGCCGCCCGCGGAAAAGTCGCCAGCGACTGATCGATCGACGCATGACGATTGTGGCAGTCATTTGGGTAGGCCTGTTGAGAGGAGTCCTTGGCAAAGTCGCCGAATGATGAGGCGTTGCGAAGAGTTAGCAGATTGGCGCCGGCAACGATCCATTGTTCGTTGGAAAAACCAAACTTGCGGACGATGACCATCCCGCCAAGGTGATCGTGGCGATCGAACGCCCAGTCGTCGGTGCATTGGTGTCCGGCGAGACTGAGAACCCGGCTTCCCGGCTCGACATGATCCAGAGATTTCAGCATTTCGCGCTGCTCGTTCGAGGCCTTGGCGAGGCTGAACGTCGTGGTGGCTATTCGTGATGCGAAGAACAACAGGCCGATCGAGGCGAGGATCGGGGCCGACCGCCGGTCAGGCGCGCCTTTGAAGCGAATGGCCAGAAGAAGTGTGGCGATGAAAAATGGCGCGAGCCGCATGTCAGCGAAAGCGGAGCCGAAAACGATCCGCGGAAGTATCAGAAAGCTGATCAATAGGACGATCGCGCTGACCGCCAGGTTGCGCGAAAAGGCGAGACGCGGGTTGCGGATGGTTTCCGCCATGAGGAACAAGGGGATCACGGTTGCGCTCAGAATATCGTAAGCTTGCCAGCGATCGCGAAGCGCAGAGAGAAGCCACAGTTTCTTGGTTGCCCAGTCGAACCAGTCAATCGTTTGCTGACTTGTCGCCCCGCCACGCCATATCAGCATCAACAGCAACGGACCGGAGAGGACCAGTGCATGCGGCAGCGCTTTCAGCAGCGCTCGATGATAACGATGGCCGAGATCGTGCTGGCGAACCACCTCGGCGGAATAGGCGAGCAGGCCGAGCGCACCCCAGCCGAACGTGTGCGTGACGAACAGCAGGAACGAGATCGGAACGAACACGATCGCGCGAAGACCGGTCCGCCCAAGCCGCGCGAGCCTTAGCCATAGGCCGAAGGCAAGAAAGGCGAACGCCATCGACAGCGAATAGTTGACGAACCCGTAGAGGAAGGGGTGCCCAAAGGCGAAGGGCAACGCGAACAACGCGGTCGGCGGGATCCGGTGATGGACTTCTCGCGAGACCCACAGGAAGCCTGCGACCGTCAGCGGCGGAATGCACATCACGATGAGCTTCACGCCAAGCTCGAGTCCGAAAACCTTGGCGATCGGAATGATCAGCAAGTCAATTCCGAGGTTGCCGATGATTGCCCAGTGGAACTGATAATAACGCTGGAGCGAAGCCGAGTGCGCAAGATCGAGCTCGACGCGATAGCGCCCCATGTGGCCCGGAAGGTCGACCAGCGGCGGGATTGGGGGGTAGAGCAGCGGCACGAACGCCAGCAGCACCATCGCCACCACAAACCAGCGGGTTTCCCACCACGGGCGCGGCCCGGAACTGACGATGTTTTCCGGCAAGGCGACAGAAGCCGTCAACCCTGATCGCGCCGGCCAAGCAGCCGCAGCCGAAGTGCGTTGAGTTTGATGAACCCTTCGGCATCGCGCTGGTCATAGGCGCCGGCATCGTCTTCGAACGTCACGACGCGCTCGCTGTAAAGACTCATGGGCGAACGACGGCCGGTAATATGGGTGCCGCCCTTGTAGAGCTTCATCCTGACTTCGCCCTCGACGCGGGCCTGGCTGTGGTCGATCGCCGCCTGGAGCATTTCGCGCTCGGGGCTGAACCAGAAGCCGTTGTAAAGAAGCTCCGCATAGCGCGGCATAAGCTCGTCCTTGAGGTGCGCCGCGCCGCGGTCGAGGGTCAGCTGCTCGATCGCGCGGTGCGCGGCGTGGAGGATCGTCCCGCCC
>NZ_JANYGG010000098.1 GCF_025362505.1 Sphingomonas sp. | reverse complement strand
GGCTGAACCGCGATCAGAAGTTTGGCGACCTTCGTCGCCACGCCCGCGAAATGCCCCGGCCGCGCCTCGCCGTCCCAGCGCTCGCTGACTCCTGCGACACTGACCGTGGTGGCAAAGCCGGGCGGGTAGATATCCTCGGCGCTCGGCAGCCACACGGCGTCGCAGCCATGCGCCTCGAGCAAGGCGACATCGGCCTCCTCCTGCCGCGGATAGCGCGCCAGATCCTCGCCCGGCCCGAACTGCAGCGGATTGACGAAGATCGTCGCGATCACCTTGTCGGCCTGGCCGCGGGCGGCGTCGATCAGCGCCATATGTCCGGCATGGAGCGCGCCCATCGTCGGGACAACGGCGATCCGCTCGCCGGCGCTTCGCCAACCGCCGGTGGTTTCGCGCAAGGCGATGGATTCACGAAGGATTTGCATGCGATTCGTGCCTCCGATACACCGACGGCGAGGGGCAGGCCAGCATGGCACGCCGGGGTTTCAATAAGGGGCGCAACGGCCATGGGCCAGCCACATTTCATCATCTTCGCCAATGAGAAGGGCGGCACCGGCAAATCGACCACCGCGGTCCATACCGCGGTCGCGCTCGCCGCGTCGGGCCACCGCGTCGGCGCGCTCGACCTCGACAGCCGCCAGCGCACCACCACCCGCTATCTCGAGAATCGCGACGCGACGATCCGCCGCACCGGCGAGCCGCTGGCGCACGCCGTCTACGAAGTGCTCGAGGACCAGACCACCGACGCGCTCGACGCCGCCATCGCCCGCCTTTCGGCCCAATGCGACGTGCTGGTGATCGACACGCCGGGCCGCGACGACCCGGTCGCCCGCGCCGCGATCGTCCGCGCCGACACGCTCGTCACGCCGATGAACGACAGCTTCGTCGACCTCGACCTGATCGGCCAGGTCCACCCCGACACCTTCAAGATCACCAAGCCCAGCTTCTACGCCGAGCTCATCTGGAACAGCCGCACCCAGCGCGCCAAGACGACCGGCAAGTCGGTCGACTGGGTCGTGCTCCGTAACCGCCTCCAGCATATCCAGTCGCACAACCTCCACCGGGTTGGCGCGGCGATGGACGAGCTCGCGCGCCGCGTCGGCTTCCGCGTCATCCCCGGGCTTGGCGAGCGCGTCATCTACCGCGAGCTGTTCCCCAAGGGCCTCACCCTGCTCGATCTCGCCCAGCTCGGCGAGGTCGGCCTCAGCCATATCGCGGCGCGGCAGGAACTTCGCGAAATGGTCGCGGGTTTGTCAATTCCATCGACCAACGAGCAGTCCGAGCCGATCTCCGCTTCGGGCTGACGTCACGCACAGAGGTGTAAATGAGCCACGAGTTTCACGCGTCGATCCTGCGCGAATATGACGTGCGCGGGGTCGTCGGGAAGACCTTGCATGCCGCCGACGCCCGCGCACTCGGCCGCAGCTATGGCGCGCTCGCCATCCTCGAAGGTGCCAGGAAAATCGCCGTCGGCCGCGATGGCCGCACTCATTCCCCCGAACTCGAAACCGCGCTGGTCGACGGGCTGACCGCGAGCGGGCTCGACGTCGTGCGCATCGGCATGGGACCAAGCCCGATGCTCTACTACGCCACCGCCACCCTGAGCGTCGACGGCGGTATTCAGGTCACCGGCAGCCACAATCCGGCCGACTACAACGGCTTCAAGATGCTGCTGAACGGCCGCTCGGTGTTCGGCGCCGAAATCCAGGCACTCGGGCGGCGCGCCAAGGCCGGCGACTGGGTCAAAGGCGAGGGCTCGGTCACCGACACCAATGTCGAGGACGCCTATGTCGACCGTCTCGTCGAAGGCTTCGACGGCGGCGCCTATCGCATCGGCTGGGATGCGGGCAACGGCGCCGGCGGCCCGGTGCTCGAGAAGCTCGTTAAAAAACTCCCCGGCGAGCATCACCTGCTCTACACCGAGGTCGACGGCACTTTCCCCCACCACCACCCCGACCCGACGGTCGAAGCCAACCTCGCCGATCTCAAGAAACTCGTCGCCGACAAGGGCCTCGATTTCGGCATCGCGTTCGACGGCGACGCCGACCGCATCGGCGCGGTCGATGGCCGGGGCCGCGTCATCTGGGGCGACCAGCTCGTCATGATCCTTGCCGAGCCGGTGCTGAAGGCGCTCCCCGGATCGACCATCATCGCCGACGTCAAAGCCAGCCAGACCCTGTTCGACCGCATCGCCGACCTCGGCGGCAAGCCCTTGATGTGGAAGACCGGGCACAGCCTGATCAAGGCCAAGATGAAGGAGACCGGCGCGCCGCTCGCGGGCGAAATGTCGGGCCACATCTTCTTCAAGCATGAGTGGTACGGCTTCGACGACGCGCTCTACGCCGCGGTCCGCCTGATCGGCGCCGCGACGTCGCTCGGCAAGTCGGTCACCCAGCTGCGCAGCGACATGCCGCCGTCGGTCGCCACTCCCGAACTGCGCTTCCAGGTCGACGACACACGCAAGTTCGCGGTCATCGAAGAAGTCGCCGCGCGCCTCGCAGCCGACGGCGCGACGGTCGACAGCACCGACGGCGTCCGCGTGCAAACCCCCGACGGCTGGTGGCTGCTGCGCGCCTCGAACACCCAGGACGTGCTGGTGGCGCGAGCAGAGTCATCGGATCAGGCGGGACTGGGCCGCCTCATGGCAACCATCAACGGCCAGCTCGAAGCGTCAGGGATTGAAGCGGTCGAGGCCACTCACTGACGAAACTCCGCTTCCGACCCAATTTCGGACGTTGGAATCTCTTCTATTTACGCCTGAAAGCGGTCGTTCGTGCGGTCGCAAACACGTTCCGACGTGCCTACTTCACTCCACGAACCCCTTTCGCGCAGCGAGTTCGTATTTCGACCAATCTCGACCGGCGAAGCCAATTTTCTATGCCCCGAACCCAGATGTTCGTCGGACACGAAGGTGTAGACCAGACGTGCGAAACCGCGATTTGCGCGAGTTAGCCTGATGGTACACTCCCGCCTCTATTTATAGGCGACAGCGGCGCTTGCAGGGCCTGCCAAAGGGATAATTTCGCAACGACTGAACCCAGCCTCACGGCACCACTCAGAAAATTGTGCGCCCGTGAAGTCGAAGGCTTCGCCGAACTCGATCAGCATGTTCAGCGACATCATCAGGCCGAATGCATTTTGGCGCCGCTCGTCGTCGATGATGTTCTCGATGGCAACGAAGGCGCCCCCGGGTGGCAACGCTCGATAAGCCTTGGCGATGAGCATCTTTTTATCGACAAGGTTCCAGTCGTGCAGGATCATCCCCATCGTGATGATGTCTGCCCGCGGAAATTCATCCGCGAAGAAGTCGAGTGTATCCGCGGTTACCCGGCCTTGAAGATTTTGTGCCCGTATCCGGCGCTCAGCAATCGGCTGGACCTCGGCCAGGTCGCACGTCCGGCAACGCATGTGCGGATGGTGCGCGGCGATAATGGTCGAAAGCTGGCCTGTCGCGCCGCCAATGTCCGCCAGATTAGTGTAACGGGAGAAGTCAAACTTCTCGGCGAAGGCCATGAAATTACCCATGGAGATGCCGCCCATGGCGTCCATGAACTGCTCCAAGCGCGCGGGGTCGGCGTAGAGCGCTTCGAACATCGACTTCCCCGTCGTCTTCATCTCATTCTGGGGCAGCCCGGTTTTAAGCGCAGGCGTGAGATCGGCCCAGAAGCGATAGAGGCGAGCATTCGCCATCTCAAGGATGCCGCCGATGTACTGGGGACTGGTTTTGACGAGGAACAGGGCTGTGCTCGGTGTGTTCATATATTCCGCACTCTGGCCTGTGCCGTTTCGCTCGAGCAATCCCAAGGCGAGAAGAGTGTCCAGAAAATCATAGGTAGAACGCGGGTGCAGGCCCAAGGCCGCCTCAAGCTGGGGACCGGTCTGGGGACCCTTGGACAAATGCGTGAAAAGCGCGAGCTCCACGGCGCTCAGCAGCGCCTTTGATGCCCAGAAGCCAAACCCAATTTGAAGGATATGGTCGGGGGAAATCTCATCTGCCATGGTTCAGCTCTCCTGACGTGCGGATCTAGAGTGTACAACTTTCCGAAAATCAACAGGGGAGGCTTTGTGCTCATTGCCGCCGTAAGCCGCCTGACCGCTTTCGTACGCCTGACGGCGCCCGAAACTCTTCACGATACCCAACTGACCGTTGTTCGGCTGTGCGCGCAGGAAGCCGAAGAACGGCAAAATTTCATATTCAAGGCGCGAACGTCGGAATTGCCGCCTCAGGGACGGCACAATTCCTCGGAACGCCTCCATAACCAAAGCTTTGTCTTGCCAGTTCGGGTGCTGACGATACAACCGGATGAACTGAGGAACGAAACGTCGCGATGTCGGATATTTTCATCTCATATGCCCGACCGAACGAGCCGCTGGCGAAACAGGCGGCTGAGGCGTTGCGCACGGCAGGCTACGGCGTCTGGCGCGACGACGAGCTGCCCGCTCACCGCGCCTATGGCGAGGTGATCGAGGAACGGATCAAACTGGCAAAGGCCGTCCTGGTGCTGTGGTCGAACGACGCAGTGCGCTCGCAATGGGTGCGCGCCGAGGCCGACGCCGCGCGCGAGGCGGGCACCCTGGTCCAGCTCAGCATCGACGGCGTCCTGCCGCCGATGCCGTTCAACCAGATTCAGTGTGCCGATCTGATGGGCTGGTCGGGCGACGTCGATGCCCCCGGCTGGAAAAAGGTCGAAAGCAGCATCGCTTCGCTGGTGGGAAGCGTGGCGGCCCCGACCGAACAGAATTCGGACATCGAACCGGGCCGCAATGTCGTGGTGTGCGCCTTGCCGTTTGTGAACATGAGTGGCGATCCCGAACAGGAGTATTTCAGCGACGGGATCAGCGAGGACATCATCACCGACCTGTCGAAAGTGTCGGCGCTGTCGGTGGTCGCGCGCAACACCGCCTTTTCGTTCAAGGGAAAGCCGATCGACACGGCTGCGCTGGCCCGCGATCTGGGGGTGACCCATGTCCTGGAGGGCAGCGTGCGCAAGGCCGGCAGTCGGGTCCGGATCAGCGCCCAGCTCACCGACTGCACGATCAGCCTTCAGCTGTGGGCCGATCGCTATGACCGCGACTTGACCGACATCTTCGCCATTCAGGATGAAATCTCGAAGGCGATCGTCGGCGCGCTCAAGCTGAAGCTGCTGCCGAAGGAGAAAAAGGCGATCGAGCAGCGCGGTACGACCAATCCCGACGCCTATAATTTCTACCTGCTGGCACGCAAGCAGTGGATCAGCGGCAAGGCCGGCGACCGGCGGCGTGACGAGGCCGTCGTGCGGATTTGCAAACAAGCGACCAAGGTCGATCCGAACTATGCCAAGGCCTGGGCGCTGATGGCGCTCGGCCAGTCGGAACTGCGTTTCTGGCACGGGCTTCAGGAGGACGGCATGCCCGCCGCCGAGCAAGCGCTCGCGCTCGATCCGCATCAGCCCGAGGCGATCTGCGTCAAGGCGCGCTACCTTCAGGGCGAAGGTCGTCATGAGGACGCCGACCGCCAATTGGCGGTGGCGCTCGAAATCGATCCCGAATCGTGGGAAGTGAACAAGGAAGCGGCGATGATCGCCTTCCGCCAGGGGCGCGTCGCCGCGGCGGTTCCCTATTGGGAAAAGGCATTATCGCTGGTCGAGACCGACTGTCACTCGGGTCATATGCTAAGTTGCTGTTATATGGCCTTGGATGATCTCGCCAATCTCGATCGCATCGCGCGGATTACGATCGCACGGGTCGAAAAGGAGGTCGCGCAGGATCCGACGAACGGCTCGGCGATAGCGATGGGCGTGGGCGCGCTATGTGCCATCGGCGATGCAAACCGCGCCCGCGACTGGATCGATCGGGCCATGCTGATGGATCCCGAGAATAATTCGATGCGCTATAATCTGGCCTGCTCGCTGTCGATCCACCTTCACGATTTCGAAACGGCGCTGGAACTGCTTGAGCCCTATTTCGCGCAAATCAGTATGACGCAGCTTCGCCACATCGACGTCGATCCGGACTTCAAGGAGCTTCGCGAAGTGCCGCGCTATCAGGATATGCACAGCGCCGCCGAAGCGCGATTGAAGGCGGCCGGACAACCGCTTTTCGCCGCGGGCACGAGCACATCATCCTGACTAGCCACGATGGGATTAGCCCGGACGGCTAACGCAGCAGTTGTCCGGCCGACGCCCCGGCGGGTTTGATGAAAATGCTTGCCGGGAAGGGGTCGATCCTGCCGCCGAGACGCGCCATGTGAGGCTCGAGCCCGCGAGTGTCGCGCCGGTTCCCTGAGGGTAAAGTGTCTGTCCCGTCTGCCGACCATTATCGACGACTGGTTCGCCGCCCGCGGCTGGGCGCCGCGGCGGCACCAGCTCGACATGCTCGACGCGGCGCAGGGCGGCGAGCATGTCCTGCTCGTCGCCGCGACCGGCGCGGGCAAGACGCTGGCGGGTTTCCTCCCCACGCTGGCGAATCTCGTCGAGAACGCCCGTGATGGCCTCCACACGCTTTACATCTCGCCGCTCAAAGCCCTTGGCGTCGACGTCCAGCGCAACCTCCTCGCTCCGATCGAGGAGATGGGCCTCGATATCCGCGTCGAAACCCGCAGCGGCGACACCCCGTCCGACCGCAAGGCCCGCCAGCGCGCCCGCCCGCCGCACATCCTCCTCACCACCCCCGAAAGCCTCAGCCTGCTGTTGAGCTACCCCGACTGCGCGACGATGTTCGAGGGCCTCCAGACCGTCGTCATCGACGAAATCCACGCCTTCGCCCGCGAAAAGCGCGGCGACCTGCTTTCGCTGTCCCTAGCGCGCCTTCAGCAACTCGCCCCCCGCGTGCGCCGCGTCGGCCTGTCCGCGACCATCGCCGACCCCGAAGCCTACCAGGGCTGGCTCGCCCCCGACGCCGACGCCGAACTCGTCCGGCTCGTTCATGGCGACCCCGGCGCCGAGCCCGACCTGTCGATCCTCATCCCCGACGGCCGTGTCCCCTGGTCGGGCCATTCGGGCCGCTATGCGGCGAAGCAGGTCATGGCGCTCATCGCCGAACACAGGACCACCCTCGTTTTCTGCAACACCCGCAGCCTCGCCGAGCTGATCTTCCAGGACCTGTGGCGGGTCAACGACGACCAGTTGCCCATCGGCATCCACCACGGCAGCCTCGCATTGGAAGCCCGCCGCAAGGTCGAGACCGCAATGGGCGACGGCCGGCTGCGCGCGCTCGTCGCCACCGCCAGTCTCGACCTCGGGATCGACTGGGGCAATGTCGACCTCGTCGTCCAGATGGGCGCCCCCAAGGGTTCGTCGCGCCTGCTCCAGCGGATCGGCCGCGCCAACCACCGCCTCGACGAACCGTCGAAGGGCATGATCGTGCCCGGCAACCGATTCGAATATCTTGAGGCGCGGGCCGCATTGGATGCAATCGACGACAACGAGCTCGATCCCGACATCTTCCGTCCCGGCACGCTCGACGTACTCGCCCAGCACATTCTCGCGATCGCCTGCGCCGGCCCGTTCAACGAGACCGAACTCCTCGCCGAAATCAATTCCGCCGCCCCCTACGCCGGCCTCACCCCCGAAGTCTTCGCCCGAGTCCTCGCCTACATCGCCACCGGCGGTTACGCGCTCAAGGCCTATGACAAATACCGCCGCCTGACCGCCGACGGCCCCGGCCGCTGGCGCATCACCACCCCCGCAGTCGCGGTCCAGCACCGCCTCAATGCCGGGATCATCGTCGACAACCCGATGATGGACGTGCGCTTCAAGAACGGCCGGATGCTCGGCAAGGTCGAGGAAGGCTTCGCCTCGACGCTCTCGGTCGGCGACCACATCTTCTTCGCCGGCCTCTCGCTCGAGGTCGAACGGCTCAAGGACAGCGACATTATCGTCCACGCCTCGTCCAAATCGGCGCGGCTCGTCACCTACGGCGGTCAGCGGATGTCGATGTCGACCCACCTCGCCGAGCGTGTCCGCCGCTTCCTGTGCTCGCCCGACGACTGGCAACGCTTCCCCGACGACGTCCGCGAATGGCTCGAAGTCCAGGGCAAGCGCTCGATCCTCCCCGAGCCCGACCAACTGCTCGTCGAAACCTTCCCCCACGAAGGCCGCCACTTCCTCGTCATCTACAGCTTCGAAGGCTGGAACGCGCACCAGTCGCTTGGCATGCTGATCACCCGCCGCATGGAAAGCGCCGGGCTCAAGCCGCTCGGCTTCGTCGCCAACGACTATGCGCTCGCCTGCTACGGGCTCGAGGAAGTCGTCGACCCCGCTCCCCTGCTCTCCCCCGACATATTGGAGCATGAATTCGTCGAATGGGTCGAGCAGTCGAACCTGCTCAAGCGCGCCTTTCGCGAGGTCGCGGTCATCGGCGGGCTCGTCGAGCGCCAGCACCCCGGCAAGCGCAAGACCGGGCGGCAGGTCAGCTTCTCGACCGACCTCATTTACGACGTGTTGCGCCGCTACGAGCCCGATCACTTGCTGCTCACCGCCGCGTGGGACGACGCCCGCGCAAGGATGACCGAGCTCGGCCGCCTCGCTCGCCTCGTCGAGCGCGCCGCCGACCAGATGATCCACGTCCGCGCCAGCCGCGTCACCCCGCTGGCGGTCCCGCTGATGGTCGTCATCGGCCGCGAGGCGATGCCGTCGGGTTCGAGCGCCGACGATATGCTGCTCATCGAAGCCGAGGCGCTCGCCGCCGAAGCGATGCGGGTCGACTGATCGGCCATCGACGGGCGCGATCGAAGCGGGCAAGAAGCCCGGATGCGACGCGCGTCTCTGCTTGTGCTGCTTTTGCCGCTGCTATCCGGCTGCATCATCACCGACGTCGCCAAGACCGCGGTCGATGTCGTCTCGGTCCCGGTCAAGGTCGTCGGCAAGGGCATCGATGCCGCGCTCCCCAGCCAGAAGCGCGCCGACGAGAAACGCGGCCGCGAGCTTCGCGAAGTCGACGCCCGGTGCGCGCGCGGTCGCCCCTTGCCGACCGACAGCTGCCCCCCCGCAGTGCCGCGCTAAACGATGCGCTACTTCCTCGATACCGAGTATAACGGCTTCGGCGGCGAACTCCTCTCGCTGGCCCTCGTCGCCGAGCATGGCGACGAGGAGCTTTACTTCACCCTCCCCGCCCCCGCCGAGATCCACCCGTGGGTCGAACGTCACGTCATGCCTTACATGAACACCGTGCCGCCGATGCACCGCGCGCCCCCGCTCGATCGCGCCTCGGCGGCGGATGCGCTCGCGACCTTCCTCGCCAATGATCGCGATATCGAGATTATCGCCGACTGGCCCGAGGACATCGCGCAGATCTGCATGCTGCTGCTCGTCGGCCCCGGCGAGATCGTCCGTACCCCGCCGCTGCGCTTTCGCTTCTTCGCGCTTCCCGGGTTCAGCACGGCGGGCGCTAGTGCGGTCCCCCACAACGCGCTCCACGACGCCCGCGCGCTGCGCGACCATGTCCTGAGCCTCGAGGACAATTAAGCGCTTCCTCCGGCGCGCCGTTCGCGTCTAACAGACGAAGCATGGTTCCCGCTTCGTTCGCCGGTCACGACTTCCTCGCCAGCCCCGAAGGTGCGCTCCACTGGCCTGCGCAGGGCGCGCTGCTGGTCGCCGACCTGCACCTCGAAAAGGCGAGCTGGTTCGCGCGGCTCGGCCAGTTGCTCCCGCCCTATGATTCGCATTCGACCTTGACCGCGCTCGCCCGCGACATCGAGCGCAGCGGCGCGACCACTCTCTACTGCCTCGGGGACAGCTTCCATGACCGCTTCGGCTGCGACCGCCTTCCCGACGACGCCCGGGCGCTCCTCGCCAGCCTCACCGCGCGGCTCGACTGGGTGTGGATCACCGGCAACCACGACGCCGGCTTCGTCGATCATATCGGCGGGCGCATCGAGGAGGAGCTGACCGTCGCCGGATTAGCGCTTCGCCACGAAGCCGTGGTGGGCGATCCCACCCCCGAAATCTCGGGCCACTTCCACCCCAAGCTGCGGCTCCGCATGAAGGGCCGCACCCTCTCGCGCCGCTGCTATGTCGCCAGCGACACGAAGCTCATCCTTCCCGCCTACGGCGCGCTGACCGGCGGCCTCGATGCCCATCACCCCGAGATCGTCAAGAAAGTCGGCCCGGGTGCCGCGGCCTTGATCCCGGCGGCAGGCCGCCTCCTCCGCTTCCCGCTCGCCGCGTAATACCCGTCATCCCGGCGAAAGCCGGGACCCCGGTCGATAAAAGAACGATGCAGTCGCGCGGCTCATAGCAAGCCAAACGCCCGGTATCTCGGCTTTCGCCGGGACGACGCTCAAACCAGCCGCGCTGCCATCAGCCCGCGCAAGATATTCCCGACGAAAAACCCCTCACCCAGATCCTCGCGCCGAAGCTCCGCCTCGACCGCGCGACCTTCATCGATCAGTTTCGACCGCAGGATCCCCGGGATCAGCCCGCGTGTCGCCGGCGGGGTCAGCAGGCGCCCGTCGCGCTCGACGAAGATGTTGGTAAAACTCCCCTCGGTCAGCCGGCCCTCGGCATCGACGAAGATCGTCTCGAACGTCGGATTGGCGCGCCGCGCCTCGTCGTAGAACCGCCTGTCGGTGGTCTTGAACCGCAACCGCACATCGTCGGCCGCAACCGGCATCGGCTGCAGCGTAACCAGGACCGGCCCGTCCGCCGGTCGCTCGAGCCGCTTGACCTGGATCGCCATCGCCCCGGTCGGCGATAGCAGCAGCCGGACCATTGCCCGATCCTTGCGGCGAAAGGTCGCCGCCTGAAGTTCGTTGCGCGCGCCATGCCGATCGAACTTGAACCCGAACGTCTCGGCGCCATTGCCCAGCCGGTCGAGGTGGCGATCAAGCTCGGCAATTCCGTGCTCGGCATCGAAGCGCATCGTCTCGATCAGGTCGAAGCGGGGTCGGGCAGCGTTCACATATCGTCCCTTAAGGAGGCACTCGGCCCACTCCTCACCCATCTCGCTGTCGACGACAAGCCCTGAACCAAGCCCGATCCGCGCCGTTCCGGGACGCTCGTCATGAAGCTCGAGCGTGCGGATCAGGACGTTGAACGACGCATCCCCGGAACCGTCCAAACTCGGCGGCTCGATCCACCCCATCGACCCGGTGTAGGCCCCGCGCGGCTCCGGCTCCAACCGCCGCAGCACCTCGATCGCAGCGATCTTGGGCGCCCCGGTAACCGACCCGCACGGGAAGATCGTCTCGATCACATCGACCGCGTCGAGCCCCGGACGCAAGGTCGCGGAGACCTCTGAAACCATCTGGTGAACCGTGGGATAAGTCTCGACCACGAACAATCGCGGCACCGCCACGCTGCCGGTCTCGGACACCCGCGCAAGGTCGTTGCGCAGCAAATCGACGATCATCAGATTCTCGGCTCGCTGCTTGGGATCGGCGGCAAGTTCTTCGGCGAGGAGCCGGTCCTGCGCCGGATCGGGATCGCGCGCGGCGGTCCCTTTCATCGGCCGGGCATTGAGCGTTCCCGCCCGCAACGTGAAAAACTGTTCGGGCGACAGCGACACGAGCGCCCCGCCGGGATGGCGCACGACTCCGCCCCACCCGGCCCTCGAACCTTCCCGCAGCCGCGCATAAAGCGCCAGCGGTGACCCGCCGACCGCCACATCGCAGCCGAACGTCAAATTTGCCTGATAATAATCTCCCGCGAATAGCCCGTCGCGAACTTCCGCGGCAGCCTCGAGATAAGCCTCGCGCGAAATCCGCGGCCGAACCTCGCCGGCAACGGCCCCCGCCGGATCGGCCAGCGTCGCCGCGTCGACCAGTTCATACCCCTCGAACAGCCCGAACCACAGCAGCGGCCCGTCCCCGACCCGCGCGCCCGGCTCGAGCTTCGGATCGAGCGCCTGCCCCGCCTCATAGGCCAGATACCCCGCCGCATGAGCGCCCCCGCGCACCGCCGCGCGCAACGCCGCCAGCGCCGGCCGCACTTCGTCGAGCGTCGACGCAACAACCTCCCCGACCGGCGCACGATACAGCCGCGCCTTCTCGGCACCGCCGCGCGCATCATCGAACAGAACGTAGCTTTCCCCCATCGCCGGGCAATTGCCCCGCTTCGCTCGCCCCCGTAAAGCCTGTTCCTCATCAGACTGGTCGAACCGAAGGGATGTCCGTGATCAAACAGGCTTTTTTTATTGCCGCGCTGCTCGCCTCCGCCCCCGCGATGGCCGCCCCGCTATCGACGACCAGCACGATCGATCCGGCAACCCGCGCCCGCATCGACCGCATTCTCACTGCGACTCCGTTGATCGACGGTCATAACGACCTTGCCGAGCAGCTCGCCGAATATCATGACTACAGCATCGCCGGCCTCGCCAGCGGTACCGCCGCCCGCCCCAACCACCCGTTGATGACCGACATGGCCCGCCTCCACGCAGGCCACGTCGGGGCGCAATTCTGGTCGGTCTATATCGACGGCAAGATCACCGGCGACGAGGCGATCCGCAAAACGATCGAGCAGATCGACGTCGTCGACCGCTTCGTCGCCGCCTACCCGCGCGACCTCGAATTCGCCCGTACCGCCGACGACATCGTCCGCATCCACCACGCCGGCAAGGTCGCTTCGCTGATCGGGATCGAGGGCGGGCGTCAGATCGGCGGCAGCCTCCCCGCGCTGCGCCAATTCTACCGGCTCGGCGCGCGCTACATGACGCTGACCCACAACCAGACCACCGAATGGGCCGACAGCGCGACCGATGATCCCAAGTTCAACGGCCTTGCCCCGTTCGGCCTCAAGGTCATCGCCGAGATGAACCGGATCGGCATGCTGGTCGACCTGAGCCACGTCTCGCCCGACGTGATGCGACAGGCAATCGCCGCCAGCCGCGCGCCGGTGATCTTCTCCCACTCCTCGTCGCGCGCGGTCAACGATCACCCCCGCAACGTCCCCGACGACGTGCTGCGCCTGCTCCCCGCCAATGGTGGCGTCGTGATGGTCAACTGGGTCCCGGCCTTCCTGTCGGCGGCGATGCTCCAGCACGACTCCGCCAAGGCCGCCGAGGAGGCTCGCCTCAAGACCCTCAACCGCGCCAGCACCGACGCGGTCAAGGCCGGAGTCAAGGCATGGGAGCAGGCCAATCCCGGCCCGGTTGTCACCGCCAGGGACGTCGCTGACCATATCGACCATGTCGCGGCGATCGCAGGCCACGACCATGTCGGCATTGGCGCCGACATGGACGGCATCGACAGCACGCCGATCGGCCTTAGCGGAGTCGAAGCCTATCCAGCCTTGTTCGCCGAACTCATCCGCCGCGGTTGGAGCGACGCCGACCTTGCCAGGCTCGCCGGCGGCAATCTTCTCCGGGCGCTGCGCGGCGCGGAAGCGACGGCCGTCGCCATGAAGGGCGTTACCGCGGCGATGGACAGGCTGCCCCCCGCACCCTAACTCGCGGGCATCATGAGCGAACCACCCCTGCGCGCCGCCATCCTGCCGGTCACCCCGCTGCAGCAGAACTGCAGCCTCGTCTGGTGCACGAAAACGATGCGCGGTGCCTTCGTGGATCCCGGCGGCGACCTCCCCAAATTGCGCGACGCCATCGCCCGCTCGGGCGTGACGATCGAGAAGATCCTGGTCACCCACGGCCATATCGACCATTGCGGATCGGCCGGCATCTTCGCCGAGGAACTCGGCGTGCCGATCGAAGGTCCGCACGAGGAGGACCGTTTCTGGATCGCCCGGCTTGACGAGGACGGCCGCAATTACGGAGTCGCCGGCAAGCCATTCGAGCCCGACCGCTGGCTGGTCGATGGCGACCAGGTGAGCGTTGGCGAGCTCATCTTCGACGTCCGCCACTGCCCCGGCCACACTCCCGGCCACATCGTCTTCCACCACCCCGACTCGAAGCTGGCGATTGTCGGCGACGTGCTGTTTCAGGGCTCGATCGGCCGCACCGACTTCCCGCGCGGCAACCACCAGCAGTTGCTCGATGCGATCGTCGGCAAGCTCTGGCCGATGGGCGACGACACCAGTTTCATCCCCGGCCACGGCCCGATGTCGACCTTTGGTCAGGAACGGAAAACAAATCCGTTCGTCGCGGACACTGTTTTATCTGGGTAAGCCTGCACCGGCCCACTTCCGAACCCGGCCTCCCATGGAATTAACTGATTGGGAGGCCGGGTAGGGGAGTGGGCCGGTGCAACTCTTCGAATCAAAGCCGCCCCTCTGCGCTTGCGTCCTCGCGCCGTTTCGCTATAGGGCACCCTCGTTCGCGACCATCCGGCCGCCGCCGCGGGGCTCGCCCCGATGAGCTTGGCGAGGATGGTCTTTTTTGTTTTGATAGTAGCCAAGGTGCCGCATGGCCGTCCCCAAAAGAAAAACTTCGCCTTCGAAGCGCAACATGCGTCGCAGCCACCATGCGCTCGACGTACCGAGCTTCCAGGAATGCTCGAACTGTGGCGAACTGAAGCGCCCGCACAACATGTGCGCCGCCTGCCGCCACTATAACGGTCGCGAAATCATTTCGACCGAGGCCTGACGTCGCTAGGTCCAGGCAATGACTGGCCCTTGCATCGCGATCGACGCCATGGGCGGGGACGTCGGCCCGGCGGCTATTGTCGCCGGAGTCTCCGCTGCGCGCCGCAAGGACCGCTCGCTGTCGTTCCTGCTGTTCGGCGACGAAGCGCTGATCCGACCCGAGATCGCGCGCCACGCGAACCTCGCCGACGCGATCACCGTCCACCACACCTCCGAAAAGATCGAGCCGACTGAAAAGCCCAGCCAGGCGATCCGCCGTGCCCGCACTACCTCGATGGGCATGACGATCAACGCGGTAAAGGACGGTCAGGCCCACGCCGCGCTGTCGGCCGGCAATACCGGTGCGCTGATGGCGATCGCCAAGCTCGCACTGCGCACCATGCCCGGGATCGACCGCCCGGCGCTGGCGGCGCTGCTCCCGTCGCTCGGCGACAAGGACCTGGTCATGCTCGACCTCGGCGCCAACACCGAGTGCGACGCGCAGAACCTCGTCCAGTTCGCGGTGATGGGTGCCGCCTACGCCCGCACCGTGCTGGACATCGAATCCCCGCGGGTCAAACTGCTCAACATCGGTACCGAGGAATTAAAGGGCACCGGCGAACTCAAGGAAGCCGCCGCGCTACTCCGCGACGCGACCTACTTGCCGTTCCGTTTCAACGGTTTCACCGAAGGCGACCAGCTGTCGCGCGGCGAGGTCGATGTCGTCGTCACCGATGGCTTCTCGGGCAACATCGCGCTGAAGACCGCCGAGGGCACCGCACGCTTCGTGACCGACCTCTTGCGCCGCGCCTTCACCTCGTCGCTCCGCTCGAAGGCCGGATTCGCGCTGTCGAAACCGGCGCTGCACATGCTCAAGGTCCATCTCGACCCCAACAACCACAACGGCGCGGTCTTCCTCGGATTGAACGGCCTCGTCGTGAAAAGCCACGGCTCGGCCACGCCCAAGGGTATCGCCAACGCGATCAAGGTCGCCGCGTCGATGGTCCGCAACGATATCACCCGCAAGATCGGCGACGATCTCGACGAATTCCGCGCCCACGCCTTCGCCGCCGATGCGCCGGCGGGTAAAGCGGTCGGAAACGAAACGCCGACCGGAGACTCAGCCCCATGACCATTCGTGCGGTTGTCGCGGGCGTAGGTTCGGCGCTGCCCAAACGCCGCGTCGACAATGCCGAACTCGCGGCCCAGATCGCCACCACCGACGAGTGGATCGTCGAGCGGACCGGAATCCGGACCCGCTACATCGCCGGCGAAGGCGAGACCACCGCAACCCTCGCCGCCGAAGCCGCCCAAGCCGCGCTCGACCACGCCGGCATCGCCGCCGCCCAAGTCGACCTCATCATCCTCGCCACCGCGACTCCCGACCAGACCTTCCCGGCCAGCGCGACCAAGGTCCAGACCATTCTCGGCATTCCCGATTGCATCGCCTTCGACGTCGCCGCGGTCTGCTCGGGCTTTCTCTATGCCCTGTCGGTCGCCGACGCGATGATCCGCAGCGGCGGCGCGAACACCGCGCTCGTCATCGGCGCCGAGACCTTCAGCCGCATCCTCGACTGGGAGGACCGCACGACCTGCGTCCTGTTCGGCGACGGCGCCGGCGCGATTGTCCTTCGCGCCGAGCAGGACAGCGACCGCGGCATCCTCGCGACGAAACTCCACGCCGACGGCCGCTATAACGACCTGCTTTATGTCGATGGCGGCCCGTCGACCACCGGCACCGTCGGCAAGCTGCGCATGAAAGGCCGCGAGGTGTTCCGCCACGCCGTCACCAATCTCGCCGCCGTTTTGGGCGAAGTCCTCGACGCCGCCGGGCTCACCGCCGCCGATGTCGACTGGGTCGTCCCCCACCAGGCCAATGCCCGGATTCTCGACGCAACCGCGAAGAAATTGGGCCTTTCCCCCGACAAGATTATCGTCACCGTCGACCGCCACGCAAACACGTCGGCCGCATCTGTGCCCTTGGCGTTCGACGTCGCAGTTAAGGACGGCCGCATCAAGCGCGGCGACCTTGTCGTGCTCGAGGCGATGGGCGGCGGTTTCACCTGGGGAGCAGCGGCGCTGCGCTATTGATAAGTCACATTAATTCTTCGATTGTCGGTTCCCCAACGATGTGGCATGGAGGTCCATCGATCAGACATCGCGGGGGCGCGAGTCTCGGTAATTTGCGGGGCGGAGGATAAACCGATGGCTGATGCGGGGGTTGCACGGACGCAGGATGGAGGACTCCATTCGGGAACGCTCACACGCGCCGATCTTGCCGACGTCGTCCACCGCGAACTCGGCCTGTCGCGCGCCGAGGCGGCGAGCATGGTCGAACGGCTGCTCTACCATATGTGCCACGCGCTTGCCGTAGGCGAAAATGTCAAGATTTCGGGCTTCGGCAGCTTCATACTGCGCGACAAGGGCGAGCGCATCGGGCGCAATCCCAAGACCGGGATTGAAGTGCCGATCGCGCCGCGCCGCGTGATGACCTTCCGCGCCAGTCACATGATGCGCGACAAGATCGTCAAGTAAGCAAACAGGTGGCGACCGCCGACAAGGCCCCGGACGCCTTTCGTACCATCGGCGAATTGTCGGCTCAGCTCGGCGTCGCGCAGCATATCTTGCGCTACTGGGAGACCAAGTTCCCCCAGCTGAAACCCCTCCAGCGCGCCGGCAACCGCCGCTATTACCGGCCCGCGGAAGTGGCGCTCGCGCGGCGCATCCATCATTTGCTGAGCCACCAGGGTTATACCGTTCGCGGCGTCCAGAAACTGCTTGCCGACCGTAGCGCCGCGGCGTCGACGCTTGATCTCACCGACGTGACCCCGCCGCCGCCCGCGCCATCCGCCCCCGTCACAGCGGCTCCATCACTCGACGTCGAGCGTTTGACCGCCTTGCGCGACCGCCTCGCCGAGGCGCTCACCGCCTGACCCGAGCCGCCGCGCGACCCGCGCGATCGCAACCTCGAGGCTCACCCGCGCCACCTGCACTTCGGGCGGAAACGCACTTAGCAACCGGCTCGGCATCGCCGCCGACAGGATCACGAACATGCCCCTGTCGCCCTGCCGCCGGATCAGCCGCCCGAACCCCTGCGCCAGCCGCGCCCGCACCATGCTGTCGTCATAGGCACTACCCCCGCTCGCCAGCCGCCGCGCTGCGTGAAGCACCGTCGGGCGTGGCCACGGCACCCGCTCCATTACCACCAGCCGCAGCGACTCGCCCGGCACATCGACCCCGTCACGCAGCGCATCGGTGCCGAGCAGCGACGCCCGCGGATCGTCGCGGAAGATATCGACCAGGGTCCCGGTGTCGATCGGATCGACATGTTGCGCCAGCAACGGCAGCCCGACTCGCGCCAGCCGGTCGGCGATCCGTGCATGAACCCCCTTCAACCGGGCAATCGCGGTGAACAGCCCGAGCGTTCCCCCGCCCGCCGCCTCGATTAGCCGCGCATAGGCCCCCGACAGCGCCGCCAGGTCGCCCCTCGGCAAGTCGGTGACCACCAGCACCTCCGCCATCCGGCCATAATCGAACGGGCTCGCCGCCTCGAAATGCTGCGGCGGGCGGGGCAAATGCAGCGCTCCGGTGCGCGCGTCGGCCTGGCTCCACCCACCCGATCCGCGCAGCGTCGCCGAGGTCACCAGCACGCCATGCGCGGGGGCCAGCACCGCCTGTGCCAATGGCCGCGTCGGATCGAGCCACCGTCGGTGGATCGTCACGTCGAATTCGCGCCCCTCTACCCGGTCGATCGCCAGCCAGTCGACGAAATCCGGGTCCGCCGCCCCGCCGACCCGCGCCAGCAGCCTGACCCAGGCCGCGACCGTCTCGCGCCGCCATGCCAGTCCGGTGATCGCCCCCTCGACTCGTGCGCGGGCGGAGGAGTCCAACCAGTCGGGCGCGTCTTCCAGCACCGCCTCCAGCCGCCGCGTCAGCGCCGCCAATGGCTGTCCCAGCGCCTCCAATGCCTCCAGCGCCCCCGCCGCCGCCGTGACCAGCGCCCCATCGAGCTCAGCCAATTCGGTCTCGAGCCCGTATCCCGCCTCGTGCGCCTTGGACCGCGCGTAGACCGTCCCCCGCACCTCGGCGAGCAGCGCCTCGATCGGCCCGAACGGCGCCCCCTCGGCGAGCCGCTGCAACCACCCGTCCGAAGGCAAGGCGCGTGCCGCCTCGACCGCGCTATCGAGCGCGCTCGCCCCTGCTTCATCGTAGGAACACACATCCATCAACCGCGCGGCGAGACCACGTCTCCGTCCCCGCGTCCGCCCCTCCGGCCCGACCAGCCAGCGGCGCAACTCGATCGCCTCCTGCCCGCCCAACGCCACCGAAAACGTCGAATCGGCCGCGTCGAACAGATGATGCCCCTCGTCGAAGATGATCCGGCTCGGCGCATCGGGCCGCCCGCGCGCGGCGTTGACCATCACCAGCGCATGGTTGGCGATCACCAGGTCCGCCTCGCGCCCGGCCCGCTCGGCCCGCTCGATGAAGCAGCGCCGGTAATGCGGGCAGCCGGCATAGACGCACTCCCCGCGCCGGTCGGTCAGCGCCGTCGCCCCCGCCCGCCGGAACAGGCTCGGCAGCCAGCCGGGCAAATCCCCCCCGACCATGTCGCCGTCCTTCGTGTAAGCCGCCCACCGCCCGATAAGCTGCGCCAGCACCGCCGCGCGGCCCGTAAACGCCCCCTGCAGCGCATCTTCCAGATTTAGCAGGCACAGGTAATTCTCGCGGCCCTTGCGCACCACGATCCGCCGCTTGCGTTCCTCCGCGTCGGGGATCAGCCGCTCGCCCTCGGCATCGAGTTGCCGCTGCAGCGCCTTGGTGAAGGTCGATACCCACACCGTCCCGCCCGACCGCTCGGCCCACAGCGACGCGGGCGCGAGATAGGCCAGCGTCTTGCCAATCCCGGTCCCCGCCTCGGCCAGCACCAGGTTCGGCGCCCCCGCCGCGCCACGCGGCGCGAACATCGTCGCCGCCTCGGCCGCCATCGCCTGCTGCCCGACGCGCGCTTCGGCCCCGCCCCCGGTCAGCTCGGCGAGTCGCTCGATCGCGTCTTCGGCCGACACCGTGACCGTCCGCGCCGGCACCCGCTCGGCCTGCTCCTCCCACTGCGGCAGGCGCGAAAACAGCATCCGTTCGGCCTTGTCAGGCTTTGCCAGTCGCTCGCCGACAATCCCCGCCCAGCCCCACCCCAGCCGATGCAGCGTCGCATTCGATGTCCACGCCCCCTCGCGCTCGCGCCAGTGGGAATCTTCGAACACATCGAACAGCGCCCCGGCAATCGCCCGCAACTGCCCCGCCGCCGCGCCATCGTCCCCCGGCACCGCCAGCCCCAGCGCCCGGCTCAGCCCCGCCACCGTCGGCACCACGAACCGCGCCGGGTGAACGAACGCATACAGCTCGAGCAGGTCGAGCCCCGACAGATCGGGATAGCCCAGCCGCTGGCCCACGAGGGGCGCATTCATCAAAATATGCGGAGTCTCCGCCGCCCGCGCGATCGCCTCGCCGCGCGACGCCGCGCGCACCCCGCCCCCATCGGCGAGCCAGATCCCGGCATGGGTTGCGTGGAGCGCGGGAAGGGGCAAAAGGGCGGCCATTGCGGGCCCATCCTTGGCCACAGAAGAACGAAAGGGCAACAGTGGACGAGGCCATCCGCACTGCGGCGATGACCAGCAAGGCCTGGCCTTATGAGGAAGCGCGCAAACTGCTTAAGCGCTGGGCCCCCGATGGTCCTTTTGGCGCCAAGCCCAATGGTGAAGCGATTGTCTTCGAGACCGGCTACGGCCCTTCGGGCCTGCCCCACATCGGCACCTTCAACGAAGTCCTGCGCACGACGATGGTCCGCCGCGCCTACGAAGAACTGACTGGTTCTCCGACGCGCCTGATCGCCTTCAGCGACGACATGGATGGCTTGCGCAAGGTCCCCGACAACGTCCCCAACGCTGCCCTCCTCACCGCCAATCTCGGCAAGCCGCTGACCCGCATCCCCGACCCGTTCGGCACCCACGAATCTTTCGCCGCGCACAATAATGCGAGGCTGCGCAGCTTCCTCGACCGCTTCGGCTTCGACTATGAATTCGTCTCCTCGACGCAGGCTTACGCGTCGGGCCAGTTCGACGAAGCCATCCGCCAGGTCCTGCGCCAATGGGACGCGATCCTCGCCGTCATGCTCCCCACGCTGCGCGAAGAGCGCCGCCAGACCTACTCCCCCGTCCTCCCCATCTCGCCCTCGACCGGCCGCGTCCTGCAAGTCCCCGTCACCGTCGTCGACGCCGAAGCCGGCACGATCGCCTTCACCGACGAGGACGGCACCCCGATCACCCAGTCCGCGCTAGGTGGCTTGGCGAAGCTCCAGTGGAAGGTCGACTGGGCAATGCGCTGGGTCGCGCTCGGGGTCGATTACGAGATGGCCGGCAAGGACCTCATCGACTCCACGATCCAGTCGGGCAAGATCGCGCGGATCCTCGGCGGCCGCCCGCCCGAGGGCTTCAACTACGAGATGTTCCTCGACGAAAAGGGCGAGAAAATCTCGAAATCCAAGGGCAACGGCCTGACCCTCGACCAGTGGCTCTCGTACGGCAGCGAGGAAAGCCTCGCCTTCTTCGCCTACCGCGAACCGCGCAAGGCCAAGAGCCTGCACATCGGCGTCATCCCCCGCGCGGTCGACGAGTACCTCCAGTTCCGCGGCAACTACGCGGGCCAGCCGGTCGAACAGCAAATCGGCAACCCGGTCCACCATATCCACGGCGGCAAGGTTCCGACCGAACCGCTCCCGCTGACCTACGGCCTGCTGCTCAACCTCGCCTCGCTCCCTGGCGTCGGCGACAAGGCGACCGCGTGGAAGTTCGTCCAGCGCTACGCCCCCGGTACGTCGCCCGACACCGACCCCGAACTCGACCACCTCATCGGCCTCGCGGTCAACTACGCCCGCGATTACGTCGCCCCGACCCTCACCCGCCG
>NZ_JANYGG010000070.1 GCF_025362505.1 Sphingomonas sp. | reverse complement strand
CGCTTACTGGGAAGGCAAGGCCCCGGTCGGCTATATCGGTGAACCCGCGGACGTTGCCGGCCCGGCGCTGTTCCTGGCCTCCGACGAAGCGCGCTTCGTCAACGGCATGGGCTGGCGAATCTGTGGCGGGGCGATGGCGCGATTCTAGGCGGCCGCCTTTGCCGACGGGCGAACGCAGACGAGGGCAACAGGCCGCGCGATGAGGCGCCATCCCGGTTTCAACGAAGCCGCTTGTGCATCACGATCAGGGGCACGCGGACGTCGCCAACCGGGTCCGACGTGATGCGCTCGACCTCTTCATAGCCGGCGGCGCGATAGAGCGGCTCGCCCGACAGGGTGGCGACCATCATGGCCCTGGCAAAGCCGGCGTCGCGTGCCGCTGTCTCGCCAAGGTCGAGGATGAGTCGCCCGATCCCGCGGCGGACGTGGTCCGGATGGGTGTACATGGCGCGAATGCGAGCTGCGTCGCGCGTCGGATCGAGCGGGGCCGCGTCGCGCACGACCTGGCTCTGGTCGCCGCCATGGGTTGTCGCGCGAAAGCTCCACCCGCCGCAGCCGACAACCTGGCCCTCTTCCTCGATAACAAAGTAAGTGCGATCGGCGATGAGTTGCGTATCGAGGCCCATCGTCGTGCCGCTGACGGCGAGCTCGGCGGGCGAGAGGTAGGGGCGCTGGTTGACCTCGATCGCCAACGCCATCAGCGCGCGCAATGCTTCGAGATCGGCTTCGTCGGCCAGGCGATGAGAGAGCATCGGCGTAGTGTGTGCAGCCAAGTGCAAAAATGCAACGCCTGCGCAACAAACGGTCGGTGAATGATGTCCCGATCTTGACCGGATCGCGCAAATCTCCAATTTGTGCGGGAGAAGCGCTGGGGAGGCGTTGGGGGAACTTTCATGCACAAGCATTCGCACGGGCTCCGCGCAGCCATTCTTTCGTCGACCGCCTTGATCGGTTTGCTAGCCATTCCTGGAGCAGCCTTGGCACAAGACGCCACCGCTGCGGCCGTTCAGCCACAGGTCGCCGAAACCAAGGCGGTCGGTGAGGAAATCATCGTGCTGGGCACGCGTCGGACCGACCGCACGGTGACGAATTCGGCGTCGCCGATCGACATCATCAGCGCGGCTGAGTTGAAGTCGCAGCCGACCGGTAACATCCTTGATTCGCTCAAGAATATCATCCCGTCTTTCTTCTCCAGCACGAACTCGATCGCCGATGCGTCGAGCCTGGTGCGCGCGCCGTCGCTGCGCGGCCTGCCCTCGGACGAAGTGCTGGTTCAGCTCAATGGCAAGCGCTTCAACCGCTCGGCGCTGGTCCAGGTTTATGCCGGTGGCGACACCGGTCTGTCATTCGGTTCGCAGGGGTCGGACATGTCGTCGATCCCGTCGATCGGCATCAAGAGCCTTCAGGTCCTTCGTGACGGCGCCACGGCGCAATATGGCTCGGACGCGATTGCGGGCGTGCTCAACTATGGGCTGCGCGACGATCAGGGGATCGAACTCGAAGGCCGCTACGGCCAGAATTTCGACCACAAGGACGGCAAGAGCTATCAGATCGCGGGCGATGCCGGGGTCAAGGGCGACTGGGGCTTCATCAACCTGGCCGGCGAATATAACCATGACGGTCAGAGCAGCCGCGGCGCGACCCGTCCGACCGCCGTTGCCTTTGCCGCCGAAAATCCGACGCTGGCCAGCCAGCTGCCCAACTACCCGCTGCCCGCCCAGATCTGGGGCTCGTCGCCGAGCCATGGCTTCAAGTTCCTGCTCAACTCGGCGATCAACGTCACCCCCGACAGCAAAATCTACCTGTTCGCCAACTTCGCCAAGAACCACGTCGACGAGAGCTTCAACTTCCGCTCCTCGCTGCTCGGCTCGCGGCCGTTCACCACGACAGCTGGCGGCACCAACAATCTGGGCGGACGCTCGTTCTTCCAGCACCCCTATTATAACATGCCCTGCCCGACCGGCAGCGCGACCTGCACAGCGGGTGGCTATGTGCTCGACACCAACACGTTCCAGCTGAGCTCGATCTACCCGGCCGGCTTCACGCCGCGCTTTGTCGGCAACAGCAAGCAGGAATATGGCACCATCGGTTACAAGGGCAGCGCTGGCGCATTCCGCTACGATCTGTCGACCTCGCTGAGCAAGAACACCCTCGACCTGTCGATGTATAGCTCGTTCAGCCCGTCCTACGGCGCTGCCTCGCAGACCAGCTTCAAGTTCGGCAAACAGATCCAGAAGGAATTCGATGCCAACCTCGACCTGAGCTACGAAGTCGAGGCCGGCCTCGCCAGCCCGGTGACTATTTCCGGGGGCGCTGAGTATCGCAAGGAGACGTTCACCGCGACTCCGGGCGATCCGCAGAGCTATGGCGCGGGTCCTTATGCCGCTGCGCATCCGCTCTTCATTCAGACTTCGCCCGGCGTTTACGCTCCGACCGGCACCTTCACCGCGACCGAGAGCCCGGCGGCGAGCGGCTATGGCGGCACCAGCCCGACCTATGCCGGAACTCACTCCGAGAGGAGCTATGGCGTCTATGGCGATATCGAAGCCGACCTCACCAAGGCGTGGAGCGTCGGCGTTGCCGGTCGCTACGAGAATTATAAATCGTCCGGCAGCGCATTCGTCTACAAGGTAAACTCGATTTACAAGTTGAACGATGCGATCTCGATCCGCGGCACGATCGGGACCGGCTTCCATGCCCCGTCGCCCGGCCAGAACAACACGCAGGTCCTCTCGACCACCTTCTTCCAGGGCAACTCGCTGCAGATCGGCACCTTCCCGGTGACAAGCAGCATTGCCCAATTCTATGGCGCCAGGCCGCTCCGTCCGGAGAAGTCGAAGAATTATGGTGCCGGCGTTGTCCTGAAGCCCGCAACCGGGCTGACGGTGACGATCGACGCCTACAAGATCGACGTGAAGAACCGCATCTTCATCTCGCAAAACTACACGGTGACTCAGGCCAACATCAACACGCTGCCGGAACTGGCATCGGTCGGTGTCGGCGGCGCGGTTCAGTATTTCACCAACTCGTTCGATACCTCGACCAAGGGCATCGATTTCGTCGGGACGTACCGCACCGGTTTCGTCGATGGAAATCTCAACCTCACGCTCGCCTACAATTATAACAAGAGCAAGGTGACCAAGACCGACGGCACGATCAGCGATTCGCAGATCATCGATATCGGCGGACTCGCGCCACATCATCGGGCAACCCTGTCCGCTGGTTGGGTCAAGGGGCCGCTGGCTATCAACGCCCGCGAAAACTACTACAGCTCATGGGTCGATGCCGAGGATTATCCGTTCCGCGATGGCACGGGTAAGGTCATCGCCGGGCAGCGGTTCGGGTCGAAATTCACGACCGACCTCGACGTCAGCTACACCTTTGCTCGCCGCTTCACCTTGACGCTCGGCGCGACGAATATCTTCAACACCTACCCTGACAAGATCCAGGCGTCGCCCGACAACCCCATCTACACGCTGACCAACAGCCTGTCCGACGGCCAGATCTATCCGCGCAGCGGCGGGCCGTTCGGAATCAATGGCGGCTTCTGGTACGCCAAGGTGAAGATCAAATATTGATCGGCAGCCACGAACGAATGCCAAGGGGAGGGTTTCGGCCCTCCCCTTTTTTTGTCCCTATTCCGTCGCCAGTTCGCATTCCATGACGACGATGTGGGCGGGCGCTGAAAGGCGACGAGGCGACGAAGCGACCCGGGCGGATCGCCTCGCTTTGCTCGCAATGACGGTCAGTCGCGCAGCAGCTCGTTAATGCTGGTCTTGCTGCGGGTCTTCTCGTCGACGCGCTTGACGATGACCGCGCAGGCGAGGCTCGGCCCGCCGTTGGCGCTTGGCAGCGTGCCGGGGACGACCACTGAGTAGGCGGGCACCCGACCGTACATCACCTCGCCCGTCGCGCGGTCGACGATCTTGGTC
>NZ_JANYGG010000046.1 GCF_025362505.1 Sphingomonas sp. | reverse complement strand
GGACGCGACCCCGGACAGCGCGATGTAGATGATCATCTCGAGCCCGATCGACAGCGAGATGGCGCTGGCGATCCCAAGCACGAACCCGCCGCGCGCGCGGCGCGGGTCGGCCATCCCGGCGCCGCCGATCGCGAGCAGGGCGAGTTGCCAGCCGTGGTGATCGACCCGCTCGGGCGTATACATGCCGAGTGTCGATCCGGCGAAGAACAGCGCGACGATAGCCAGCACATAGGCGGCGGGCGCGATCAGCCGGCGAGCGGTCAGCGACAAGGCGATCATCATCGGGAGAAGCGGGATCAGCGGCGCAACGGCCACCGCGGTGCGCTCGGCGTCCGCGCCGCCGATGAACGGTCGCAGCGCCAGGATCATCCCCGCGATCGGCAGGTCGACGATCCGCGACCAGTGGATATTGGCCCCGAACGGCGGGTTCATCTTGTACTGGCGCAGGTCGAACCAGTCCTGCCCGGCGATGAGCGCTCGGACCTGGCTCATCCGCATATTGTCGTCGGTATCGCCGAGCATGAAGCCCTGGATCTGACCGCGCGCGAAAAACAGCATGTAGGCCGACAGCCCCAGCCAGGCCACGACTACCACCCATCGCCAATGGCGATCCAACCAACCCAGAAACTTGTCCAAGCGCGCCTACCCCAGAAAATGCTTCCTTGCTCTAGCCGCTCAAGTCTAGAGAGCAAGGCAATGCGAACCTTGGCCACGCTGCTGCCGTCCTCGATCGAGCCCGAACGCCGCGAAATCCTCGCGCAGGCGATCCGCTATGCGATCGCCGGCGGGCTGATCACCGTGCTGGTCGCGGCGAGCTACTGGGCGGTTGCGACGCTGCTCCACGTCGACGCGAACCTCGCGCTGGCGCTCGTCTTCCTGTTCTTCTCGGGCGTGAGTTACGTCACCCACGGACGGTTCAGCTTCCAGGGCCACGGCGAGGGCGGCCGCCATCACGTCCGCGCCTTGCGCTTCCTGATCATCAACCTGCTTGGTTTTGCCCTCAACCAATTGTTCGTGTGGTTCTTCGTCAAGCACCTCCACGGCCCGACGTGGTGGCCGATCCCGGTGATCGTCGTGCTCACGCCGCTGGTGACCTTCTCGCTTCATCGCAAATGGGTCTACGCGTGAGCCCGGTCGAGCCCGCAGCCATCGAGCTGTCGATCATCGTCCCCGTGAAGGACGAGGAAGAGGCGGTCGGAGCGTTCGTCGAGCGGCTGACCAGGGTCATGGCGGCGATCGACGACCCCGCCGCGCGTTCCTACGAAATCTTGTTCGTTGACGATGGCAGCCATGACCGCACGCTCGCGACGATCGCCGCCGCCAATACGCTCGACTCCCGCATCCGCGCGGTGTCGCTGTCGCGCAATTTCGGCAAGGAGGCGGCGCTGTCGGCCGGGCTCGACCATGCTCGCGGCGCGGCAGTGGTGCCGATGGACGTCGACCTCCAGGACCCGCCCGAAGTGCTCGGCGACATGCTGCGCGAATGGCGCGCTGGCCACGACATCGTCTATGGGGTGCGCGACAACCGGGAAAGCGACAGCCTGCCCAAGCGGCTCACCGCCGATCTTTACTACCGCGCCCACAACTGGCTTAGCCAGGACAAGATCCCCGAACATGCCGGCGACTTCCGCCTGCTCGATCGCAAGGTGGTCGAGGTCATCCGCCGCCTGCCCGAGCGCAACCGCTTCATGAAGGGGCTGTTCGCGTGGGCCGGGTTCAAGCAGACTTCGGTCAGCTACCACCGCGAGCCGCGCACCGTCGGCACGACCAAGTTCCGCTACTGGAAGCTGTGGACGCTGGCGATCGACGGGATCACGTCGTCGTCGACGGTGCCGCTGCGCGTGTGGAGCTACCTCGGCGGCACGGTCGCGATCTTTGCGCTCGGCTATGCGGTGTTCATCGTCGTCCGAACACTGCTCTACGGCATCCAGACGCCGGGCTATGCGTCGCTGCTCGTCGCGATCCTGTTCCTCGGCGGGCTGCAATTGCTGTCGCTTGGCGTGCTCGGGGAATATGTCGGCCGGATCATGATTGAGACCAAGGGTCGGCCAATCTACGTCGTTCGAGAGAGGATTGGCGAATGAATGCGCCCGCCGCGAAATTGGCCCAGGAGGATGTTGCCTTCCAGCGCGGCCTCTACGAAGACGGCAACGCGACGCGCCGGAGCCTCCACCAATATCGCCGCGACTGGGTGCTCGATCAGGTCGCCCGGTTCAGCAAGTCGGGCGACGCGGTGCTCGAGGTCGGGGTCGGCTGTGGCGTGTTCACCGAGGCCCTGTCGCAAACCGGGCGCAAGGTCAGCGCGGTCGACATCAATCCCGCCTTCCTCGAGAATGTGCGCTTGCTCGACGCGGTCGAGACTCACTTGCTTGACGCGACCAATCCGCTCGGGCTCGGCCAGCATGATCTGGCAATCTGCTCCGAGGTGCTCGAGCATGTCCCGTCAGAACGCTCCGAAATGCTGCTTTCCGCGGTCGCCGGTTCGCTCCGGCCGGGCGGCACGTTCATCCTGACCACCCCGCAGCGCTACGCGACGGTGGAGATGATGGCCGGCCTGTTTCGATTCAAACCGGTGCTGGCGCTCGCCCGCATGGTTTACGGAAATGCCGAGCCGCTTGGTCATATCAACCTGCTGACCGCGGACGAGCTTGGTGGGCAGATCCGCCGCGCCGGGTTCGACGTGGTCGATACCAGCCGCTTTGGCTTCTACCTTCCGGTGATCGCCGAGTTCGGCGGCAACGGCGGCGCCGTGATGCTCAAATTGCTCGATCGCACCCTGGCCAAGGCGCCGTTCGCTCGCGGCCTGCTGTGGACCCAGGCGTGGGTGCTGCGCAAACCGGTAGTCAGCCCGCCGGCCTGATTCGATAGAGCATTGAATCCTTATCGCGGTAGAGCAATTGCCAGCCTGCGACGAGCGCCGGGTCGAACGGCGGCATGTCGACCATCCACGCATAGTCGAACTCATCGCGCGGGAAGGTCGACAGCGCGCGACTGAGCGGCCAATGCTCGCGCGTGGCGCACCTCGCCGGCAACACGAGCTGCGAGGGGTCGCCACCGAACCAGCCGAGCCGCGCCTGGTTGCGGACGACCAGGATCTGCGCGCCGGGAATGCGCCACTCGCTGTTAACCAGCGCGTCCTTGCGCACGATCGTCATTGCCCCGAGCTGGCTCTTGCGCGGCAGCGGCCAGTCCTCGCCGCACTTCCACGCGACGACGTATAGCACGCGAGAACCGGCCGGGAGATAATTGAGGGCGGTCAGCTCTCGCTGAATGTCATCCGAGGCACGAGCCAGGCTGATGGTGTTGCCGGCCAGGCGCATGACAAAGAATGCGAGGCCCATCATCGCTAGGACGCGCGCGGTGGGAATGTGGGTCGCCTCTTTAAAGCGGATTGCGAGGAGCGGGACCGCGATCATGAAAGGCACCAGCCGCATGTCCGCGAAAGCCGACCCGAACACGATCCGCGGCATCAGCACGAAGATCGCGGCAAGGACCAGGGTCGAGAAGGCAAGGTTGCGCGAAAAGCCGAGGCGGCGGCTAAAGATCGCGAAGCCTAGAACACAGGCGGTGAAGAGGACCGACAGGCGGTCATAAACGAACCAGCGGTCGCGCAGCGCGGTTTCGAGCCACAACTGCTTGGCGGTCCAGTCGAACCAGTCGGCGGTATGCCCGCTGCCCTGCGCCTCGTGCCGCCAGACGAGCAGGAGCAGCGCCGGCCCGGCAAGGCAGGCGGCGTGGAGGGTGGCCTTGAGGCCCGCCCGCCACCAGCTTCGGCCGGCATCGTGCTGCCGCACTGCTTCGGCCGAAAACGCCATGACCCCCAGCGCGCCCCAGCCAAAGGTATGGGCGATGAACACCACGAACGAGATCGGCACGAATAGTGCAGCGCGCAGCCTCGTCTTGCCGAGCCGCCCAAGCCGCAGCCACAGCCCGAACGCGAGGAAGGCGAAGGCCATCGACAAAGCGAAGTTGACGAAACCGAACAGGAACGGGTGGCCAAAGGCGAACGGTAGGGCGAACAGGGCGGTGGGCGGGATGCGGTTGTGCACCTCACGCGCGACCCACAGGAATCCCGCCACCGTCAGCGGCGGGATGCACAGCACGATCAGCTTGGTGGCGAACTCGAGTCCGAACAGCTTGGCCAAGGGGATGACGAGCAGGTCGACGCCCAGGTTCCCGACCAGCGCCCAGTGATAATCATAAAAGCGCCGGAGATTGGCCGAGTGTTCAAGCTCCATCTGGACTTGGAAACGCCCCATGTGACCCGGAAGGTCGACCAGCGGCGGAATCGGCGGATAAAGCAGGGGCACGAACGCGAGCAGGACCATAGCGACAACGAAGGCGCGCGTTTCCCACCATGGGCGGGTTGCGGTGTACGACGGCGGGGCGGCGGCGGTGATCAACCCAGATCGCGCCGTCCGAGGAGGCCCGAAGGCGGGATCATCGGTCCCGCCGGCCAAGCAGCCGCAGCCGCAATGCATTCAGCTTGATGAACCCTTCGGCATCGCGCTGGTCATAGGCGCCGGCGTCGTCTTCGAACGTCACGACCTTCTCGCTGTACAGGCTCATCGGCGAACGACGGCCGGTAATATGGGTGCCGCCCTTGTAGAGCTTCATCCTGACTTCGCCCTCGACGCGGGCCTGGCTGTGGTCGATCGCCGCCTGGAGCATCTCGCGCTCGGGGCTGAACCAGAAGCCGTTGTAAAGAAGCTCCGCATAGCGCGGCATAAGCTCGTCCTTGAGGTGCGCCGCGCCGCGGTCGAGGGTCAGCTGCTCGATCGCGCGGTGCGCGGCGTGGAGGATCGTCCCGCCC
>NZ_JANYGG010000028.1 GCF_025362505.1 Sphingomonas sp. | reverse complement strand
GGGTTTTGGAGAGCACAACCGCCGCCGCGCCAGTGTCCCCCTCAAGCGCTTTGCCGATCAGCACCGCCACGATGTTACGCATCTCTTCGAGCATCTGCTGAGTGGCGAGTAACCGCCTGTCCGGTATGCCCGGCGGGCGTCCTTGCGGGTTTGGCGAGGGGCAACCGGGTTTCCATGATGGATTGCCGGGTCCGCCTGGTGTGACCACAGCCTGCTGGCAAAGCGGCGTCGGCTTCCATCCTTGCATCCATGGAGGCGGTGAAACATCGGTCTTGTGAGCGATCTGTGATTTGATTGGATCAAGCGTCACAGGACAAAAGCCTTCTCGGCCGCCGATTTCGCTTTTTTTAGTTCTTTTGCGAAAATGCGCCGGGTGACGGTGCCTCGGTCGTTCCGCTCCTCGATACAGCCGATTGCCTTCGCAAGCTGAGTATGGACGACCCCTCCCCTCTTCTCGACCAAATCGAGACCAGCCTGAGCCGCCTTCAATCGCTTCGTCTTCACCGGTTCGTGATGCTCGTGATAGATCCGCGTCAGGACGGTTTGGGTCTCCCGGTCCATGCCCGACAGGTAGGCTGGTGCCCCTAAGATCGCCGTAGCCGTGCGCTGGTCACCGTCCCGGATGGCAGCCTGAACAAACGTCATGCGCTCGGCTGTTTTCAGCCCCTTCACATGCGTGCGTATCTCCTGCGCGATGATGCCCGCTGCCTTGCTCTCAATCGGCGCGGCAAACTCTTTTTCGATGCTACCGATGACGGTTTTCAGATTGGCTGCGGCACCGTCGAAGCGCTTGGCGATCTGCGCGAACACGGCTTGCCCGAAGTTGTCGGTTTCAATGAGCTGCCGCGCGTCGTTCCAAGTCGGGTTCGTGCGCGCCTTCTCCTTGGCGTCGTGCACTCTGCCGATCCCACTATACGCCTCGGTAAATGCCGCCACAGTCGGCGCGAGGATGGTGGCAGTATCATCGTCGTAGTCTTCCATTAATGTAACCACATCGGGATGAAGATCAGCAGCTACGCGGGTATCAATTTCTTCGGACATATTAGTCTCCGGTACGGCTAAGCATGGGCTAGAGCTTAGGGTAGCCGGTTGTAGGTCCGCAATAGTTATATTGTTGTTTCAACTACTTAGGTCAGTTGGTCCGGCGACGACCATAAAACTGGTAGTTTGGTGTTCGTCTTAAAAGCGCGGGCAGCGAACCCTTTGGACGCTGCTCCTTTCGACGCTGTAGCGCGTTAGCCGTTAGTGTCGGGCGGTTCGCGCGATCCAGCCGTTCAGCACCCAAAAGCCTAGGACTGCCCGCTTAGGCTAACGCACTAACCTTCTATGTTTTTTATATGGATTTATGGGTTTTTCGCGGTTTCTAGCGTTAGCCTGGCTTCAGCTAACACAGGCTATTACTAACCGGAGCCTTGGTGGTTGGCGGGGCCGCACGGGCTAACACAAGCTATAGCTGTAGCCTCGGCATTGTAGTCATTCAGTTCAGATCGACCACCCGATATGCTTGACCGTGAAAGTTAAACTCCTCCACCAGCTTGTCCTTCTTTACTTCCATCAGGTAGCCGTTCGTCACGGCGGTTTTGACTGCCATGTTGAGCGCCCCCGTATGACCTTGCTTGTGATTCTCGAAAGCTGTCAGCCGTTGCGTGCGATGTTGGAGATATCGTCGCGGTACGATGCCAACCCCCTTCATCTCTGCGCCGTGCTTCAACCACGATGGCATCTTATTAGCGGGGAGGCATAGAAACTCCTTGCACAGTGCCAAGACTTTCTGCTCGCGCCCGCCGTCGCTTCCCTCGCCAATATCTCCTGCCTGAATGCGGCGGATAAAGGCTGACGCTCCGTGACGAACGAGGAGCACCGCGTAAGACGCCTGGTCCAACGAGACGGTCGGAAAGAAGGGGTTGTCTCCCACGGCCAGCAGCGCAGAAATGCGCAGCGCGTTCAGGTGCGCCCGGTTCCACACTGCCCGCTGGCTCTCGTCGTCATCGGCAGCAATAATCGCCGAATGGCATTCGACATCGAAGCGGTCGAGCAGCGCACGCGCGTCTTCGGTGAATCCAACCTCAGGAGAGTTTCCTGCTCGCTGAAGCACATCCGCGTGGCGCATGACGAGAACAGTGTGGTCAATCAAAGCCTTCGGCGGGCGCTGAACGGGAACACGATTTCTCGCTGGACGGTCACCTGCATATTCGATGACGCAGAACCGAGACATGAGACCGTCGCGCATCATTGCGTCAGTGATCGCTTCATAAAACGTGCCAGGAGTTGTTTCGCCGATCAGGCTAAACGCGACCCCCCGCGTCGACGCTACGTTATTCTCCCGATTGCTATAGGTCATCCCTCCTGCAACCCCATCGGGACCAGACTTGGAATAAAGGGTGGTCAGCACTTTCTGGAACGACCTCATGCTGGGATCATTGCCTTTGGACATGGCGAGGAATTTGTGTCCAATCTCACCGGCAACATTAACGAAACACGGATTGTCCAAGCAGACCTTCAGCAGCGCTGGTCCTGAAACAAAATCGCTAAAGTCCACGCGATCTTCCGCATCGGGGAACTGCTCCATTGCGGCGCTTAAGAGCTTACTGATGCCGCTGTGCATTGCCTCTTTGCCGATGGCTGAGCGAGCAACCAGCACGACGTACAGGTTCAAACCTGAATCAGGGATATGCCAACTCCGACCGGCAATGCCCGCCATGAGCCCTAGCGCTCCGACGATTGCCACCTCGGCTACAGGTAGAGGCGCTTGATCGTAGATGAATTGAGCCAGCGCACCGATGAAACCTGGTGGGAACGGCACTGCACCTTGCGTCGGTTGCGAAGTACCGCCTGCAGAGTACGCCCCACCGCCGGGCGCGGTTAGCGCTTCATCTAACTCGCGAGCGGCCTTTTCCCGGACCGATTGCTCTGCCTTCGCCCGAACCTGCTCAGCCTTCTCAATCAAACCGGAAGCATCAAAGAGGGGGTCATCCATGACGCACCGCCGCTCCGGGTAGAGTGTCAATTCGAGGCAGATCAATCGCATCCGGCCCGTTTTGAGCGCGCGCGAATTTTTGAGGATTTGGTGTCTGTTGCGGACCTTCGTAGAGGCCGCGTAATATGTTGCTGTTCACCTTGAGACTCCGGCGGCAGGGTCACAGCCCTGCCGCTTTTCATAAAAAGTGGGAGAGTCAGACCGCAGCCTGTTCGCTGGTGCTGTAGCGAGCACCGCGCGCGAGCCACGCGAGCACGTCGCGTTCCGCGTAACGTACGATACGGGTGCCGGGCGGACTGAAGTAACGGAGCGGCACTCCGCGCGTGCGGTAACCCTCCAGTGTCTCATACGAGAGCGAGAGAATCTCCGCTGCCTCCTTAGGTTCAAGGGGACGCCGCTTGGGAGAATAATTGAACAGCTCGCAAAGCTGCTCGAACGACAAATCGGACATAGACAAGCCCTTCAACAGGCTCGACCTTTTATCGAGAAGGTTGCCACCCGCGACCGCCGGAGCGATGGATTCGTGACCAGCCAGGAGACTGGAAGCGAGTGGGGCCACCCGTAGGTGACGGTGGTAACCTTAAGCTGAGCGCTACAGTTCGTGCAAGCAGTTAAATTTGCTTGGAAAACAGATGTTGCGAAGCCTGCGGAGAATCTTGGAAATGCGGCCGTCGCTGTGCGGGCGCTACAGCCGCGATTGGGGGGCTGCTGCCCCTACCCCGGCACCCAACTCGCGCGGGGGGCTGTAACCCCGGCTGTAGCGGCCCGCACGGTGCATCATGCTCGCTGGGGTAGCGCCACCACGTTGCTGCCGCTCGCTTTCGCCGCTTCCATTTCAATCCAGTCGGAGATGCGCTGTGTTTCTGGCTTGAGATATTGGAGGCGCGAAGTTTCTAGGTAATGCTTAGCGGTGACGGAGCCGTTCGGGATGTGGTTAGTAAGCAGCTCGATCTTGGTAAAATCGACACCGCAGTTTGCGACGCCAATGGTGATGTATGTCCGGCGCAAATCGTGGTTGGTGATTTTGGTCCCGGCGACGACGCTCACCTTGGCGCGAGTATCGCGGGGATCAATGATATGGCCTGCCTTGCTCCACGACGCGAAGACATGCGGATTGCCATCTACCTTTGCTCGTGACCGGAGCACTCGAACTGCCTGCGAAGAGAGCGGAAGCCACACGGGGTTACGGTTCTTCGGATCGGGCAGGTGGAACCACCCTTCTTCCAAATTTACATGGTCCCACGTCAGCGACGCCGCTTCTTTTAGGCGGCAGCCCGTTAGGAATAAAAACCTTATCAAGTCGATGCTGGCGACAGATTCCGGATTATGCGTTTCGGCGCGCCAGCGTTCCAGCGCAGCCCATACAAGACCGACCTTAATATCCGGCACGCGGCTAGTGCGCGGTTTTAGCTGAACCCAATCATCTTTGAGCGTGCTGACCGGGTTATGGGTGATGATGGGCGAACCATCCGAACGCCGATACCGGCGGCTTGCGAAGTTGATGAGCGCGCGCAACACCGCGAACGCCTGATTGGCTTGACCAGGTGCCCCTGCCTTCCCGCGCAGCCCCCTCGTCAGTATTTCGCGGTACCGCTTCCGAACGTCGTCCTCGGTGATGGAGGCGATGGGCTTCAACAGCCACGCCTCGAAGGTCGTGGTCACATGACGCTCAATGACGTCCGCGCTTGAATCCTTCAGCTTGCCAGGCCGATCCTTGTAGGCATCCGCTACATCGCGGAGCGTGATCGCGGCCGCCGCATCGTGCTTCTTGGTGTCTCGCGGGTCGATACCCTCACGCATGTCCTGCAAGAGCTTCTGCGCCCGCTTTCGCGCCTGCTCCTCGGTGTAGGTGCCGAAAGCGCCGATTGTGAACTGTATCGCTTTACCAGCGACGCGACCCATGACGATGAACACGCGGCGCGGGGACTTGCCCGCTTCCGATGCAGGAGCGACGCGCAACCCATAGCCGCGCACGCTATCGTCCCAATACATTCTATAGCCCTTTTCGGGCGGTAACGCCTTCTCGACATAAGACTTTGTCAGCTTGGGCATGTGACCTCCTTGTAGCGCATTTCTAGCACGCAACACCGTGCTACGACGGGTTCTGGCGAGGGCGCAAGGGGCTTAAGTCGTTGATTCGAGAGGGAATTACCGGCATCTACGGGTCGCTGCCGGTAGCTAGGGTCTCGCGTGCGGCAAACTTGAAAACCAGCGACGGGGAAACCTGTCCGTGGGTTCGAATCCCACCTCTTCCGCCAGCTATAAATGATTTAATTGCCTTTTATTTGGTGGCAGCTTGGTATTCCCATAATGGCTCCCCGATAAGCTCTGCACTAGCGACGGATCGGCTGGCGGTGAATCACAGCGGGTGGTAACTCCTGCATTGTTCTTCAGCGGGGGGCCGGAATGAAATACCGTAGCAAACTTGTAGTGGCCTTGATCGCCACTGCGGTCGTGTTTCCTTATGTCCCCGCGATCGCTCAGGCCAAAATCGACTTCGCGCTTTACGAAGGCAAGCCTATCATCAAGACGGGCGAGGGCGGGACCAAGCTGACCAAGCATGGCATCGACTATTGGACCAGCGGTGAGCCTCCGCGCCGTTACCAAGTCATCGCGATGGTGCAGGATAAACGAGACGAAATGTGGGATGGTGGCCATGCCATCGGGAGCCCCTCCATTGCCAGCAAGGTAAAAAACGCGGGCGGGGACGCGGTTATCGTCCAAAGTGAAGATGAGGCTGGCCACGGTGGCGGTTTTAGCAGCACTAGCGGAAGCGCCTCCGGCGGACTCGGATGGTTGTTCGGCCTAGGCATGTCGGGCGGTAGCAAAACCGTGACGCGCATGCTGGTGGTGAAATATCTGCCTGATGAGCCAGCCGCCCCGCCAAGCGGGTCCCTTTCACCTGCCGGTCACTGAAGGCTAGTGGCCCAAACTCGCACACGCGCGTGGGATGCGCCAAAAAGCCTGTATTAAATCAGCTCCGTGACTTCCCGCGCTTGAGCCGTCCCAATTTTAGGTTCTCAAGCGCCTTTGCCCGGCCTTCAACCGACGTTGGCCCGGTAGATTTGCCGCCGTGCCAAATGCAGCGACCGTTCGGGAGAAGCGCCGTCATTCGGCAAGGTTCACCCGAGCGGGCGCGGGCGCCGCACGTCAAGTTGCGCAGGAAGCTGGGGCGCCTAGGTATGTAGCGTCGCCCATTCACGACAGCTCCCCGCACCCGAAGGCGCGAGGCACCGGGGGGTGACGAGTATCTCTCCCCATCCGCCATCGCACCCCGGGGTGGCGTGGCGGGGCGGGGTTCGATACAGGCTCGCACAATTATCTTGTCGGAGTAGAATCACGTGGATGAGCCTCAAATCCAGCCGTTCGATTGGGCCGATCCGTTCGACCTCGATCACCAACTGACCGACGAGGAGCGGCTGGTTCGCGATACCGCCGAGGGTTATGCGCAGGAGAATCTCCAGCCGCGCGTGACCGAGGCCTATCTCAATGAGCATTTCGACCGCGAGATATTGCGCGAGATGGGCTCGCTCGGGCTGCTCGGCGCGACCATCCCCGAAACCTACGGCGGCGCCGGGCTCGGCTATGTCAGCTATGGACTGATTGCGCGCGCGGTCGAGCGGGTCGACAGCGGCTATCGATCGGTGATGTCGGTCCAGTCGAGCCTGGTGATGTACCCGATCTTTGCCTATGGTTCGGAAGAACAGCGCCACAAGTATCTGCCGGGATTGGCGAAAGGCGATCTGGTCGGCTGCTTCGGATTGACCGAGCCCGATGCCGGATCGGACCCGGGCGGGATGCGCACACGGGCGGTCAAGACCGCCGACGGCTATCGCATTTCAGGCTCGAAGATGTGGATTTCGAATTCGCCGATCGCCGACGTGTTCGTCGTCTGGGCGAAGAGCGACGCGCATGGCGGGGCGATCCGCGGCTTTGTCCTGGAGAAGGGCATGAAGGGGCTGAGCGCCCCCAAGATCCAGCAAAAGCTGAGCCTGCGCGCGTCGATCACCGGCGAGATCGTGATGGACGAGGTCGAGGTCGGCGAGGACGCGCTGCTGCCCAATGTCGAAGGGCTGAAGGGTCCGTTCGGCTGCCTCAACCGGGCGCGCTACGGGATCGGCTGGGGCACGATGGGGGCGGCCGAGGCCTGCTATGCCGCCGCGCGCCAGTACACGCTCGACCGCAAGCAGTTCGGGCGTCCGCTGGCGGCGACGCAGCTGGTGCAGCTCAAGCTGGCCAACATGGTGACCGAGATCACGCTCGGGCTGCAGGCGGCGCTGCGGGTCGGCCGGCGGCTGGAGGAAGGCATTCTCGTGCCCGAGACGATCAGCCTGATCAAGCGCAACAATTGCGGCAAGGCGCTCGACATCGCGCGGGTCGCCCGCGACATGCACGGCGGCAACGGGATCAGCGCCGAATACCAGGTGATGCGCCACGCCGCGAACCTCGAAACGGTCAACACCTACGAGGGCACGCACGACGTCCACGCGCTGATCATGGGCCGCGCGATCACGGGGATCGCAGCGTTTTAGTTGCGAGTGCCGTTCCAGCGGGCCGGAACAGTTCTTCGCTGAACTAACGCCGCCGGCGGAACAGCGCGATGAGCTCGTCGAGGTACACCGCGTCGGGCTCGCGGACGAAGCCGAGGCGTTCGGCGAGGCGCATCGACCTGGCGTTCTCGATCGAGATGATCGCCGGGATTTCGGGCGGCGCATAGGTCGCGTCGATCCAGTCGAGCGCGGCGCGGGCGGCCTCGACGGCAATGCCCTTGCCGTGAACCGACGGGTCGAACACCCAGCCCATTTCGGGCGCGCCGCTGATGTCGGGCACCATGCCGCGCTCGAAATCGGCGAAACCGACCTCGCCGACCATGCGGTTTTCGGCCTTCAGTTCGACCGCCCAATAGCCGAAGCCGAGCAGCGGCCACTGGCCGACCGCCATCGTCAAGCGGCGCCAGGCGTCCTCGCGATTGAAGGCATGGCCGCCCAGATGCCGCACGACTTCACGGTCGGCGAGCTTGGCGGCGTGGGCGTCGAGATCCTCGCGGCGAAACGACCGCAGGATGAGCCGCTCGGTCTCCAGCGTTGGAGCCGAATGGATGGCCGGGCGGTCGTTCGCAGCGTGGGTTCCCGGATCAGGTCCGGGATGACGACTGTTGGCAGCCGTCACTTCTTCGCGAGGCTGAGCCCGCCAAAGCGCTTGTTGAAGCGAGCGACCTGGCCGCCGGTGTCGAGCATGCGCGAGTTGCCGCCGGTCCACGCCGGGTGAGCGGTCGGATCGATGTCGAGGGTCATCGTGTCACCTTCCTTGCCCCACGTCGAACGAGTCTGATAGCTCGAGCCGTCGGTCATCTTGATGGTGATGAAGTGATAGTTCGGGTGAGTCCCGCTTTTCATGTCGCTATTCCTTGTGAGGTGGCTGGTTTCCGACCAGCCGGTTCAAGGTGGCGCGCCTAGCCGAGGACGCCGCGATTGACAAGGCGCGTGGTTCCCCCCTAGCCGCCGCGCCAGGACTTGGGTTCCGGCGGCGAAAGCCATCGGCGAAGAGGAAGCCGGCGAAAATCCGGCGCTGTGCCCGCAACTGTAAGCGCTGCCCAGATCCGAGCAATCGGTGAGCGCGCGAAGTCAGATACTGGCCCCGGTCCGTCGTTCGCTTCCCCCGGCCGGGTCCAGCCGTGGGCGGAGGGCCGGGCAATGGTGCACGTCCCTTTCGTGACGACAGTCATGGAAGGCCTGTCCACCGATGTTCGATTTCCCCATTCCCATCGTCGTCACCGCATCGCGCGTGCCCGAAACGACCCGATCGACCGCAGCCAGTGTTTCGGTCGTCGATCTGTCCACGCTGGCCCACCTCGGAGCGCCGCTGGTCGGCGATTATCTGCGCTTGCTGCCATCGACCGCAGTGTCGGTCAGCGGGCCGGCCGGAAGCCTCACCGAAGTGCGCATTCGCGGCGCCGAGGCCAATCATACGCTGCTGTTCATCGACGGCATCCGCGCCAACGACCCGGCGGCGGGCAATACCCCCCGGTTCGAACTGCTCAACGCCGACCTCGCCTCGCGCATCGAGCTGGTGCGCGGGCCGCAGTCGGCGCTGTGGGGATCCGAAGCGATCGGCGGCGTCGTCGCGGTTGACGGCGATCCGGGGACGAAGAGCGGCGCCTCGCTGATGGCCGAGGGGGGATCGTTCGCCACCTATCGCGGATCGGCTGCCGGAACCTATGTCGGCAAGGACTTCACCGCCGCGCTTGGCGTCGCCGGGCAGAAGTCGCGCGGAACCGATGCGTTCGACGGCACCGGGGACAAGGATGGCTATGACAACGCCAGCCTGCGCGGACGCGTGACGTGGGCCGCGGCGCCGAAGGTCGAACTGGGCCTGTCGGGCTTCGCGACGTCGGGGCTGAGCCAGTTCGACGGTTATTCGCCTGTCACCTACAAGCACGCCGACACACTCGACAACACGCGCAACAAGCTCGGTGCGGTACGGGGCTGGGTCAGCGCAGGGGCAATCGGCGATCGACTTTCGGGGACGTTCTCGGCGAGCCTGCTCGGCTCGTCGAACCTCAACCGGCTCGACCAGACCGAGATAAACCGCACCCGGGCCGACCGCCGCTCGCTTTCGGGCGAGTTGCGCCATCATTCGCAAATCGCCGGGATCGATCAGCACATCGTCCTCGCGGTCGAGCAGGAGGACGAGAATTTCCACGCCCGGGACGTCGCTTATGGTGGCTTCAGCAACCAGGATCGCAGCCGTCGGCATCGCTCGGCAACTCTCGAGTGGAAGGGCGAATGGCGCGCGCTGACCGGAGACGTTGCGGTGCGGCGCGATGGCTTCAACCGCTTTCGCGATGCGACCACGGTGCGGGCGTCGTTGCTGGCGCGGCTTGGCGGCGGGTTCGAAGCCACGGCCTCCTATGGAGAAGGCATCGCGCAGCCGACCTTCTTCGATCTCTACGGCTTCTTCCCGGGAAGTTTCGTTGGTAATCCGTTGCTTGTACCGGAGAGTTCACGCGGCGCGGAAGTATCGCTGCGGTGGCATGACGCCCGCTGGAACGTCGCCCTGACCGGTTATCGCCAGCGGTTGCACGACGAGATCGTCAGCAGCGCCGACTATACCAGCGCGATCAATTCCAGTGGGACGAGCCGACGCGAGGGGGTCGAGCTTGAGGTCGGCTGGTCGCCCTCCCCCGCCCTTCGCCTCCGTGCTCAAGGCGCGTTCCTGCACGCAACTGAACCGATGACGGCGACCACCCAAATCAAGGAAACTCGTCGGCCGCGCTGGTCGGGAGCGCTGGTCGCGGATGGAGAGACGGGGCGGTTCAGCTATGGCGCGTCGATGGCCTATGCGGGGCCACGGAGCGACTTTGATTTCGACCAGTATGCGACGGTACGGCTTGGCGGTTATGCGCTGGCGAGCGCCCGGATCGGCTGGAAGCTGGACGGACGGACCGAACTGTTCGCGCGCGTCGCCAACGCGTTCGATCGTCATTATCAGGACGTCGTCGGCTATCGGCCGTCGGGAAGGAGCGTGAATGGCGGCGTTCGCATCGCTGTTGGCCGCTAGCGCCGCGCTCAGGGTAGCGTCGCTCAACCTGTGCAGCGACGAGTATCTGCTGTTGCTCGCGCATCCCGGCGAGGTGGTCAGCGTCTCGCGCCTGTCGCAGGACCCGCAGGAGAGCAGCCTTGCGCCGCTCGCCCGGCGGGTGGCGGGCAATCGCGGGCGGATCGAGGATGTCATCGCGGCGCGGTCCAACTTGGTTCTGACGATGGGTGGCGGGGGGCGGTCGAGTGGCGCGATTGCGCGCTCGCTGGGAATACGGGTGATCGACCTGCCGGCGCCGGCGACGATCGACGAGGTGGCCGAGAACCTCCGCATTGTCGCCGCCGCTCTTGGCGATCCGCGCCGGGCGGCCCCTACGCTGGCGCGGATCGCGGCGTTGCGGGCCGCATCGCCACAGCGCGGGATCGATACGATCTGGCTTGGTCATGGCGGCCTGACGCAGTCCCCCGGTTCGTTGGGCGCGCGGTGGATGGCGCTTGCGGGAATGGCTCAGCGGCCCCTGACGGGCGGGCGGGAAACCTTGGAAGCGCTCATCATATCTCCGCCCAAGATATTGGTTACAAGCAATTATCGCGCGGGTCAGGTGTCGCAGGGACAACGCTGGCTGGCGCACCCGTTGCTCGCCGCGCTCCCGTCGCGACTGATCGCGACCGATGGCCGGGCGTGGACCTGCGGCGGGCCGATGATGATCGGCGAGATCGAGCGGCTGAGGGCGGCGCGATGAGGCGCGGGTCGATCTGGCTGGCGGTCGCGGTAATCGCGCTGTCCGCGCTCCACCTCGCCACGCCGTGGAGCATCATGGCGCTCGACCCTGAGGTGCGGCAACTGCTGTTCGTCGAACTGCGCCTGCCACGCACGGTGCTGGTCGCGGGATATGGCGCGACGCTCGGCGTGACCGGGGCAGCGCTCCAGGCGCTGTTCGCCAACCCCCTCGCCTCGCCCGACGTCACCGGGAGCAGCGGCGGCGCGGCGCTCGGGGCGGTCCTCGGTGGCTATTGGCTGGGGCTGACCGAACCGCTGGCGCTGGCCGCGTGCGGCGCGGCGGGAGCGTTGCTGGCACTGGGTGCGTTGCTCGCCTTCGCCGGGCGCCGGGCCGACACGGCGACGCTGTTGCTGGCGGGAATCGGGATCTCGCTCGCTTGCGGGGCGGCGACGAGCCTGGCGCTGGCGCTCGCCCCCTCCCCGTTTGCTTTCTACGACGCGTTCGACTGGCTGATGGGCAGTTTTGTCGATCGCAGCCTCGGCCAGGCGGCTGCCGCCCTCATTCCCGCCACGCTGGCCGCAGCCCTGCTCCTCAGGCGCGGTCGGGCGCTCGACCTGCTGGCACTGGGCGAGGACGTTGCGGCATCGCTCGGGCATCGACCGCGTCGGCTCGGTATCGAAGTGGTCGCGCTGTCGGCGATCGCGATCGGGGCGTGCGTCGCGGTGTGCGGGGCGATCGGCTTCGTCGGGCTGATCGCGCCGTTCCTCGGGCGGCGGTTGAGCGCGGGGCATCCGGGGCGGGCGATGGTGCCGAGCGGCTTGGCGGGATCGGTGCTGCTGCTGATTGCCGACCTGGCGACGCGATCGCTCGACCGTCCAGTGCCGATCGGGGTCGTCACCGCGCTCGCCGGGACGCCGCTGTTCCTGTGGCTGGTGATCCATCAGCGGCGCGGGTTGACACCATGACGTCATTGTTGGAGGCGAGTGGAATTGCACTCGGTACGCGCCTGGCGCCGCTCGATTTCGAGAGCCTTGGCGGCGAACTGGTCGCGTTGGTCGGGCCGAATGGCGGCGGCAAAACGAGCCTGCTGCGCGCCCTCGCGCGGGTCGAGGATGCCGCGGGCGACATGCTGATCGATGGCGCGGCGCTCGATGGGCTCGGCGAGGCGCGGCGACGGCGGCTGGTGGCGTTCCTGCCCGCATCGCGCGAGATCGCCTGGTCGATCGCGGTGCGCGACGTGATCGCGATGGGGCTCGGGGCATCCGACGCGGCGCGGGTCGACGAACTGGTCGAACTGTTCGGACTGGCGACGCTGGCGGGCCGCCCGATCGGGACGCTGTCGACGGGCGAGCGGGCACGGGCGTTGCTGGCGCGGGCGCTGGCGGCGCGGCCGAGGCTACTGCTGCTCGACGAGCCGCTGTCGAACCTCGATCCCTATTGGGTGCTGCGAACGCTGGAGCTGTTGCGCGATGCGGCGGACGGCGGCGCGACGGTGATGGTGGCGCTGCACGACATCGGCCAGGTTGGGAAGTTCGACCGGCTGATGTTGCTCGAAGGCGGGAGGGTCGTAGGCGATGGCCCGCCGCGAGCGTTGCGGGAACGGCTGGGCGCGCTGTTCGGAGTGGAAGCGACAGCGGGCGGCTGGGCGATCAGCCGGGGCTGATCACTCGGCGGGCGGGTCGGCGATCATCGCGGTGAAATTCGCTTCGGCCGCGAGCTTGTCGCCGATCCTGGCGCGGCCGGTGAACTTGCACACGCTCGAACGCTTCTGGACGAACTCGACCTCGAGCGTGAGCAGCACGCCGGGTTCTACCGGGGTGCGGAACTTGGCGTTCTCGATCGCCATGAAATAAACCAGCTTGCCCGACCCGGCGAGCCCGAGACTTTCGACCGCGAGGATGCCGGCGGCCTGTGCCAGCGCCTCGACGATCAACACCCCGGGCATGATCGGCCGCCCAGGGAAATGGCCCGCGAAAAAGGGCTCGTTGATCGACACCGCCTTGGTGGCGACGATGCGAACGTCGGGCTCGAGACGCTCGACCCGGTCGACGAGCAGCATGGGATAGCGGTGCGGGAGCGCCGCCATCACCTTGCGCACGTCGAGCGGGCCCATTGCCGGCCGAGCTGCAGCCTCTTCGCTCACCGCGGTTTAGCGGCTCTGCACATTGGCCGGGGCGGCACCCGGCGTGACGCTGACCGAGGGCAGGGTCACGTTCAGCGCGGCGAGCACGTCGGTGGTGACGTCGAGACCGGCCCCGTGAGCGAGCGTCGCGCCGATGTCGAGCGCGAGATTTGCGCCCTTGGCGACCATCACCTGATTGATCGCCGGCCCGAGCTTGGCGTTGATCTGGCGCAGGACATTGGCCTGGGTCGACTGGATGTTCTGCTGGAGGCGCTGGAGTTCCTGGTTGGCGCTCGCTTGCTTCTGCTGGAAAGCATTGGCGCGGGCCTGGAGCGCGGCGTCGGGCGCCTTGCCCTTGAGCGCCTCGGCATCCGTCTGCAGCGCCTGGGCTTCAGTCTTGAGCGGCGCGGCGAGCGCGGCCTGCCGCGCCTGAAGCGCGGTCGCCTGGCCTTGAAGCTGCGACTGCGCGGCCTTGCACGCGGTGCACTCGGCATAGATGCGCTCGTTGTCGACGACGACGATGTTGGCCGGCGCGGCCTGAACCGCGGTGGGAATGATCACCGACGAGGCGGCGGCGAGGGTCAGAAGAGCAAGCTTTTTCATTAGAATTGGGTTCCTACGTTGAACGAGAAGAGTTTGATTTCGTCGCCCTTTTGCTTGAGCAGTGCCTTGGCGAGATCGATGCGCAAGGGGCCGAAAGGTGAAGTCCAGTTGACGCCGATGCCGATCGACAGGCGCGGCGACGGCGAATTGCCGAGGAAGAATTCGCGATAGCCCGGCGAGCGCGAGTAGTTGACGCTTGGCGTCGTAGCCGTTTCACCTGGGCACAGGGTCCCCGGCGACTGGAAGAGGGTGGTGCCGGTCGTGTTGATCGCTTTCGGCGTGCAGATGATGCCGATGTTCTGGAGGTTAGGGCTAGTCAGCGACCAGACGGATCCGGCATCGACGAATGCGGACGGACGAAGGCCAAGACTGCGCGCACCGGCGCCGAGCGGAATCTCGAGTTCGAGCCGGCCCATGTAGTAAGCGCGACCGCCAAGCGAGTCGCTGAAGTTGTTGTTCTTGGTCGGCGGGATTAGTCCGCCGGCGAGGTTGTAGGTCTGCCTGATGATGCGCGGGCCGATACCGCGAATGTCGAAGCCACGTAGCTGTGCGCCGAAGAAACGGTCGGTCAGGCGGACCCCGTCAAGCTCGTTACCCTCGCCGTCAAACTTCTTGCCACCAAGCGGAGCGATATAGCCGCCCTCGCCGTGAACCGAGAAGACAAAGCCACGCGGCAGACCAAAATATTTCGTCGCGTTTGCCTGGGTGCGCAGATATTTGACATCGCCACCGAGCCCCGCAAAATCCTGGCTGAAGGCAAGCCGCTGGCCACGCGTCGGGCGAATACCGTCGGTGTTGTCGAAGCCGAGCGAATAGCCGACTGACGAGGTGAGCCGCTTACCGATCTCGTTGCACAAATACCGACCAGCCTTGAGCGGGTCGCAGGAGAGTACTCCGTTCTTGAGGGAGTAGAAGCTGTTCTTGTTGAGGCTGACCGTGTCCTGGATCAGCGAATAGCGCGTGCCGAAGCTGGCGAACTCGGTGATCGGGAAGCCGAGGCGCAGATCGCCGCCGGTCGACAACTGCGAATAGGTCGTATTGCGAGTGTTACCGATATAGTTGAAGCTATTGTAATCGCGACGGAAAATGTCGCCGCCAAGCAGGATCTGTTTATCGAGGAAATAGGGTTCGGTGAAGCCCAGCTGAATCGACTTGGAATAGCGTGAATAGTTGATCCCGGCGGACAGCGTTTGAGCCATGCCGCGGAAATTGTTCTGCTCGATTGACGCCGAAATGATGAATTTCTCGAGGCTCGAATAGCCCGCCGACAGCTGCAGCTGGCCGGTCGATTTTTCCTCGACGTCAAGGCTGAGGTCGACCCGGTCGGGGCTCGACCCCTGCGACTGTTTTATCTCGAGCTTTTCCTGGAAGAAGCCGAGGCTCTGAATACGGTCCTGGCTGCGCTTGACCTTGAGCGAGTTGAACGCGTCGCCTTCGTTGACGCGGAACTCGCGGCGCAGGACCTTGTCGCGGGTGCTGGTATTGCCCTGGATATTGATATGCTCGACGTAGACGCGCGGGGTTTCGTTGGCATGGAACGTAATGCCCATGATATGCTTTTCGCTGTCGCGGTCGTAGTTCGGCGAGATGTCGGCAAAGGCGTAGCCCAGCGTGCCGGCAATTTCGTTGAGCACGGTGACCGTGTCCTCGACCGCCTTGGCGTTGAACCAGCTGCCCTCTTTCAACTTGATCAGCGAGTTGAGCTTTGCGGCGTTGAAGTCGCGCAGGTCGCTTTCGGCGGTGACCTTGCCGAACTTGTAGCGCGGGCCTTCCTCGACAACGTAGGTGATGACGAAGTCCTTGCGGTCAGGCGTCAGTTCCGCGAGCGCACTGACCACACGGAAATCGGCATAGCCCTGCGTCAGATAGTAGGCGCGAAGCTTCTGCTGGTCGGCGGCGAGCCGGTCGGGATCGTAGCTGTCGTTGGACTTCATGAAGCCGAGCGGGCCGCCGGCCTGCTTGGTGTACATCTGCTTGCGCAGTTTGCCGACCGGGAAGTGATCGGCGCCGATGATGTTGATCGCGCGGACCTTCGACTTGTCGCCTTCGCTGATCTCGAACACCAGGTCGACGCGGTTCTGGTCGAGCTGGACGGTCTTGGGCTCGACCGTCGCGGCGAAGCGGCCCTGGCGCTTGTACAGCTCGATGATCCGGTCGACGTCGGCGCGGACCTTCGATCGAGTAAAGATCTGGCGCGGGGCGAGCTTGATCTCGGGGGTGATCTTGTCGGACTTCAGCCGCTTGTTGCCCTCGAGCACGATGCGGTTGATGACCGGATTCTCGCGCACGGTCATGATGAGGTCACCGGTGTCGGTGCCCGAGATGACGACGTCGGAGAACAGCTCGGTCGCGTAAAGGTCCTTGAGCGCGGTATCAAGCGTCTCGGTGGTGTAGGTCTGGCCCGGAACGAGGTTGGCGTAAGAGCGGATCGTTTCCGGCTCGAGGCGCTCGGCGCCGACGACCTTGATCGAACGGATCGTTCCCGTACTCGGCGCCGCGACGGTGTTCACGGTCGGCGCGGCGGCGGGAGCGGTCGCGGCCGCAACGGGAGCCGGCGCAGCGGCAGGCGCCGCCTGGGCGAGCAGCGGAGTCGCGCTGGCGCCGAGGGCGGTCCCGACCAGGAGCAGGGCTCCAAAACGCCGGATATTGATGTTGGTCGATGCGTTCACGCGTCCCGCCCTATAATTTCTTCAATAAGCGCCAACCGGGCGCTTGGTGCGGCCCTGCCCTAAGCCCCGTTCCCGATCAAGCTTGCTAGCCCATCAGCCCGCCGAGCCGAGCCCACAAACCGAACGACCCGAGATCGTTGAAGGTCGTGAACATGACCAGAGCGAGGATGAGCGCAAGCCCGCCACGGAAAGCCCATTCCTGCGCCCGCTCGCTGACCGGTTTCCGCCGGACCGCCTCGACGAGGTAAAAGAAGAGGTGGCCGCCATCGAGCATCGGCACTGGCAATAAGTTGATGAATCCCAGATTAATTGAAAATAGCGCGACGAGCTGGATAAACTCGAAAAAGCCGAGGCTGGCCTGCTGGCCAGCCATCTGCGCCATTTTCAGCGTGCCGCCCAATTCCTTGACCGAGCGCTGGCCGCCGATGATCTGGCCAAGACCATCGGCCATCGAGCGGGTAATCTCGAATGTGAATCGAGTCGCTTGCGGGATGACCGACAGCAACGGTGGGCGAACCCACTCGCGATCGGCCGGAACGATGCCGAGCAGGCCGATGCGGGCGGTCTGGCCGAACTCGTCCTTCATCTCGAAGCTGGCGATCGGCGCGGGCAAGACCTGCTCGGACCCGTTTCGGACAAACCGGATATCGAGCGTCTGGCCAGCGCGCAGTGCCACCGTCCGCCGGATATCCTCGAAAGAATCGGTAGTCCGGTCGCCGATCGAGAGGATGCGATCGCCCGGCTGGAGTCCGATCTTGAACGCGGTCGAATTGGGCAAGGTGCGCCCCACTACCGGCGGGCTGTGGGGCATGCCGAGCGTGACGAAGAAGGCCGAGAAAATCAGGATCGCGATGGCGAAATTCGCCGCCGGGCCAGCGAGCACGATCAGGAACCGTTGCCACACCGGCTTGAGGTGGAAGCTGCGCGCGCGGTCGGTCTCGCTCAGTGGCGCGCTATCGGGCCGGCTGGTCGCGTCCGCATCGCCGGTGAACCGGACATAGCCGCCGAGCGGGAGCAGCCCGACTTTCCAGCGGGTGCCGCGCTTGTCGGTCCAGCCGAACAGCTCCGGGCCGAAGCCGATCGAGAAGTGCTCGGCGCCGACCCCGAACAGCCGCCCGGCCCAGTAATGGCCGAGCTCGTGGAGGAAGACGAGCGGTCCCAGTGCGCACAGGAAGGCGACAAGGATGAACCAGACGGGGGGTTGGCTGAGCATCTAGGTGGCGAACGCGGTCATCAACTGGAGGGTAGTATCGCGCGTCCGTGCATCAATGTCGATGACGTCGGCGACGGACCGGGGCGGCGGCGCGTCAGTCCGGTCGATCGCCTGCTCGACGAGGGCCGCGATGTCGCCGAAGCCGATGCGGTGGTCGAGGAAGGCGGCGACCGCGATTTCGTTTGCGGCATTGAGCACGATCGGGGCGGCGCCGCCGACCTCAAGCGCGGCGCGCGCAAGGCGCAGCGCCGGGAAGCGCTCTGGATCGGGCTGTTCGAAGGTCAGCGTGGCGATGCTGGCGAGGTCGAGCCGCGCGGCCGGAGTCGTCATCCGCTCGGGCCAGGCGAGCGCGTGCGCGATGGGGATGCGCATGTCGGGGCTGCCAAGCTGGGCAAGGACCGATCCGTCGACGTATTCGACCATCGAATGGATCACCGATTGCGGGTGGACGAGGATGTCGATCCGGTCCGACGGCAGGCCGAAGAGGTGGTGCGCCTCGATCAGCTCGAGCCCCTTGTTCATCATCGTTGCCGAATCGACCGAGATCTTCGCGCCCATCGACCAGTTGGGGTGAGCAACCGCCTGCCTGGGTGTCATATCGCGCATCTCGGCGAGGCTGCGGTCACGGAACGGGCCCCCGCTCGCGGTCAGGACAATCTTTGCGACTTCATTCAAACGACTTCCGGCAAGGCACTGGAAAATTGCATTATGTTCGCTGTCAACGGGCAGAATGGTGGCGCCGTGGCGGGTCGCCGCGTCGATCATCAGCGCGCCCGCGGTGACCAGCGCTTCCTTGTTGGCGAGGGCGACCACCCTGCCCGCCTCGACCGCCGCCATCACTGGCTCGAGTCCGGCGCAGCCGACGATCGCGGCCATGACGAGGTCAGCGCAGACGGCAGCCTCGTTGAGCGCGGCGCGGCCGGTCGCGGCGCGGCAATCGGTCCCGGCAAGGCGTGCCTCGAGCTCGGGAAGCAGCGCTTCGTCGTCGATCACCGCGAGCCTTGCGCCCGTGCGGCGCGCGGCGTCGGCCAGCGCGGCAACCTGTTTTGCGGCGGTCAGCGCGACGACCTCGAACCGTTCAGGGTGGAGCGCGACGAGGTCGAGCGTCGATGTCCCGATCGAACCGGTGGCACCGAGGATCGACAGTGACCGCCTCACAGCCATCCCGACAGCTGCACCATGACGGTCAGGGTGGCGACCACGACGAGCCCGTCGAGCCGGTCGAGCACGCCGCCATGACCCGGTAGGATCGAACCGCTGTCCTTGACCCCGGCGCGGCGCTTGAGCCCGCTTTCGAACAGGTCGCCCATCTGCGCGCCGACCGCGAACAACGGGGCAAGGTAGAGCCACAGGTCGGGAAGGTCGAAATAGAGTATCCATGCGGCGCCAAGCGCTCCAGCGGCGATCATCGCGCCGATCAGCCCGGCCCAGGTCTTGTTCGGGCTGATCGAGGGCGCGAGCTTGGGCCCGCCAATCGTCCGACCGGCGAAATAGGCGCCGATATCGGTCGACCAAGTGACGATGAAGACCCACAACAGCATCTCGAGCTTGTGCGCCCCGCGCTCGCGGATCCACAGCAGCGCGAGCGCCGGAATCAGCGCATAGCCGAAGCCGGCGACCATCCAGTGAAAACCCCAGCCGCGGACGATCCGGCTCCACTCGTAATACATCATCGTGGCGGCGGCGGCGACCAGCACCGCGAACCAGGTCCCGCCAATCACCGCCGCAGCGAGCGCGATGGCGATCATCACCAGCCCGGAAACAATGCGCGTGAGCAGTTCTGTCACAGGATCAGCGACCACCGAAACGGCGTTGGCGCATCGCATATTGGTCGAGCGCGGCGGTCAGCGAAGCGGCGTCGAAATCAGGCCATAGCGTGTCGAGAAAGATGAGTTCGGCATAAGCCGCCTGCCATAGCAGGAAGTTGGACAGGCGAACCTCGCCCGAAGTGCGGATCAGCAGGTCAAGCTCGGGCCAGCGCGCGGTCTGGAGCTCGGCGCCGATCATCGCTTCGTCGATCGAGGCCGGATCAATTTCGCCGCGCTGCGCCTTCACGGCAAGGGTTTGCGCCGCCTTGGCCAGTTCTCCACGCGAGCCATAGTTGAGCGCCATGACGAGCGTGATCGCTCGATTATGACGGGTACTCTCGACCGCTCGCTGGAGCCGCGCGGCAAGGTCGGGGCCGAACGCCTCGGGCTCGCCGATCAATTCGAGCCGCACCCCCTCCTTCTTGAGGCTGGCAAGCTCGTGGTCGAGGTAGAAGCGCATCAGCGCGGTAAGGTCGGACACTTCCTCGGCCGAGCGGCGCCAATTCTCTGACGAGAAGGCATAGAGGGTGAGCACCTCGACCCCGGATTCGGCGGCGGCGCGAACGGTCTTGCGAACTGCCTCGGCACCGGCCCGATGACCCGCAACGCGCGGCAGCCCCCGCTTCGAAGCCCAGCGCCCGTTCCCGTCCATGATGATCGCGACATGGCGTGGAACGCGGGCGTCCCCCGTCCTGGCGACGCCCTCGGCCCTCAAGGGCGCCAGAGGGCGTTCGAGCGTCATTTGCCGAGGATTTCCTGTTCCTTGCTGTACGCTGCGGCATCGATGTCCTTGATCGTCTCGTCGGTCATCTTCTGCACTTCGGTCTCGTGGCGCTTGCGCTCGTCCTCGCTGATCTCGTGCTTCTTCTCGTCGGCCTTGAGGGCGTCCATGCCGTCGCGGCGGACGTTGCGCGCCGCGATCCGCGCCTTTTCGGCATATTGCCCGGCCAGCTTGGCCAACTCCTTGCGTCGTTCTTCGGTGAGGTCGGGGATCGGCAGGCGGATGACCTGGCCATCGACGATCGGATTGATCCCGAGCCCGGCGTTGCGGATCGCTTTTTCGACCGGGGTCACGTTCGACCGGTCCCATACCTGGACCGAGATCATCCGCGGCTCGGGCACCGAAACGGTGGCGCACTGGTTGAGCGGCATGTTGGCGCCATAAACCTCGACCTGGATCGGATCGAGCAGCGCGGTCGAGGCGCGCCCGGTACGCAGGCCGACGAGGTCGGACTTGAGAGCCTCGGTCGCGCCGGCCATGCGGCGCTGGATGTCGGACTTGTCATAGGCTGGCATTGGTCAATTCTCCGTCTGGACGATCGTCGCGGTCCCCTGCCCCGCCAGCACCTGTGCAAGATTGCCGGGTTGGCGGATGTTGAATACGACGATCGGGATGTTGTTATCGCGGCACAGGGCGACTGCCGACGCGTCCATCACCTTGAGGTCGTCGGCCAGCACGCGGCTGAACGCGAGCTGGTCATAGCGTTTGGCGGTCGGCACCTTCTTGGGATCGGCATCGTAGACGCCGTCGACGCTGGTTCCCTTGAACAATGCGTCGCAGCCCATTTCGGCGGCGCGCAAGGCAGCGGCGGTATCGGTGGTAAAATAGGGGTTACCGGTGCCCGCGGCGAAGATGACGATACGGCCCTTCTCCATATGCCGCATCGCGCGGCGGCGGACATAAGGTTCGCACACGCTGGCCATCGGGATGGCGGACTGGACGCGGGTATCGATGCCGACTTTCTCGAGCGCATTCTGAACCGCGAGCGCGTTCATCACCGTCGCGAGCATGCCCATGTAGTCGGCGGTGCTGCGGTCGAAGCCCTTGGCGGCGCCGGCGATGCCGCGGAAGATGTTGCCTCCGCCAACGACGAGGCACAGCTCATGCCCGGCGGCCTTGGCGGCGGCGACCTCGCCCGCGAGACCGGCCACGGTATCGGGATCGATCCCGAACTGGCCGTCGCCCATCAGCGCTTCGCCCGACAGCTTGAGGAGAATCCGGTGGAAGCGCGGGCGATTCATGCGGATCCTTTTTCTTCTGCTGGCCGATGACGACAAACGGGGCCGGAAGCGCTCTTACGCACCCCCCGCCCCGCTGCCAACTGACTTCTCCCCCCGCCAGAGCAGGAGATGGTCGGGTTTACGCGACCGGGTCGGGCTTTTTGATGCCGGCGGTGGCGGCGACTTCGGCGGCGAAATCACTGGTCGGCTTTTCGATGCCCTCGCCGAGCTGGAAGCGCTCGAACGCCTTGAGCGTGATCGGCGCGCCGGCTTCCCTGGCGGCGGCCGCGACGACGTCGGCGATCGGGGTCTTGCCGTCGATCACGAACAGCTGCGACAGGAGCGCATTCTCCTTGCGGAACTTGGCGAGGCCGCCTTCGACCATCTTTTCGATGATGTTGGCCGGCTTACCGCTGTCCTTAGCCTTTTCGATCGCGATGGCGCGCTCACGTTCGACCAGCGCGGGGTCGAGATCGGCGGCGTCGAGCGCCAGCGGGTTGGCGGCGGCGATGTGCATCGCGAGCTGCTTGCCGAGCGCGTTGAGCGTCTCGACCGGGGCCGAGCCCTCGAGCGCGACCAGCACGCCGATCTTGCCCATGTTCGGGGCGGCGGCGTTGTGGACATAGCTGACCACGGCGCCCTCGCTCACATCGAGCCGGGCGGCGCGGCGCAGCGATTGATTCTCGCCGATCGTGGCGATGTTGTGGGTCAGCGCCTCGGCGACGGTGCCGCCGGTCGAGAAACTGGACGCGCCGAGCGCGTCGATGTCATTGCCGGTGGTCAGCGCCAGCTTCGACACTTCGGCGACGAAGCCCTGGAACTGCTCGTTCTTGGCGACGAAGTCGGTTTCCGAGTTGACCTCGACGACCGAACCCCTGGTGCCGTCGACAGCAACGCCGACGAGCCCTTCCGCCGCGGTGCGGCCGGCCTTCTTGGCGGCGGCGGCAAGACCCTTGGTGCGCAGCCAATCGACCGACGCTTCCATCTCGCCATGGTTCTCGGACAATGCCTTCTTGCAGTCCATCATGCCGGCGCCAGTGCGCTCGCGCAGTTCCTTCACCGAGGCAGCGGTGATCTCAGCCATGTCATGTTCCTCTGACTCCCCTCCCGCTCGAGGGAGGGATGAACCGCCAGCGGGCGGTTCATGGGGTGGGTTTTTTCAAGTTCGGGACGCGGCCTGCATTGCGACAGACCAACTCTTCGGCCCCCTCCCTGACGAAGGGAGGGGACGAAGGGTTACGCCAGTGCTTCTTCGACCGGCGGTTCGGCCATTTCGCCAATGTCGACGCCCTTGGCGGCCTGGTTGCCACTCTTCCCTGCGCGAGCCGCGGCGGCGATCGCGTCGGCGTAGAGGCGGATGGCGCGGCTGGCGTCGTCATTGCCCGGGACCGGGAAGGCGATGCCCTGCGGGTTCGAGTTCGAATCGAGGATCGCGACGACCGGGATGCCAAGGACGTTGGCTTCCTTGATCGCGAGCTCTTCCTTGTTCGAATCGATCACGAACATGACGTCGGGAAGCCCGCCCATGTCGCGGATGCCGCCGAGGCTCTTCTCGAGCTTGTCGCGCTCGCGGGTGAGCTGGAGAACTTCCTTCTTGGTCAGTCCGGCGGTGTCGCCCGACAGCTGCTCCTCAAGCGTCTTGAGGCGCTTGATCGAGTTGGAAATAGTCTTCCAGTTTGTCAGCATGCCGCCGAGCCAGCGGTGGTTGACGAAATGCTGGCCCGACGCGCGAGCCGCCTCGGCGACCGCGTCCTGCGCCTGGCGCTTGGTGCCGACGAACAGCACCTTGCCGCCGCGCGCAACGGCTTGCTGGACGAATTCGAGCGCACGAGCGAACAACGGGACGCTCTGCGACAGGTCGATGATGTGAACGCCGTTCCGCTCGCCGAAAATGTACGGCTTCATGCGGGGATTCCAGCGGTGGGTCTGGTGGCCGAAGTGGGCTCCGGCTTCGAGCAATTGCTGCAGGGTGACGACAGTGGTCGCCATAATCAGTCTCCTTCCGGTTAAACCTCGGCGGATCCAAGAACCGATCGTGAGATCGGCACCGGTATGACGGACCCGCCTGTGGGATGGCCGCGCCGTTAGCCGAACCGCATCGCGAGTTCAAGCTACTGGTGGTCGCCGTCGCTGCCGAGAGCCCGAATTTTATCCACAGCTTGTGGGCAACGCCAGCGCTTGACACGGAAGAACATATAGTGAACATCAGCGCAATAGAGCCGTTTCCACCCCCGATATGGAACGAATCAGGTCACCCGGGGTTGGCAGCGCTACAAAGGGAGAACGTCCGTGATTGCTGCCGTCACCACCTTGAGCTTCCTCGTCGCCGCCTGGGCGACTGTCTATGCGGTGATCGTCGGTCTCGACGATAGCAGCGCCAAGATAGTGGCCGCGCTCAAGGGTGATTCGATGCTTGCGCGCGAACCGGTGCTGACCAGCCCGGTCACGGTGCGGATCAGCGGGCGCCATCCGTCGCTGCGGTCGCAGTCGGCGCGGGCGAAGCCTGAGTGGCGCGCCGCCGCCTGACGCGGGCATAGCTGGCGATGCTGAAGGGAACGGTTGCGAGATAGGCGAGCGAGACCAGTGTCAGTGTGATCCACGGTTCGTTGATCAGGGCCGCCCCGAGCAGGGCAATACCGGCCAGCGCGACGACCCGCCAGCTCTTGCGGATGCGGATCGAGGTCCAGCTGTAGGTCGGGATGGCGGAGATCATGAGCACCGCGACAAACAGCGTCCACGGCATGACCAGCTTCCAGTCGCGGAACATGTCGTGGGCGGTAATCAGCCACAGGTAAATCGGGACGAACGCAAGTCCCGCCCCCGCCGGTGCCGGGACGCCGGTATTGAACCCCGCCGATTTATGCGGCTGCACCTCGGCATCGATCCGCGAATTGAACCGGGCGAGGCGAAGCGCGCAGGATACCGCAAGCGCCAGCGCGATCGTCCAGCCGAATTTGGGTGCGCTGGTCAAAGACCATTGGAACAGGATCAGCGCCGGCGCGGTGCCGAACGCAATATTGTCGGACAGGCTGTCGAGCTCGGCGCCGAACTTGCTGTTGGCCTTGAGCATCCGCGCGATGCGCCCGTCGAGTCCGTCGAGCACGCCGGCGACGACGATCGCGATCAATGCCTTGTCCCACTCGCCGCCGAAGGCGAAGCGGATTCCGGTCAGTCCCGAGCACAGCGCCAGCACGGTGACGGCGTTGGGAAGAAAGGCGCGAAGCGGCAATCCGCGGCCCTCGGGTTCGTTCACTGGCTGCTGCCGGTCAACGCGCGGTCCTGGCCGATCGTGCCCAGGACGGTCTCGCCGGCAATCGTCCGCTGGCCGAGCAAAACCTGCGGCGACGTGCCTTCGGGCAGATACACATCGACCCGGCTGCCGAAGCGAATGAGGCCGATGCGCTCGCCGGCGGCAACCTCGTCGCCTTCCTTGACGAAGGCCATGATCCGCCGCGCGACCAACCCGGCGATCTGGGTGAAACCGATCGACACGCCGTCGTTGCGGGTGACGAGGAAATGCTGCCGCTCATTATCCTCGCTTGCCTTGTCGAGGTCGGCGTTGAGGAACTTGCCCGGGACATAGGCGACGCGGGCAATCCGCCCGGCGATCGGCGAGCGATTGATGTGGACATCGAACACCGACATGAAGATCGACACGCGGGTGAAGCTCCCGCTCATCTGCGCGGCGAGCTCGGGCGGCGCGGCAACCCTGACGATCATCGTGATCAGCCCGTCGGCCGGCGCGACGATCAACGACGGATCCTGCGGTGTGGTGCGAATGGGGTCGCGGAAGAAGGCGGCCACCCAGATCGTCAGCCCGACCAGCAGCCAGCCGATGAAATGACTGACGCCGCCATACATAACGAGCGTCGCGACGGCGGCGATCAGGGTGAATTTGCGCCCCTCGGGGTGGACCGAGGGAAAGCGCCACTTGACCGCGGTCAACTGGCTGTCGGGCTTGTCAATCTGTGGCATGGGCTTCCTCTACAAGCGCGATCGCATAGCGACAACCGTCGGAGCGGTCCAAGCGTTGCCTAAGCCGTTTCCCCCGCTTAAGGCCCGCGCAACCCAAATGTATTTCAGGACGATTTTATGGCCAAAATCAAGGTAAAAACCCCGCTCGTCGAACTCGACGGCGACGAGATGACGCGGATCATCTGGCAATGGATTCGCGAGCGGCTGATCCTCCCCTATCTCGACGTCGACCTGATCTATTTCGACCTCGGCATGGAGCATCGCGACGCGACCGATGACAAGGTCACCGTCGAGAGCGCCGAAGCAATCCAGAAATACGGCGTCGGCGTGAAGTGCGCGACGATCACCCCCGACGAAGCGCGGGTCGAGGAGTTCGGCCTCAAGAAGATGTGGAAGTCGCCCAACGGCACGATCCGCAATATTTTGGGCGGGGTGGTCTTCCGCGAGCCGATCGTAATCAGCAATATCCCGCGGCTGATCCCCGGCTGGACCGACCCGATCGTGATCGGTCGCCACGCCTTCGCCGACCAGTATAAGGCGACCGACTTCCTGATCCCGGGTCCGGGCAAGTTGATGATGAAATGGACCGGCGAGGACGGGCAGGTCATCGAGCACGAAGTGTTCGACTATCCCTCAGCCGGGGTCGCGATGGGGATGTACAACCTCGACAATTCGATCCGCGATTTCGCGCGGGCGAGCCTCAACTACGGGCTCAACCTCGGCTGGCCGGTGTATCTGAGCACCAAGAACACCATCCTCAAAGCCTATGACGGGCGCTTCAAGGACATCTTCCAGCAAGTATTCGATAGCGAATTCAAGGATTCGTTCGCCAAGGCCGGGATCGAATATCAGCACCGCCTGATCGACGACATGGTCGCCTCAGCGCTCAAGTGGAGCGGCAAGTTCGTTTGGGCGTGCAAGAATTACGATGGCGATGTCCAGTCCGATCAGGTCGCGCAGGGCTTCGGTTCACTCGGGCTGATGACCTCGGTGCTGATGACTCCCGACGGCAAGACAATCGAGGCCGAAGCGGCACATGGTACCGTCACGCGGCATTATCGCATGCATCAGGCTGGCAAGGCGACCTCGACCAACCCGATCGCGTCGATCTTCGCGTGGACCGGCGGATTAAAGTATCGCGGCAAGTTCGACGACACGCCCGAAGTGGTCAAGTTCGCCGAGACGCTCGAGCGGGTCTGCATCGAGACGGTCGAGCAAGGCAAGATGACCAAGGACCTCGCGATCCTCATCGGCCCCGATCAGGCGTGGATGACCACCGAGCAATTCTTCGAGGCGATCCGCGCCAACCTCGAAAAGGAGATGGCCCAAGCGGCGTAGAAGCCGGCTTGGAAAGTCAGGCTAAAGTCAGCCCTGAATTGCATTCTCCGGCTTCGAGTCATTCTGCAGAGACGACGGGAAGCAACTGAAATAGCCTATATTCCCTTTCAGTGGCTGTAGGAAAGCGAAATCGCCAATCCTTCGTCATGCGGTGCCGGAGGTGACGTGCTCGCGTCGAATGCCGAGGCCGATCAGGCGGCCCGGGATACGGCGGAGAAGCGGGAAGCGGTCGAGCAAGCGGATCACCAACGGCGCGCGGGTAATTGCCCCCCCGCCGAGGACGCGGCCGATGATCGCGTCCTGGGCGAGCTTCTGAGCAGATTGGATCAGGCGGGTCGGAAAGAGGCGGCGGGCTTGAACCTTGTCGAGCAGGCCGTCGATCGGTTCGCCTCTCGCCATCGGGCCGGCGAGGGCGTTAGCAGCGGCAACTGCGTCCTGAATGGCGAGGTTGATGCCGATACCACCGATCGGCGACATGGCGTGGGCCGCGTCACCGATGGCGAGCAGGCCCGGACGGTGCCAGCACGTCAGCCGGTCGAGCGCGACGGTCAGCAAGTGAAGGTCATCGAGGGAATCGAGCGCGTTGGGTGGAAAGGTCAGGTCCGGGAAGGCAGTGGCGACCTCGCCAGCGACCCACTCGATGCCCTTGGCCTTGACCGCATCGGCGCCGCCCTTGGGAACGAGGAAGGCGACTTGCCAATAGCTGCCGCGGTCGATCAGCACGACCATTCGCCCAGCCGCGATCGAGCCGCGCAGGGCACCACCCGCCTTGTTGGCCTTGCCGATGCGAAACCAGAAGACGTCCATCGGGGCGCCGAGCACTTCAAGCGGGAGAAGGCGACGGGCGAGCGATGAGCGGCCATCGGCGGCAATAACGAGGTCGGCGACGATCGCCCGGCCGTCGGCGAGCGTAACCCCGCTCGTGCGCCCGTCCGTTTGCGTGAAGCCAGTGACCGCCGCGTTCATTTCGAGCGCAAAGCCGGGGAATGCGGACGCCTCGTCGCGGAGGAAATCGAGGAAGTCCCACTGCGGCATCATCGCGATGAACGGTGCTGGGGTGCGCAAGTGAGTCAAATCGCCGATCTTCCAGTCGCGCCCCGCCAGCCGGATCTGGGCGCGCTCGAGCCGTACGTGCGGCCGCTCGAGAAACCGCCCGAGCATCCCGAGCTGGTCGAGGATCTCCATCGTCGAGGGGTGGACCGTGTCACCGCGGAAATCTCGGAAGAAGTCGGCATGCTTTTCGAGTAGCGTGACGCTTACGCCGGCGCGGGCGAACAGCAGGCCGGCAAGCATCCCGGCCGGCCCACCGCCGACGATGAGAAGCGAGCTTGGCTTGTGCGCGGCCTGCTTGCCCGCGCTGGATTTGACCAGATATTCGGGATTGTCCTTCGACGCGGCGACCTTGTGGCCCTTGATAATTCGCGGCGAGGTCAATTTCTTGACGACCTTGCCGGTCGAATGACCCCGCTCGAATTCCAGCCCACCTTGTCGCCGGTCTTGACCGATTTCGCCATGACGCACCTCCAACTGCTGCCAAACGCGTCAGTCGCCACGCAGTGCCGTGGTGACTTCGCGTGTCCGCCATGGTTAGGCAGCGGGCATGGCGCCAACCAACCATTTCAGCGGCACTGGCTTCTCCGACGCGCTGACCATACTGCTGGCTGCGGGCATCGTCATCCCGACCTTCGCCCGCTTCAAGGTGTCGCCGGTGATCGGCTTCATCCTGGTCGGGATCATCGCCGGTCCGTTCGCGCTGGGGGCGCTTGCGCCAGCCTATCCGTGGCTCGAGACTTTCTCGATCTCCAATCCGGAAGGAATTGAGCCGTTCGCCGAGCTCGGGATCATCTTCTTGCTGTTCGCGGCGGGGTTGCACCTCAGTTTTCGCCGACTGGTGACGATGCGCCGCGAGGTATTCGGGGTCGGCGCCGCCGAACTGCTGCTGTCGGCGGGGCTGATCGCCATCGGCTTGCTCGCCACCGGAGAGCGGATCAGCAGCGCTACCGCGCTCGGCCTCGCCCTGGCCTTGTCCTCGACCGCGCTGGTGTTGCCGATCGCGGGCACGAAAAGCGCGGTCGGGCGCGCCGCCTTTGCCATGCTGCTGTTCGAGGACCTCGCGCTGGTCCCGCTGCTGTTCCTGATCGAAGTGATGAGCGGCGACGCCTCGCTTTCGGGGCTGCTGCGGACCGCGGTCGGCGGCGTGCTGGTCGTCGCGGCGGTCTTGGTCGGCGGACGCTTCCTCCTGCCACGGCTGTTCGCGCAGGCGGCGAGAACGAAGAGCCCCGAGCTGTTCCTGGCCGTCAGCCTGCTCGTCGTCATCCTCGCCAGCCTCGCCACCGGCGCGGTCGGGCTCTCGCCGATCCTCGGTGCGCTGATCGCCGGCATCCTCATCGCCGAGACCGACTATGGCACCGAGGTCGAGACCGTCACCGCGCCGCTGCGCGGGCTGGCGCTCGGCATCTTCCTGATTACCGTCGGCATGCGGATCGACCTCAAAGCGCTGATTGCCGACTGGCCCATGTTATTGGGCGCGACGGTCGCCTTGCTCCTCGTCAAGGCGCTCGTCACCGCCGTGCTGCTTCGGCTCAGCGGCGCGCGGCACGGCACCGCGGTCGAAACTGGCGTCATGATGGCAAGTCCGTCTGAGACCAGTCTGATCGTTATCGGCGCTGCGGCAAGTGCCGGACTGGTCCTGCGCGCCAGTGCCGATTTCTGGACCGTCGTGACCGCCATCGGGCTGACCGTCACCCCCCTCCTTGCCGCGGCAGGCAAGCGAATCGCGCGCCGCGTCGATGATCGTGCCGCGTCGGACCACGAGCAGCTGACGGGGGTTGGGCGGACCGTCGTGTTCGGGTTCGGCCGCGTCGGCCAGATGGTTGCCGACATGCTCATCGCGCACGACCAGCCCTATTTGGCGATCGACAGCGATATCGACGAGGTCAAAGAGGCCCGGCGCGCGGGTTATGCGGTCCAATTCGGCGACGTTTCGCGCGGCGAGCTGGTCGACCGGTTGAAGCTGGGGAGCGCCGCGGCGTTGGTCCTGACGATGGACGATCCGGTGCTGACAGCGCAGCTCGCCAAGCGAGTGCGCGGCTGGTGCCCCGAGCTGCCGATCATCGCCCGGGCACGGGACACGGCGCATGCGGCCGAGCTTTATCGCGCCGGGGTGAGCGATGCGGTGCCCGAGACATTGGAGGCGTCGCTGCAGTTATCGGAGGCGGTGCTGATCGATATCGGGCTGGCGATGGGGCCGGTGATCGCGAGTATCCACGAGAAACGCAGCGAGCTTCGCGCCAAGATCATGGCGGGGGGCGCAGTCGACGATGTGCGGGTGCTTGGGCGCCGCCGAGTGCGGGACTCTTTGCCAGCCAAGTCGGTTTAAGCCGGTACTTTTGACAGTGCTTCCTTGATCGCGGCCAAGGCTTCTGGGGCTTTCGCGCCGTCGGGGCCTCCGCCTTGGGCCATGTCGGGGCGGCCTCCCCCGCCCTGCCCGCCAAGCGCCGCGACCGCTGCCTTGACGAGGTCGACGGCGGAGACGGGGAGGCCTTCGCTGACCCCGACCGCGACGCTGGCGCGGCCGTCGTTGGTGGCGATCAGCGCGGCGATGCCGGGGGCGCCGAGCCGGGCGCGCATGGCGTCGACTTCGGAGCGTAGCGCCTTGGGATCGAGGCCGTCGACGACCTGGCCGAGGAACGGATAGCCGGCGACCTGTTCGGGGCCAGCGGCCTCGGCTTGCGCGGAGCCGCCGCCCATTGCGAGGGCTTTCTTTGCGTCAGCGAGTTCGCGTTCGAGGCGCTTGCTGTTCTCCATGAGCACCGCAAGGCGGGCGGGAACTTCGTCGGGGCTGGCTTTCAGCGTCGCGGCGGCTTCGCGAAGGCGGGCGTCGCGGTCGGTCAGCCACAGGCGCGCGGCTTCGCCGGTGAGGGCTTCGATTCGGCGGACGCCCGAGGAGACGGCGGATTCGGCGACGATCTTGAACAGCGCGATATCGCCCAACGCGGTGACGTGGGTGCCGCCGCACAGTTCGACGGAATAGTCGGCATCGACGCACTTACCCATCGACAGGACGCGGACTTCGTCGCCGTACTTCTCGCCGAACAGCGCCATCGCTCCCGCTGCAATCGCGTCGTCGGGGGTCATCAGGCGGGTCGAGACGGGCTGGTTGTGGCGGATGTGGGCGTTCACCTCGGCCTCGATCGCGGCGATGTCGGCGGGGGTGAGCGCGGTAGGGTGAGAGTAGTCGAAGCGCAGCCGGTCGGCGGCGACGAGGCTGCCCTTCTGAGTGACATGACCGCCGAGGCGGCGGCGCAGCGCGGCGTGGAGCAAGTGGGTGGCGCTATGGTTGGCGCGGACCTGCGCGCGGCGCTCGACATCGACCGACTGGTGGAGCGTGTCGCCGAGCTTGATCGAACCGACAGCGATGCGCGCGTGGAGCGCGTGGAGCTTGCCAAGCGGTTTCGACGTGTCCTCAACTTGTCCTGTGAAACCATTGAGCGCGCTCAATTGTCCGGCGTCGCCGACCTGCCCGCCGCTCTCGCCATAGAAGGGGGTCTGGTTGAGGATGACGGTGACGGATTCGCCCTCCCCCGCCTGCTCGACGCGGGCGCCGTCCTTGACGATGGCGAGGACGATGCCTTCGCCTTCATGGCCCGCATAGCCGGTGAATTCGGTCGGTCCATGCTCCTCGACGAGGTCGAACCACAGGTCGTCGGAAGCGCGGTCGCCCGAGCCCTTCCACGCAGCGCGGGCGGCGGCTTTCTGCGCGGCCATGGCTTCGTCGAAGCCGGCGCGGTCGACGGCGAGCCCGCGGGCGCGCAGCGCGTCCTCGGTCAGGTCGTAGGGGAAGCCGAACGTGTCATAGAGCTTGAACGCGGTCGCGCCGGGGAGTGTGTCGCCGGTCGCCATGCTGCCGGTGGCTTCGTCGAGCAGGCGCAGGCCGTTGCTGAGGGTGCGGCGGAACTGGACTTCCTCCTGCGCCAGCGTCGCTTCGATCAGCGGCTGGGCGCGGACGAGATCGGGATAGGCACCGCCCATCTCGGCGACGAGCGCGGGGACGAGGCGGTGCATCAGCGGGTCGGCGGCGCCGAGCAGGTGCGCGTGGCGCATCGCACGGCGCATGATGCGGCGCACGACATAGCCGCGGCCTTCGTTGGCGGGGAGGACTCCGTCGGCGACGAGGAAGCCCGCGGCGCGGAGATGGTCGGCGATGACGCGGTGGCTGGCCTTGCGGTCACCCTCGGCGCGGGTCTTGGTCAGGGCTTCGCTCTCGGCAATCAGCGCCTTGAAGATGTCGGTGTCGTAATTGTCGTGAACGCCCTGTATGACGGCGGCGATGCGCTCGAGCCCCATGCCGGTGTCGATCGAAGGCTTGGGCAGGTCCGAGACGATCTCGCCGCCGACCTGCTCATATTGCATGAAGACGAGATTCCAGATCTCGACGAAGCGGTCACCGTCTTCGTCGGGGCTGCCCGGGGGGCCGCCGGGGATATGGTCGCCATGATCGTAGAAGATTTCCGAGCAGGGCCCTGACGGACCATCGTCGCCCATCGCCCAGAAATTATCCTTGGTGGCGATGCGGATGATGCGGCTGTCGGGGAGGCCGGCGATGCGCTTCCACAGCGACGCGGCTTCGTCGTCGGTGTGGTAGACGGTGATCGTCAGCCGGTTCGGGTCGAGGCCCCATTCTTTCGTGAGCAGGGTCCAGGCGTGGTGGATCGCCTGCTCCTTGAAATAGTCGCCGAACGAGAAATTTCCGAGCATTTCGAAGAAGGTATGGTGCCGCGCGGTATAGCCGACATTGTCCAGATCGTTGTGCTTGCCGCCGGCGCGCACGCATTTTTGCGACGACGTGGCGCGCGGTTCTTTGCGCGTTTCAAGGCCTGTGAACACGTTCTTGAACGGCACCATCCCGGCGTTGACGAACATCAACGTCGGATCGTTGTACGGCACCAGCGGCGCGCTGGGCACGATCTCGTGCCCGGCCTTTCCGAAATAATCGAGGAACGAGCGGCGAATTTCATTTGTCGATGGCATAGAGTTTGAAGGCATAGGTTGGGGGGATTAAGCCCTCACCCGTCGCGGAACAAGCGCGTTTCGTCGCTCAGGTCGATCCGACGCCAGTGGCAGCAGGTTTGTCCACCGGAACCATCACGGTCAGGGCTTTGGGCAGGCTGCGGAAGGTGAGCGGCAGCGCCATGCGCGTCACTTCGCCATCGTGCGCGACATCGATCGAGCCCTCACCGCTGACGACGAGTGTTTCAACCTCGCCCAGCGCAAGGAAATCCCGCTCAGGATCGGCGCGGCCCACCAGCGCGCGCAAGCCGAAACCGGCGAGCCCTAAGACGGTGCGCGGCGCAACCGCGTAAACAGACAGCACCCCGTCGGTCAGGCTGTCGCGCTTGCCCAGCCAACGGCCCTGGTAGTTATAGCGGTTGTTGCCTATGAACAGCAGTGGGGTCAGGATCGGCTGCACCCCTTCACCCATATCGATGCAGAGCGGGCGCAACTTCATGCGCTTGAGGATGCCCCAGGCAGCAGGCACCGTCGCCAACCATTTCGGCAGCTTTATCGCGTCGCGCCGCCGCACCAGCCGGGTATAGAGACCGATCGAGGCGTTGTTGACGAATACCGTATCGCCCACGCAACCAAGATCGATCGCAATGCGCCGGCCGTTGACCGCGACCTGGGCCGCACCCTTGAGGTCGGCGGGCACGCCCAGTTCCCTGGCGAGGTGGTTGAGCGTTCCCAACGG
>NZ_JANYGG010000009.1 GCF_025362505.1 Sphingomonas sp. | reverse complement strand
GGCGGGGCGATCGTCCAGCTGTAAACCAGCTTGCCGGCTCCATTGCGCAGGTCGGCCTGAAGCGCGGGCACCGCCTGGGTCGCGTCGGTCGGATTGATCACCCGTCCGCTGAGCGAGACGAGGTCATTGCCGCTGGCGAGCTTCTGCCGGTCCTGGCTGGTGACCATCAACTTCAACGGACTGTCGGTCGACGCGCTGGCGAGCCCGGCGCGCGCCATCCACGACGGCGGGGCAAAGAACCACGCGGCGGCGGCGAGCAGCGCGACGAACAGCACCAGCGCGAGGATGATGAGCGGCGCCTTGCGGCGCGGCGCGGGCGACTCGTCGGCGGCGTAGCTGGCGTCGTTCCAGTCAGATGGCGGGTCGGTCGCGTCCACCGAGGCGGCCTGGCTGTTTGCCGAAGCCGCGACCGCCGAATCGACTAAGGCAGCGCTATCGTCCTCGATCCCAGGTTGAAGCGAGACGCGGGGATCACGACGAAATTCGTAGGCGACGCTGGGTTTTGCGGTGACCGGTCGGTCCAAAACAGGGACGGGATCGGCGTCCGCCTCGTTTTCGGGCACGTCTCCGCGCTCGAACTGCTCGGCGGATGGGCTCGTCTGTGGCCGCTCGACCTCCGCCGTGGTTTCCGGATCGGGGCCAGGCTCGGGGTCGGGCTCAGGCTCGGTGATTGACTCGGAATGGGGCGTCGGGCCCGGTTCGGGCCACGGGGCCGGTGGCTCGCTCGGCGAGACCGAGGCCTGCGTTACCGCACCCGGCTCGCCGTCCTGATGCCAGCTATGCTTGCACGACGCGCACCGCACATTGCGACCCTGCGGGGGAATGGCGCCGTCCTTGACGGAATAGCTGGTTTCGCAGGCGGGACAGGTGAGGATCATGCGCGCGCCGTCTTTCGGTGAAACGTCAGGGCGGTAAACAGCAATGCGTGCTGCTTGGCAAGGCGGCGGTCCGTGTGCGACACCGGGGTTGTGTCGGGGGAAGCGTCCATCGTCGAATTCGAGCGCGTCGGCCTGCGATACGGCACCGGCGCCGAAGTGCTGCGCGATCTCGACTTGCGGCTCGCGGCTGGCGGATTCACCTTCCTCACCGGGCCATCTGGGGCGGGAAAGACCTCGCTGCTCAAACTGCTTTACCTCGCCCAGCGGCAGACGCGCGGCGCGGTTCGCCTGTTCGGGCAGGAGGTCAACCAGCTGGCGCGCGACGAACTGCCGGCGCTGCGGCGGCGGATCGGGGTGGTGTTCCAGGATTTCCGGCTGGTCCGCCACCTGTCGGTATTCGACAATGTCGCGCTGCCGCTTCGCATTAGCGGAGGGGGCGAGATGTCGGTCGAGGGTCCGGTGCGCGAGATGCTGGCGTGGGTCGGGCTCTCCGACCGGGCGAGCGCGCGGCCGGCGACGCTTTCGGGCGGCGAACAGCAGCGCGTCGCTATCGCCCGCGCGGTGATCGCCAGCCCCGACCTCATCATCGCCGACGAGCCGACCGGCAACGTCGATTCGGCAATGGCGCAGCGCATTCTCCACCTGCTCACCGCGATGAACCGCCAGGGCACGACGGTCGTTATTGCCACGCATGACCTCGGGTTGATCGCCGCGACCCCCGGTGCATCCTTGATCCGGCTGGAGAATGGCACACTGGCAGACCCGACCGGAACGCTGCGCCATCCGCCGCGCGGGCGCGCCTGATGAACTGGCTGTTCGCCTCTGCGCCCGACCGCCGCCTGATCCCCGGCGGAGGCTTCCGCGGTGCCACACCGTGGGTGATCATGATTATGGTATTCTTGATCGTCACCGTCTCCGCCGCCGGCCTCTCCCTCAAAAATGTGGCGGGGATTGTTTCGGCGGGGGTTAGCCAGCGCTATTCGGTGCAGCTTGCGGATGGCGCCGCGCGGTTGCCGGCGGTGGTGGCGGCGGCTCGCTCGGCGGCCGGTGTCGCGAGCGCGCGGCCAGTGCCGGAGACCGAGATGCGCGCCACGCTCGAGCGCTGGCTGGGGCCCGCTGCAGCAGCGGGAGGCGACCTTCCGCTGCCGGCGATGGTCGACGTAGAGCTCCGGCCCGATGCCGATCCGGTCGCGATCGGCCGCCGGATCGAAACGGCGGTACCGGGCGCACGGTTTGTCGCGCATGCGGACAGCTTGCGGCCCTTGCTGTCGGGACTTCACGCGGTCGCGCTGCTCGCTGCCGGGCTGGTGCTGCTGGTCGTACTGGCGAGCGCCGCGGTGGTCGTGCTCGCGGCAAGGTCGGCGCTCGACACCAATCGCACGACGATCGAGATCTTGCACGGCGTCGGCGCGACCGATCGTCAGGTGGCGGGCCTGTTCCAGCGGCGCATCGCGCTCGACGCGCTGGCCGGCGGCGTCGCGGGGGGCGTCGCCGCAGCACTGGTCCTGTTCGCGATCCTCGGCGGTGCAACCGGGATGGTCGCCGAACTGGCTGGCGGTCCGCTGCTCCATCCGTCCGACCTTGTGGCCCTCGCCCTGCTGCCGCTCGCGGTGGCGCTGCTCGCCACGCTCGTCGCCCGCGCCGCCGTGCTTGCCGCGTTGAGGGCCAGCCTGTGACCGTGCGCGCCGGTGCCCTGCTGGTGTTGCTTTACGCGATGCTGTTCGCGCTATTCGCAGTCACGCTCGGCGTTCCCGCTCCGGCCAAGACGACGACCGATGCGATCGTCGTCATCACTGGTGGCAGTGGCCGGATCGAGCAGGGCATCAGGCGCCTCGCCGCCCACCGCGCGTCCCGCATGCTGATCGCGGGCGCCGACCCGTCGGTGACCAAACGCGATCTCGCGCGGCGGCTCGGCGGGCGGCAGGCATTGCTCGAATGCTGTGTCGACCTTGGCTCGGAGAGCGTCGACACCCGCTCGAACGCCGAGGAGGCCAAGCGCTGGCTCGATGCCCACGGGTATCGCTCGGTGACGCTGGTGACGAGCGACTGGCACATGCGCCGCGCCAGCTACGAGTTCCGCAGCCAGCTTGGGCGGCGCTACGACATCACGTTCGACGCCGTGCGCACCGAGCCGAACCTTATGACCCTGTTCGCCGAATATAATAAATATCTGCTGCGGCGGATGGCGGTGTGGCTCGACGTATGAACCTTGTCCGCTCGCTGCTGTTCAACCTGATCTTCTATCTCGGCACCTTGCTCTACGTCCTCGCCGGGCTGGCCGTGTCGGTCATCGGCGTGAAGCCGATGCGCGCGGTCGTTCACGGCTGGTCGAACTTTCACCATTTTCTCACCCGCCACCTGATCGGGATCGAGGAAAGGTTCGAGGGCGAGCTTCCGAGCAGCCCGGTGCTGTTCACGATCAAGCACCAGTCGATGTACGAGGCGGTCGCGACCTTGCGCGTCTTTTCGACCCCGGTGGTCGTGATGAAGCGCCAGCTCAGCGACATGCCGCTGTTTGGCTGGCTGACGCAGCGTTATGGCGTCATTGGGGTCGATCGCGAGGCCGGGCCGGCGGCGCTGCGCAACCTCGTCAAGGCGGGCAAGGCGGCGGCGGCGAACGGGCGGCCAGTGGTAATCTTTCCGGAAGGGACGCGCGTCCCGGTCGGCGAACAGCCCGAGCTGAAACCGGGCTTCGCGGCGCTCTATCGCGCGACCGGGTTGCCGGTGGTGCCAGTGGCGATGGACGCGGGGCTCGTCTGGCCAAGGGGGCTGGTCAAGCGCCCCGGCGTCGTCACGTGGCGAATCGGAGAAACCATCCCGCCCGGCCTTCCGCGCAGCGAAATCGAGGCGCGAGTGCACCAGGCGATCAACGACCTCGAGCGCCGCCCAGCCAGTTGATCGTCCCGCCGTGGGGATGGCAGGTCGCGAGCAACCGGTCCTGGCCACCGGGCCAAGACCGAAGGCGCAACGTCGGATCCTGATCGTCGGGACTTCGTTCGAACCGCAGCCAGCCGATTGGCGTGGCCGGGGTTGCGGCTTTCCCGGACCGCTCGATTGCCGCGGCGACACGCTGCTGGCTCTCCGGTGCAAAATATTGGAGGGCGATCGAATGATAGACGAGGCGGCTGGTGCCGGCGCGCTGCGGCTCGGCCAGCCGCGCCTCGATCCAGTCCGCGGCGTCGCCTTTGTCGAGAGTCACGGGGTGGGTGCGGGCGACTTTTAGCGCTGCTTCGAGCTGAGCGACCCGATCCGCCTGATCGGCCCAGACGAATGCCATCAGCCGGTCGCCGTCGGTGACCGGATCGAGCGGGTTGAGGTCGACGCCACGACGCTCGATCACCTCGACTCGCGAATCGGGCGGCGGCGGCCCGCGCCACGCGGGCTTGAGCTGAAGCGACGAGGCGGGATCGCCGGTGCGCAGCCCGCCGAGGTCATAACCGAAGCGGTCCATCCTGAGATTGAGCCCCGCACTCGCGCCGAGCTCGAACAGTACGACCGGCACCGGAAAGCGATCGGCGAAGGCGAGAGCGCCTGCAAACAGCGCGTTGGCGCGCCCGACTTCGTTGGTCTGTGGCGGCCGATCAAGGCATTCGGCAAGCGCGGGTAACACGATCGCCTCATCGATTGCACTGCCGAGCTGCTCGCGTTCGGGCAGGACGTGGGGTGGATAACATTCGGCGAGCGCGGACAGCGCCCCCGAGCGGACCCCGGCGTGAAGCCCGCCGCACAGCCTGAGCGGGACTGCATCGCCCGACGGGCGCGGGTCGCCGGGCCATTCGCTCAGCCGTCTTGCGACCACGCTCTCAGGCCATGGGCGCTCGGCGAGGAGATCGCAGACCAGCGCGGTGAGCGGCGAGCCAAGCGATCGGCACCAGCCCGCCTGCTCGGCGAAGGCGGCGCGAACCGCCTGCTCAGCCGCGGAGGCGGGCACCGAGCTTGTCGGCGGTGGCGACGATCTTGGCCGAGATCGCGACGATTTCGGCGTCGGTGAAGCTTTTCTCGCCCGGCTGAAGCGTCACCTCGATAGCGAGGCTGAGGCCCGCGTCGCTCTCGAACCGGTCGAACAGCCTTACACCGGTGATCAGCGCCTTGTCGGCCCCGCGCACCGCCCGCAGCAACGCGTCGGCGCTGACGCCCGCGGGAATGAAGAAGGCAAAGTCGCGCTTGATCGCCTGGAGCGCGGGGGGTGAAAAGGCGCTGCGCGCTCGGCCGCTCGCGCGTGGCGCGGGGATGGCGTCGAGGTAGATTTCGGCGGCAACCGTCCCGGCGGGGGCGTCGAGGTCCTTGGCCAACCTGGGATGCAGCTCGCCGAACGCCGCGAGGATCGTTTTGGGGCCGAGGCCGAGCGTCGCCGAGCGGCCGGGGTGCCAGGTGGGACCGGCATCCGGAGACAGAGTCAGGTTCGCCACCGGCGCGCCCGCCGCTTCGAGCAGCGCCAATACTTCGGCCTTGGCGTCAAACGCGTCGAAGCCCTGAGCCTTGCCGGACTGCCAGTCGCGGGGGGTTCGCTCGCCAGCCAACAGGATCGCGGCGGTCGCCCGCTCGCCTTCCGCCAGGTAGCGGCGGCCGACCTCGAACAGTCGCACCGACGAGGCGCCGCGGTCGACGTTGCGGCGGGCGGCGGCGAGGAGCCCGGGAAGAAGCGACGGACGCATCGCTTTCATCTCCTCGCTGATCGGATTGGCGAGGGTCCACGCCGCTCCGCCGAACCGGTCGGCGTCAGCGGTCGGAATGAAGCTCCAGTTGATAGCCTCGTCGAGACCGCGGCCCGCAGCGGCGCGGCGCACGCGGCGTTCGACCGTCTGAGCGCGCGTCGCGGTCGGCCGCGCGACCCCTTCGGCGCGGGGCAGCGCGGTCGACGGGATCTTGTCGTAGCCGTGGAGCCGGACGACTTCCTCGACCAGGTCGGCGGGCCCGTCGATATCGCGGCGCCAGCTCGGGACGATCGCGTCGCCCCCATCGAAGCTGAAACCGAGCCGATCGAGGATCGCGCGCTGCTCTTCCTCGGCGATCGCCACCCCGCCGAGCGCCAGGGTCAGCGCTGGATCGAATGCGACGCGTTTTGACTCGAGCGGCGGCTGCCCGGAGCGGGTGACGGGGCTGGCGGTGCCGCCGCAGTGATCGACGACCAGCCGCGTCGCGATCTCCAACGCTTCGTCGAGGAAAGCGGGATCGACGCCGCGCTCGAACCGTTGGCGGGCATCGCTCGTCAGCATCAGTCTCTGGCCGGTCCGCGCAATCCCGGCCGGGTCGAACCAGGCGCATTCGATGATGACGTCAGTGGTCGCATTCGTGACGCCGCTGTGTTCGCCGCCCATGATCCCGCCGATGTCATGGACCTCGGCGTCGTCGACGATGACGGTCATCGCCGGGTCGAGCGCATAGCTCTTGCCGTTGAGCGCGAGCACCGTTTCGCCCGCGCGGGCCTTGCGCGCGACCAGAGCGCCGTTGAGCCTGGCGCGATCATAGACATGCAGCGGTCGGCCAAGGTCGACCGTGAGGAAGTTGGTGATATCGACCAACACCGAAATCGGCTTCTGGCCGATCGCCTTGAGCCTTTGCCGGAGCCACGGCGGCGACGCGGTGTTCGTCAGCCCCGACACGGCCTGGGCGTAGAACGCCGGGCAGCCCTCGGGGTCGTCGGTGCGCACCGCTGGCGCCGCTCCGCCTAGGACAAGCGGTGAACGTTCCTCCATCCGATAGACAGCGGCCAGCGGGCGCAGCGCGCCGAGCCCTGCCGCGGCGAGATCGCGGGCAATGCCGCGCACGCCCATGCAATCCTGGCGGTTGGGGGTGATCGCGACGTCGAACAGCGGGTCGTCGATACCGGCATAGTCGGCGTAGCTGGCCCCGACCGGGGCATCGGCGGGAAGCTCGATGATGCCGTCATGCTCGTCGCCGAGCTCGAGTTCGCGCACCGAGCACATCATGCCGTTCGACTCGACCCCGCGGATCGCGGTTTTCCTGAGGGTCATGCCGCTGCCCGGGACATAGGCGCCGGGTCCGCCGAACACGCCGAGCATCCCCGCGCGGGCATTGGGCGCGCCGCACACGACCTGGAGCGGCTGGCCGTCGCCGGTGTCGACGGTGAGCACCTGCAGCTTGTCCGCTTGCGGGTGGCGCTCGGCGGTGAGCACGCGCGCAACCTTGAACGGGGCAAGCGCCTCGGCGGGATCGTGGACGCCCTCGACCTCTAGCCCAATGCGGTTGAGCGTGTCGGCGATGGTGGCCGCGTCGGCAACGGTGTCGAGATGCTCTTTGAGCCAGCACAGGGAGAACTTCACGCGCCGATCCCCCCGCTGAGCGTGGGCACGTCGAGCGACGAGAAGCCGTAGTGCTTCATCCAACGCAGGTCGCCGTCGAAGAAGGCGCGCAGGTCGTTCATGCCGTACTTGAGCATCGCGAGGCGATCGACGCCGGTGCCGAAGGCGAAGCCCTGCCACTCGTCGGGGTCGAGACCGCAGGCGGCGATGACGCGCGGGTGGACCATCCCCGAGCCGAGGACTTCCATCCAGCCTTCGGACCCGCCGACGACGCGGCGGCCATTCTCCATCGACCAGCCGACATCGACCTCGGCGGACGGCTCGGTGAAGGGGAAGTAGGACGGGCGCAGGCGAAGGACGATGTCGTTGCGCTCGAAGAAGGCCTTGAGGAAGGTCTCGAGGGTCCATTTGAGGTGGCCCATGGTGATGCCCTTGTCGATCACCAGCCCCTCGATCTGGTGGAACATCGGGGTGTGGGTCGCGTCGCTGTCGCTGCGATAGACGCGGCCGGGCGCGATGAGGCGGATCGGCGGCTTGCTCGCCATCATCGTGCGGATCTGGACCGGCGAGGTATGGGTCCGCAGGACCATCGGGCGCTCATGCTCGCCAGCAAGATAAAACGTGTCGTGCATCGCGCGCGCGGGATGCGTTTCGGGAATGTTGAGCGCGGTGAAATTATGCCAGTCATCCTCGATTTCCGGACCTTCGGCGACCGCGAAACCAAGGTCTGCGAAGATCTCGGCCAGCTCGTCCATCACCTGGCTGACCGGGTGGATCGATCCCCGCGGGGTTTCGCGCGAGGGGAGTGACAGGTCGAGCCGCTCGGTTGCGAGACGCGCATCAAGCTCGGCCGCCTCGAGCTCGACCTTGCGTTCCGCAATCGCCGCCGTGACGGCTTCGCGCAGGGCGTGGATCTTCGGACCCTCGATCGCGCGCTGCTCCGGGGTCATCGGCCCGAGCGACTTCAGCTGCGCGGTGATCTCTCCCGACTTGCCGAGCATTGCGACCCGCATCGCCTCGAGCTCGGGAAGCGTGTCGGCACCGTAGAAGCGCGCGAGAGTAGGGTCAGCAGGTTCGGTCATGAACGCGGCTCTAGCCGCAGCGCACCGCACATTGCAAAGCGGTCACGCCGGAACGAACGGGTAAGGCGAAATCGTCTTGCGATTCTCGTCGACGGCGAGCGCCCGGCCGGCGGGCGCCGTGGCGCGCTGCGGGCAGTTCATTCGCGGGCAGATCGCGCAGGCCGGACCGATCGGGGTGGTCGGCGGGTTGGCAAGGTCGAGCCCCGCCGCGCAGTGCAGTTTCTCGGCATAGCGAAGCTCGCAGCCGAGCCCGACCGCGAGCAGGCCGTCGGACTGGACATCGGGACGGATCGGCCGCTCGATGGTTCGCGAGATGGTGAAGAAGCGCTGGCCGTCGGGGGTCTCGATGACCTGGCTGATCGCCTTGCCGGCGTTCTGGAACGCGGCGTGGAGGTTCCACCGTGGACAGGTCCCGCCGAACCGCGAGAAGGGGAAGGCGTTGCCAGCATAGCGCTTCGAAATGTTGCCCGCCGCATCAACCCGGATCATGAAGAACGGCACGCCGCGCGCACCCGGCCGGCCGAGTGTCGTCAGCCGATGCGAGACCTGCTCGACGTTGGCGCCATATTCGCCGCACAGCCGGTCGATCGAATAATTATACTCCTCGGCCGAGGCGAGGAAGCGGCCATAAGGCATGATGATCGCGCCGGCGGCATAGTTGGCCAGGCTGACGTGAAGCAAATGGCGCGACCCCTGATCAGGCGGCGCGGCGGCCTCGACGACTCGCTCGATGACTTCGCGGAACTCGACCATCGCCAGCTGGTAGGCGAGGCCGAAGGTGCGGTTTTCGCTTCGCAACAGCGACGACAGCATGAACACCCGCCGCTCGGGGTCATATTGCTGGGTCGACTCGCCCAACAGCGCGGGCGAGACGACGCGGCACGAGATTCCCCACGCATCCTTGAGCCTCCGCCGGAGTGGCTCGGCGATCGACAGCGCGTCGGCCATCGCCACGCCGAGCGTCTCGGCGCAGGCCTCGAGCTCGGGGAAGTGATTGCTCGATTCCTGGATATAGTCGCGCACCCAGGTCTCGGGCGTGATCAGGCCGCGCGGATCGGTTTCGTCACCGTCGCCGCTGTGGGTTTGGCGCTGGAGGTCGCGCAAAGCGGTATAAAGCCGCGCCACTCCCTCGGCGACGGTCGGGGCATTGTCCGCTAGCTCGACCAGTTCGTAGCGGCTGATGGCAAGGTCGCTGAACATCTGGTCGGAGAAGATCTCGCCGAGATGCTCGGCGCCGGCGCTTTCATTGCCCTCAGCGGCGAATGCCTTGACGTTCACGTCGAATACTTCCGCGAGACGGAGCAGGATCCCGGCCGTCACCGGTCGCTGGTTGCGCTCGAGATGGTTGAGGTAGGACGCGGAAATGCCGAGCTGCGTCGCCATCGCGCTCTGCTGTAGCCCGAGGTCGCGGCGAAGGCGCTTGAGGCGGGCGCCGAGGAACAGCTTTCGCGTTGTCGTCATCTGCCTGTTCTGTAAAATATTTACAGAAAGCACAAGTCATTTCGTGACAGTCGCGCCCTTTTCGATGCGACCTTGCCCGATATTTGGCGTTGAAGGATGAAATAAATTCGAATCATTCGACTCAGTCCGATTTCCAAGGAAGCTCTCTCCAATGTCCGACTTCTCTTCGCTGATCGCTGCTCCTGCGGGCCGGTTCGACGGAATCACCCGTCCTTACGCCCCGGCCGATGTCGAGCGGCTGCGCGGCTCGTTCACGATCGAACATACGCTTGCTCGGCGCGGTGCGCTCAAGCTGTGGGAACTGATGAAGCGCGATGAGCCTGTCCGGGCACTGGGCGCGGTCACGGGCAACCAGGCGATGCAGATGGTCCGCGCCGGGCTCGAGGCGATCTATCTGTCGGGCTGGCAGGTTGCCGCCGACGCCAACACCGCCGGAGCAATGTATCCCGACCAGTCACTGTATCCCGCCAACGCCGGTCCCGAACTGGCCAAGCGAATCAACAAGACACTGCAGCGCGCCGACCAGGTCGAGCACAGCGAAGGCGGTGCCCAGCGCGACTGGTTCGTCCCGATCGTCGCCGACGCCGAGGCCGGCTTCGGCGGCCCGCTCAACTGCTTCGAGATCATGAAGGCCTATATCGAGGCCGGCGTCGCGGCGGTCCATTTCGAGGACCAGCTGGCATCGGAGAAGAAGTGCGGTCACCTCGGCGGCAAGGTCCTCATCCCGACCCAGGCGGCGATTCGCAATCTCGACGCGGCGCGGCTTGCCGCCGATGTCTGTGGCGTCCCCACGCTCGTCGTGGCCCGCACCGACGCCGAAAGCGCCAAGCTGATCACGTCGGACATCGACGAGCGCGACCGCCAGTTCATCACCGGCGAGCGCACTCCGGAGGGCTTCTTTCGCCTGCGCGACGGTAGCGGTCTCGACCATTGCATCGCCCGTGGTCTCGCGTTTGCCGAGCACGCCGATCTGCTGTGGTGGGAAACCAGCCACCCCGATCTCGCCGATGCGCGCAAGTTCGCCGAGGCGGTGCACGCCAAATATCCGGGCAAGCTGCTCGCCTATAACTGCAGCCCGAGCTTCAACTGGGCCGCCAAGCTCGACGAAGCGACGATCGCCAAGTTCCAGCGCGAACTGGGGGCGATGGGCTACAAGTATCAGTTCGTCACGCTGGCCGGCTTCCACAGCCTCAACCACGGCATGTTCGAACTGGCCAGCGGTTATCGCGACGAAGGCATGACGGCCTACTCGCGGCTCCAGCAGGCCGAGTTCGCCAGCGAACCCGCCGGCTATACCGCCACGCGCCACCAGCGCGAGGTCGGCACCGGTTACTTCGACCAGGTCGCGACGGTCATCTCGGCCGGAACGGCATCGACCACCGCGCTCGGCGAATCGACCGAAGCGGCACAATTCGCTCACGCCTGACATCAGCACTAAAGGAGCAAGGACAATGCAACGGCGTTACTGGGTCATCGGGGGGGATTACTCCGACTGCGCATTCGGCCAACTCGAGCCGGGCACCGAGAAGATCAGTGGGCCGTTCCTGTGCGAGGTAAAGGCGCGGACCGAGTGGCAGCGGCTGACCTTCCGCGACAATAGTGGCGCGACCACGCGCTACACCATCGCCGCGGAGCCCGACTCGATCTGGCAGTAGGGTTCGTCTCGCAAGAAGTTAGGAGAGGATGCCGCAAGAGCATCCGACTAGGAGAGGGCGCCCGGGCAACTGCGGCGCCCTTTTCGATTCAACGCTCAAATATGAACGCCCGGCGGTGCCAGTCCGCCGTCGGGCAGGGCCGGGGCATCGGGCGGGGCTTTCGTCCATCAGCCAGGCGAAGTCCGCGTCGCCAATCGCCTGAAGCCGCATTGCATTCCCCCCGAATACAAAAGGGGCGCCGCGGCTGGTGCCGAGCGCCCCTTGATGTCGTTCCATTGGTCGCTCAGGCGGCGACGGCCGCCTGGCGATCCCCCTCGTTGGGGAGGTGCGCTTTCGCCTGCGCGATGAGTACCGAGAAAGCCTCGCCCTCGTGCATCGCGATGTCGGCCAGGACCTTGCGGTCGAGATCGATGTTCGCCAGCTTCATCGCGTGAATGAACTGGCCATAGGTCAGACCCTCGGCGCGAACCGCAGCGTTGATGCGCTGGATCCACAGGGCGCGGAAGCTGCGCTTCTTAACCTTGCGATCGCGATAGGCATATTGCCCGGCCTTTTCGACGGCCTGGCGGGCGATGCGGATCGTGTTCTTGCGACGGCCATAATAGCCCTTCGCATTGTCGAGGATCCGCTTGTGCTTGGCGCGGGTGGTTACACCCCGTTTGACGCGTGCCATGTTCCGCTAGCTCCTAGTTGAGGCCGTAAGGGGCCCAGAGCTTCACCCGGGCCGTATCGGCCTTGGCGAGCACTTCGGTACCGCGGTTCTGGCGAATATATTT
>NZ_JANYGG010000072.1 GCF_025362505.1 Sphingomonas sp. | reverse complement strand
GAAATTCTTGGGAGGGTCGGAGTGCTGGCGGATATGGCACCGATCGCCGCCGCTCATCACGAAAGAATGGATGGATCCGGCTATCTGCTTGGTCTCAAGGACGATCAAATTCGCCGCGAAACTCGTATCATCACGGTGTGCGACTATTTCGACGCCCTGAGTTCGGATCGCCCGTACCGAAGCGCCATGTCACGCGCCGAAGCACTTGCCATTATCGAAGCCGGTGTTGGCACGGCCATTGACGGCGATTGTTACGAAGCACTCCGATTGAATATATGATGCGATCGGCAATTTGAACGTCTGAAACGCCGGATACTTAAGCCTGATCGCTGGTGACTGCTCCTCACCAATCTCCGCCATTGACGATTTTCCTGTCCTACAGCACACCCGATATGCTTGGCTATTCCGATGATCCTTTGCGCTTGCCCGACCAATGGTCACCCGTTGATAACCAAAATTACATGCGCGCCCTCCGGACGACACACGCGACACCGCCGACACGCACGACATCGCCGACATGCATGACACAAAACCGCGTTACACTGTCTACTTGTCCAAAACCGGGTCATTGCCAGCCGCGCACGATCGCGTCGATTCCCTCGCAAAACGCCTCCCCCCGGTTGACAGGCGAGGCCCTCCTGCCTAGTCGGCAGCCTTTCCCGCGCGGGTCTCCCGCCGCGGCCCAGTTTCGTTGAAGAAAGAAGAAGCCAATGTTCGCAGTCCTGCGCACGGGCGGCAAGCAATATCGCGTTGCCCCGGGAGACAAGATCGTCGTCGAGAAGCTCGATGGCAATGCCGGTGACAGCATCTCGCTGACCGACATCCTGCTCGCCGGCGAGGGATCGGACCTGAAGTCGCTCGAGGGCCTTGTCGTCGGCGCCGAGATCATCGCGCAGGCGAAGGCTGACAAGGTCACCGTCTTCAAGAAGCGCCGCCGCCACAATTACCGCCGCAAGGCCGGCCATCGCCAGCAGCACACGATCCTGCGGATCGTCTCGATCGGCGACGCCAAGGCCGAGAAGAAGGCCCCGGCCAAGAAGGCTGCCGCTCCCGAGGCGCCGGTCGCCGCCGCGCCCGCCACCGAGAAGCCGGCCAAGGTTGCCAAGGCCGAAGCGCCCGCCACCAAGGCTGAAAAGCCCGCCACCAAGGCCGCCAAGCCCGCCGCCGCCTCGACAAAAGATGCCGCGCCTGCTAAGGCCGCGGCCAAGAAGACCCCGAAAGCAAAGTAATTTTCCATGGCACATAAGAAAGCAGGCGGCTCGAGCCGCAACGGTCGCGAATCCGAATCGAAGCGCCTCGGCGTCAAGAAGTTCGGCAGCGAAACCGTGCGCGCCGGCAACATCATCATCCGCCAGCGCGGCACGCGCGTCTATCCGGGCGCGGGCGTCGGCATTGGCAAGGATCACACCCTGTTCGCTCTTACTGACGGCCGCGTCTCGTTCAAGAACGGGCGCCAAGGCCGCAAATTCGCGTGTGTAGACGCGAACAATATGCCGGCGGTAGCACAGGCAGCAGAATAGGGATCGGTCACGAAAAGGCCGCTCCCGGGAGGGGGTGGCCCAAATGGTGACTGGACATCCGGAACCCAAAAGGGAGAAGAGGGCACCCCCCTCTCCTCCCTTTTTTCTTTTCCCAAAACTGTAACTTGGCGAGCCTAACCGCTCGCCCAGCGGGAGAAGATACAATGTTCGCCAGAACAGCAAGACTGCTACTGAGACCCGGCTGGGCCGAGGATGCGCCGGCGCTGGCGCACGCGATCGGCGACGAGGCCATAGTCCGCAACCTCGCTACCGCGCCGTGGCCCTACGCGCTGGGCGACGCAGAGGCGTTCCTCGCCTCCCCGCGCGATCCGGCGCTGCCGTCGTTCCTGATCATAGCACGTACCGCCGGATCGCCCGGGATCGTTGGCGCGTGCGGCATCGCCCGGCGCGCGTCGGGGCGGGTCGAATTCGGCTACTGGATCGCGCGGGCTTATTGGGCGCGCGGCTATGCCACCGAGGCCGGCCGCGCGCTGATCGACATTGCCGCGACGCTCGGCCTCGCCCAGCTCGACTCGTCCCATTTTCTTGACAATCCGGCGTCTGGCCGGGTGCTCGAGAAGCTCGGCTTCAAGGCCATCGGCCTGACCGCCCCGCGCTACAGCTGCGCGCGCGGCGGCTGTGCCCCGTCTCGGCTGCTGCGCCTCGATCTCGCGGCGGCGGCGGCAACGGCGACGACGACCGACGTCGGACAACTCGCCGCGTAGAAAAACCCTCCCGGGCCCGGATTAAATCCTCGGGCTTGGGGAAGATATGATCAGGCCACGACCGGCGCATCATATTGGGCGATGAGCGCGCGATCATCCTCGTTCCATGGATGGAAACCCGGCAGGAAGAAATGAACCCAGGCCAAGAAAATCTTGCGCATCATTCCGGGCCGAATCCACATGTACCACAGCAGCGACGACCAGGCTTTGAAGCCGGTAATTCCGTCCTGCCGAAGCAGCTCGAGCGACCCCGCCGTCCGGTCGACGACGAAATTGTGGGTGACGAGCAGCATGACCTTGAACTTGACCTTCCAGCGCTTGCCGCGCGGCCACGCTTTCGTCGCGTGAAGCCATGTATCGTAGGCGACTCCCTTATGCTCGATTTCCTCGGTTGCGTGCCAGTGCCACAGCGCGGCCGTCTCGGCATCGGCGCCGGCGAGGTGGCGCGGGTCGGCGAGCAGTTCATGCGCCAGGATTGCGGTGAAATGCTCGAGCGCCATCGTCGCCGCCAGGTTGACGATCGGCGGCCTCGATTTGGTCAGATCAAGCCGAGCAGCAACCCTGTCCTCGAGCGGCTTGAGATCATAGCCCGCGTCGGCGGCACGGCGATTGAACGCGAGATGCTCGCGGCTGTGGATCACTTCCTGCGTGGTGAAGGCGCGAATCTCGCTCGCCAGCGGCTCCGGCGCTCCGTCGCGGAACTTGCGCACGCTATCGACGAAGAATGCCTCGCCGAGCGGGAAGGTCGCCGACAGCGCATTATACAGCGCGCTCGCCGCCGGGTTGCCGCCGTGCCACCACCGCGGCGTCGCCTCACCGCGTCCGAAGCGGCGATCGCGCGGGGTGATGATTAAGTCGGACGGAGTCGAACCGTCGATTCTGGTGTGAGCGTTCATGAATCTGATCTGGCCTTAGCTAACATAAATGTCAATAAGTAGAGATCGTGACAGGCTGACTTTAGTCTGACTTTCCGACTAGAGCATGAAGATGATCCGCCGCCGCCAGTCTCCCGACGATGCCCGCGCCGCCGCGGTCGAGGCCGCGCATGGGCTGCTGATCGAGGAAGGGGTCGCCGCCGTCACCCTCAAGGCGGTGGCGTCACGCATCGGCCGGACCCACGCCAACCTGCTCCACCATTTCGGCTCTGCGGCCGGGCTTCACCGCGCACTCGCCGAAGAGATCGCGCGCCGGGTTTCGGCCTCGATCACCGCCGCTATCGCCAGCCGGCGACGCGGCGAAGCAACCCCGCGCGACGTGGTCGACGCGATGTTCGACGCGTTCGCCCGCGACCGCGTTGGCGAACTGGTCGGCTGGATCGCGCTGACCCGCCAGCGCGAGGCGCTCTTGCCCGTGACCGAGACCGTCGCCGCGATCCTCGCCGACTTCCGCGCCGCCGGCGATCCCCGACCGATGGACCGTGTCGTCCTCGGCCTCGTCCTGCTCGCGATCGGCGACAGCCTGGTCGGCGCCGAAGTCGCCGCCGCGACCGGCGACGACCCGATGGTGGTCCGCGAGATCGCCGTCGCACAGATCGGCGCCCTGCTCTCCTAGGCTTACGATTCGACGCCGCATCCTCTAAGGGGCGCGGATGCATTTTCTTGATCAGGCCAAGATCTTCGTCCGCTCGGGCGCCGGTGGCCCCGGCGCGGTGAGCTTTCGTCGCGAAAAATTCGCCGAATTCGGCGGCCCCAACGGCGGCCACGGGGGCAAGGGCGGCGACATCATCTTCGAAGCCGTCGCCGGGCTGAACACCCTGATCGACTTTCGCTATACGCAGCATTTCCGCGCGCCTCGCGGCAAGGGCGGCTCGGGTTCCAACCGCACAGGCGCCGGCGGCGACGACCTCGTCATCAAGGTTCCCGTCGGCACACAGGTCCTCGCCGACGACGAGGAGCGTTCGCTACTGATCGACATTACCGAGGTCGGCCAGCGCGTGACCCTGCTGCGCGGCGGCGACGGTGGGCGGGGCAACGCCAGCTACAAGACTTCGACCAACCGCGCCCCGCGCCAGCACGGCACCGGCTGGCCGAACGAGGAAATGTACGTCTGGCTGCGGCTCAAGCTGATGGCCGACGTCGGCATCGTCGGGCTTCCGAACGCCGGCAAATCGACCCTGCTCAACCGGATCACCAACGCCGTCGCCAAGGTAGGCGACTATCCCTTCACGACACTGCGTCCGCAACTGGGCGTGGTCAGCTTCAAGCAGCGCGAGTTCGTGCTGGCCGACATCCCCGGCCTGATCGAGGGCGCCGCCGAGGGCGCCGGGATCGGCGACCGCTTCCTCGGCCATGTCGAGCGTTGCCGCGCGTTGCTCCATCTGGTCGATGCCGAGGGCGAGGACCCGGTCGACGCGTGGCGCATCGTCCGTGGCGAACTGGACGCCTATGGCGCCGGGCTCGAGGACAAGCCGGAGCTGGTCGCGCTCAGCCGTTGCGACCTGGTCGACCCCAAGGATCTCGCCAAGCTGCGCAAGAAGCTCGCCAAGGCGTCGGGCACCGAACCTCACCTCATCTCTGCCGCGACCGGCGACGGGATCGACGAACTGATCGAGGCCCTGTTCACGCTGATCGGCGACGTCGCCGTGGCCAATGCCGAGGCGGTCGAACCCGAAGCCGCCTGGTCACCGCTTTGAAGCCTGCTCCGCTATGACCATCGCAATCACCGGCGCGACCGGCTTCGTCGGCGGACGCCTGCTGCATTACTTGCAGGAGCAGCAGCGCGACATTCGCGCCCTCGCGCGCCGCCCGATGAAAGCGCGCGAGGGGGTGACCTGGGTTCAGGGCGACCTCGCCGACCACGCAGCGCTCGACCAGCTTGTTGTCGGGTGCGAAAGCGTGATCCACGTCGCCGGCGTGCTCAACACCCCCGATGCGGCCGGGTTCGAGGCCGGCAATGTCGCCGGCACCACAGCCATCCTGGCCGCCGCGACCGCCGCCGGAGTGCAACGCTTCGTCCATGTCTCGTCACTGGCCGCGCGCGAGCCCGACCTGTCGCTCTACGGCGGATCGAAGTCGCGCGCCGAAGCCCTCGTCCGCGCCGGCACCCTGCCGTTCGCGATCGTCCGTCCGCCAGCCGTCTATGGCCCCGGCGACCGCGAGACGCTCGACCTGTTCCGCATGGCCAGCAAGGGGGTCGTCCTCCTCCCGCCGACCGGCAGTCTGTCGCTGATCCACGTCGACGACCTCGCCCGACTGCTCGCCGCGCTGGCCGATCCGGCCTCGCCCGCCGGCCTGACGGCCGAACCCGACGATGGTACGCGCGGTGGCTTCACCCATCTCGAATTCGCCGCACTGCTCGGTGAAGCGGTCGGCAGGAAAGTGTTTGCGCTCTCCGCCCCGCAACCCCTGCTCCGCGTCGGCGCCGCGCTTGACCGTTTCTTCCGCCGCGGCAGCGCCAAGCTGACCCCCGACCGGGTTGCCTATTTCTGCCATCCCGACTGGGTCGCCGACCCCGCGCTCGCTCCGCCTGCCCACCTTTGGCAACCCGCGATCTCGACTCCCGCCGGCCTGCGTGACACCGCCCGCTGGTACCGCGAGCAACGCTGGCTTTAGCCTGCACTGAAACAGGCTTCAGTTCCGCCGCGCTTCCGCCCCATTCCGTTGCGAAAGCGGCGGTCCACTCTTAAGGCGACCCGATGACCGACCGCGACACCACCCTCGATATCGTCCAGCGCCAGATCGCACCCTTCAACAAGAAGGGGATCGCGGTCACCGAGGCGACCCGCTTCGCTCAGGACCTGGAGTGGGACAGCCTGACGGTGCTCGATTTCGTCGCCAACATCGAGGACGAGTTCGACATCCTCATCACCATGAACCAACAGGCTGAGATCGAGAGTGTCGGCCAGCTGGTCGACGCAGTTACCGAACTCAAGGCCGACTGACATGGGCGACCTGTTCGACAAGTTCGATCCGCTGATCGAGATCCGCCGCTCGTTGCTCTCGACCGGGATGACCGACCCGTTCAACCTCGTCATGGAGCGGGTAGAAAGCCCGACCGTGGCGATCTGCAACGGCCAGCGGACGATCCTGCTGGGCACCTATAATTACATGGGCATGACCTTCGATCCCGACGTCATCGCGGCGGGCAAGCAGGCACTCGACGAATATGGCTCGGGCACGACCGGCAGCCGGGTGCTCAACGGGACCTATCGCGGACATCGCGATTGCGAGGACGCGCTGAAAGAATTTTACGCGATGGACCATGCGATGGTCGAGATGATCCCGAGATTGGCCTGGTAGCCGGTCGAGAAGACCATCGCATGGTCCATCGCGTAGAAGTCTTTCAACGCGTCCTCGCACGCGCGGTGGCCAGCGTAAGTGCCGTTGAGCACCCGGCTGCCGGTCGTGCC
>NZ_JANYGG010000063.1 GCF_025362505.1 Sphingomonas sp. | reverse complement strand
ACAACAACGGCTATTATGGTTACGCCCAGCCGCAGGGCTACAACGGCTATAACAACGGCTACGGCTACAACCGTACCTACGGCTATCGCACCATCCGCGTTCGCCACCACCGCTACCGTGGCTATTAAACGGTCCGACTTGGCGAGGCTATCGAAGGTGGCTTCGGCACACTGCCGGGCCGCCTTTTCGTGGCAGGTGCGCCAGCGTGCCGCCTGTCGGTGAGTGACGTTTCCGGAGTTGGCTGAAACCGGCCCGAACGGTCCGGGGCGAAAACGCTGAAAATTCCGAAGCTTGCTCGATGTTTGGCAGGGCAGCTGCGAGCCACGCACGCGTGCCACGACTGCGGCCTACCCAAAGCGGAGATCGATTTGAATAACGCTTCCCCTAAGCCCTTGCGTTTTGGGTTAGCTTGCGCTCGGTACCTCGCATGAAAGCCCAGCCTCATCCGTTCGAAGCTGCCCGCCTGGCAGCGCTGCGCGCATATGATATCCTCGATACGCCACGGGAATCGGATTTCGACGATATCGTGATGCTTGCCTCGCGGATTTGCGACGCCCCGATATCCGTCATCAACTTGATCGACGAGACGCGGCAATGGTTCAAGGCGGAAACCGGCCTTGGGGTGCGCGAAACGCCGCTCGCCTCGTCGTTGTGCGCTCATGTGATTCTGGAAGACGATTTCGTCGAAATCCCCGATACGCTGGCCGATGCGAGGATGGCGGATAATCCCTTGTGCCTCGCCGACCCGGGACTGCGCTTCTACGCTGGCGCGTTGCTCAAGTCGAAGGGCGGCTATCCGATCGGCACGTTATGCGTGCTCGACAATCAGCCGCGGACGCTCAGCCCGTTACAGCGCGATGCCCTGCGGGTTCTTGCCGATCAGGTCATGACCCAGCTCGACTTGCGGGCCGTCATCGCCAACGAGGCGGTGCTTCGCAGCGAGATCGACCATCGGGTCAAAAACTCGTTGCAGCTGATCGGCGGGTTCGTCTCGCTTGAGCGATCGGCGTTGGGCAACGACGAAGCACGCGACTCGCTCGAACGGGTAGCGCGCCAGATCAACATCGTCGCCGCGCTCCACGAGCATCTGGCGATGGACGCTACCAACGAACTGATCGAGCTTGGGCCGTACCTCGACAAGGTGGTGGGACTGATCAACTCGACGCTTCCAGCCGAAGTCACTGTCGTAGGCAGTTTCGAAAATGTGCCGGTCGTGTCGCGGGAAGCATCGATCGTGGCAACGATCGTCAACGAGCTTGCGGCGAATGCGTTAAAGCATTCGTTCAAGCGGTCGTCGGGAACGATCGACTTGAGTGGCAAGCGGGTGGCGGACGCGGGCTATCGGCTAGAGTGCAGCGATGACGCCGAGCAAGGCGAGGTCGAAGCAATCGGCCCAGGCGGACGCGTCGGGCTGGGACTCAAGATTCTAAGGGCGTCGGTGCGGCAGCTCGGCGGGACGATGACTGCGACGCACGGCAACGAGGGCTATTCGACGCGGCTCGACTTCAACTTTTCCGGTGTCTGACCGATGTCCATTCGAGGGGAGCACCACGTCTGGCCGCGTCCCCCATCCTCACCCCAGCGCCGCGCCCTTGAACACCGTCTCGCGATGCCACCGCACAAACCCCGGATCCGGCCTGCTCGCCGCATCCCCGGGCAACCGCGCATAGCCATCCGCGTTCAGTATCTTCCGCACCCCGTCGACATCGTTGATATGGTTCGACAGCAGGATCGCCGAGTCGTCCGCCACCGACAGCAACCCCCGGTCGAACATCCAGTGTACCGTTCCTGACAGCGCCAGCCCGTTCTGCACCACGTCAGGCCCCTTCGCCTCGACCGACTTGATATGCGCCGCCTCGACCTCGGCCCGCCCGCCACCATTGATGAACTGGAATCCGGTGAAGGCGCAGCGCCGGTCATACGCCTTCAGCACATGATGACGAAAAACGCGATCTCTCACCGTGCGAAGCGTGAGCACTTGCACTCGGTCCTGTTCGAATGCGTACGGTATTTGCTCTTCGGCAAACGATGCTAGCGAGTCGCGGCTATCTGTTCGAGGTAACTGGAGATCCGCCTCAAATCCAAGGTCGAAGATTCTGTTGAAGTCCGCAGCAGGTATGACTCTAACCGCCGACTGCGCTCTCCCTGAAACGGCGCCGGCTTCGTTCAACACGCTGCGTTCCGGATAAATCTTGTTGCGGCTGAACGGCACTTGCTGTTCGAACTTGAGATAAGAGGTTGGATCGATCATCGCGAGATTCATTTTTGGATCAGCGAGATCGGGAACGATAGATTCTATCCGACCGACAGCATGATACCCGCTCGGTCCAGCCTTGACTGGCTCAAGGAAGATAACCCAATCGCCAACCATCTGTAGGGCTCGCGATTGATAGTCCTTCTTGGGAAATCGATAAAAGGACCATGGCTCGTCCTTATATTTCGAATCCTTCCGATAGAGGAGAACACCTTTAGCCATTACAGCTCGATATCGTGCGTTTGCACCAGGTCAAAGCGCATGTGGACTTGCACTCGCTCTCAATGTATATACGCGTCAATCATATGGAGTCCTCACCCGTGGGCGAGCACCAGACCAAGACGTTCAGGAGCGGCAACAGCATTGCACTTCGTTTGCCCAAAGCGCTCGATGTCGGGCCCGACGAACTTATGATGGTCAGCCGCCATGGCAATGTGCTGACTGCCCGACTCGCAGACGATCCCGACGAGAAGCAGCGCAAGTTTCGGGAAATGATCGAGGACCTTGGCGCGATGTCTAAGCCGGGATCGGTGCAGAAGCGCCAGCCGATCGAGTGGCCCGAGCGGCGCGGCTCCTAAACGCTTGCGCTTTCTGATCGACACCAACGTTGCCATCCACCTTCGCGATGGTGACATAAGAGTCGGTGAACGGTTGATCGAACTCGGCCCAGACCATCATTTGTCGATCGTCAGCCGGGTAGAGCTTGAAAATGGCGCCTATGCCGAGCCCGACGAAACTATGCTTCGCCGCGGCGCCCTCGACCGCATGCTCGAGCAGATCGAGACGCTAGATTTCGGTACCCCCGAAATTGCCACCTATCGCGAGATCGTTGCGGCGATCGGCTATTCGCGGCGCAAGACGACCGATCGAATGATCGCCGCCACGGCGCTGGTCCACGGGCTAACGCTCATCACGTTCAACGGACGCGATTTTCGCGACGTCCCGGGTCTGCAGATCGAAGCTTGGGAAGGGGTAGGGAAGGAGTAGAAGACGTCACGGAGGCAAATCCGTGACGTCGACCGCGTCGCCCTTCGGGTTCGCTTCCCGGGCGCACGCCGGCCGGGCTTCCGCCGCTCGCCGCCTAAGCTCGCCTTTGCTGGCGCGAAGCCTCCCTTACGCTCGGGGCTTCACCCTTCATCCCCCATCCTGAGCGCCGCAATAAACGCCTCCTGCGGGATGCTGACACTGCCGTACTCGCGCATGCGCTTCTTGCCCTCCTTCTGCTTGTCGAGCAGCTTGCGCTTGCGGCTGGCGTCGCCGCCATAGCATTTCGCGGTGACGTCCTTGCGCATCGCGGCGATCGTCTCGCGGGCGATGACCTTGCCGCCGATCGCCGCCTGGATCGGGATCTTGAACAGATGGCGCGGGATGAGGTCCTTCAATCGCTCGCACATCTGCCGCCCGCGCGCTTCGGCGGTGCCGCGGTGGACGATCATGCTCAGCGCGTCGACCGGCTCGGCGTTGACCAGGATGCTCATCTTGACGAGGTCGCCCTCGCGATTGCCGATGGCGTGATAGTCGAAGCTCGCATAGCCGCGGCTGATCGACTTCAACCGGTCGTAAAAGTCGAACACCACCTCGTTCAAGGGCAGCTCATACTTGATCTGCGCGCGGGTCGACTTGCCGTGGCCCACATAAGTCAGATCCTTCTGGATCCCGCGCCGGTCCTGGCACAGCTTCAAAATCGCGCCGAGATATTCGTCGGGGACATAGATCGTCGCCTCGATCCACGGCTCGTCGATGCTGACGATGCGGTTGATGTCGGGCATGTCGGCCGGGTTGTGCAGTTCGATCGACTGCGCGGCTTCCGTCTTCGAATGGCTTAGCTCGATCTTGTAGACCACCGACGGAGCGGTGGTGATCAGGTCGAGGTCATATTCGCGGGTCAGCCGCTCCTGGATGATCTCGAGGTGGAGCAGCCCGAGGAACCCGCAGCGAAAGCCAAATCCCAATGCGGCACTGCTCTCGGTCTCGAAGCTGAACGACGCGTCGTTGAGCCGCAGCTTGTACAGGCTGTCGCGCAATTTCTCGAACTCGGCGGCGTCGACCGGGAACAGCCCGCAGAACACCACCGGCTGGACCAGCTTGAACCCCGGCAGCGCCTTTGCGGTGGGGCGTTTGGCGTCGGTGATCGTGTCGCCGACCGCGGTCTGGGCGACTTCCTTGATCTGCGCGGTGATGAAGCCGATTTCGCCGGGGCCTAACTCCGGGAGCTGGTCGATCTTGGGGCGGAAGCAGCCGACGCGGTCGATCAGATGCTGGCTGCCGGTGGCCATGAACTGGACCATCTGGCCCTTCTTGACCACCCCGTCGATCACCCGGACCAGGATCACGACGCCGAGGTAGGGGTCGTACCAGGAATCGACCAGCATCGCCTTCAGCGGCGCGTCGCGGTCGCCCTTGGGCGGGGGGATGACGTCGACGATCGCCTGCAGGATTTCGGGGATACCGAGCCCGGTCTTGGCGCTGGCGAACACCGCGCCCGACGCGTCGAGCCCGATGATCTCCTCGATTTCCTCGCGCACTCGCTCGGGTTCGGCGGCGGGGAGGTCGACCTTGTTGATGACCGGGACGATCTCATGGTCGTGCTCGATCGACTGGTAGACGTTGGCCAGTGTCTGCGCCTCGACCCCTTGCGCGGCGTCGACGACGAGGAGCGCGCCTTCACACGCGGCGAGGCTGCGGCTCACTTCATAGGCGAAGTCGACGTGCCCGGGCGTGTCCATGAGGTTGAGCGTGTAGTTCTCGCCGTCCTTCGCGACCCATTCAAGGCGCACCGACTGGGCCTTGATGGTGATCCCGCGCTCCTTCTCGATCTCCATGTTGTCAAGGACTTGCGCGGTCATCTCGCGCGCTGACAGGCCGCCTGTGGCCTGGATCAGCCGAGCGGCCAGGGTCGACTTGCCATGGTCGATATGCGCGATGATCGAGAAGTTTCGGATATGTTTGAGATCGGTCATGTTGCCGCCGCCGCTAGCAGAGGCGCGGGGGCGCGGCCAGTCCGGCGAGGTGCCGATCGCGGTTGGCGCGGTTGGGGCTTTGAGCTAACATCAGCCGGTCAGTACGGGGGAGCGATCGATGGCACGTGGGACCTGGTTGGCGGCGCTGGCCGCGACGACGACAATCGGGGCCGCGCCGGCCCCGGCTCCGCTGGCCTCCTACACGGTCGATGTCGCGACGATGAGCGGGCTCGGCGCGGGGATGGGCGCCGGCCGGCCGAGCCTTGGCCAGATGATGAACATGATGAGTGGCGGCGGCGGCGGGGCGGTACGAACGCTCGAGCTTCGCCTGTCGGCGCGCAACGGGGTGGCCGGGACCGCGAACCATCTGCCGCCGACCACCCTCGGCCTTGGGCCCCAGTTGCCGCTGCTCCCGCCCGAGCCGGTCGCGGCGTCGCGCGACACGCCGACCGGCTTCGAACGGCCCAAGGGACGGCTGCTGATCTATTGGGGTTGCGGCGAGCATGTTGGCCCGAACCAGCCGCAGGTCATCGACTTGGCCAAGATGATACCCGGCCAGGTCTCGCCGGCGATGATGGCGATGGCCACTGGCGCGCGTCGAGTGGTCGCTCACACGACGCTCGATCCGAAGGCCGCGCGGTGGCCCAATCGCCGCGACGACCGACCGGTTCCCGGCAACGGCTCGCTGGTCGGCGCGCACCGGGTAGAGGCAAGTTATGCCCCGCCGATCGGCTTCATACTGGGCGCGAACCAGGACTTCATGCCGGCGCTCGGCTTGCGCGAGAATGGCGCGCTGCCGTCGGGCGCGGGGCGGCTCGGCTGGACGCTCGCGTCGCAAGCGACCGGCTATGCGCTCGGCCTGTTCGGAGCAGGCGCTGGCAGCGAAGCGGGCGGCGACATGATTATCTGGTCATCCGCCACCATGGCCAACCGCTTCCCCGACATGGATTATCTCTCGCCAGCCGAGGTTCGCCGCCAGCTTGCCACCGGTGCGGTGCTGGGATCGTCCGTCAGCGAGTGCCTTCTCCCCGCTGAAGTTGCCCGCGCCGCGCCCAACGGGGTGGTGACGATGATCGGCTATGGCCCCGAAGCCGGCTTTGCCGAGGCGCCGAAAGCACCCAAGTGGGTCGCTAAGTTGCGCTACAAGAGCACCGCCACGATGATCCGCGGCCTCGATATGGAAGGCGATGCGTCTCGGTCCGGCGAGCCTCCACGGTCCGGCGAGCCGCCACGCAAGAAGAAACGCTTCGGTATCGGCGACATGCTGCGCGGGGCGATCCCGGTTCCGTGAACCTGACCGCGATTGACCGACGGTATCTGCGTTTGGTCGAAAAGCCGGGCAGTCCCTGACAAAGCGAATTGCACCCTGAGCGCAAGGCATTAGGGACAGGCAACGAACAAGTTTCAGGGGCTCCGCCATGCGTTTCCAAACTTTTGCCTTGCTCTGCGCCACCGCGCTTTCGGCGCCGTCGATCGCCGCGACAGTCGCACCCGCCGCGCCGGTATCGAGTCTCGTCCGCCAGGTCGCCATTCCTCACACGATGTTCCGCCTCGCCAACGGGCTGACAGTCATCATCCACGAGGATCACAAGGCGCCGGTGGTCGCGGTCAGCACTTGGTACAACGTCGGGTCGAAGGACGAACCCGCCGGCAAGACCGGTTTCGCGCACCTGTTCGAGCACCTCATGTTCAACGGCTCGGAGAATCTGCCCGGCGATTACTTCAAGTTCCTCCAGCAAATCGGCGCGACCGACGAGAACGGCACCACGTCGAACGACCGCACGAACTATTTCGAGACCGTCCCGACCGGCGCGCTCGAACGGACGCTGTTCATGGAAAGCGACCGCATGGGGCACCTTCTGGGAGCGGTGTCGCAAGGCGTGCTCGATAACCAGCGCAGCGTCGTCCAAAACGAGAAGCGTCAAGGCGACAGCCGGCCCGGCGGGCTCGCGCAATATGCGCTGTACGAGAATTTGTTCCCCGCCGGTCACCCCTATCACCACACGGTGATCGGATCGATGGCCGACCTCGACGCGGCCAGTCTGGCCGATGTGAAGCAGTGGTTCCGCGACAAGTACGGCCCCAACAACGCTGTGCTGGTTATCGCCGGCGACACCACTGCGGCCAAGGCCCGCCCGCTGGTCGAGCGCTATTTCGGCGCCATCGCGCGCGGCCCGGTCAATCGCCCGGCGATGGCGACGGTGCCGACGCTTGCCGCGCCCAAGACCGTGGTGCTCAAGGACGCGCTCGCCTTTACGATCATCTCGCGCAACTGGGCGGTGCCCGGGCTGCTGTCACCGCAGATGGCGGCGCTCGATGTCGGTGGTTCGATCCTGGGCGGTCTCGCCAGCTCGCGGCTCGACAAGGCGCTCGTGCGCGAGGAGAAGATCGCGATCCAGGTCAGCGCGAATTATAGTCCGCTCCAGCGCGCGGGTGTCTTTACGACCCAGATCGTCGCCAAGCCCGGGACCGACCCCGCCAAGGTCGCCGCGCGGGCCAACGCGATCATGGCCGATCTCATCGCCCGGGGCCCGACCGCAGACGAGGTCCAGCGCGCCGTGACGAGCGAAGTCGCCGGGCGCATCCGCGGGCTCGAGCAGGTCGGCGGGTTCGGCGGCAAGGCGGTGAGCCTGGCGGAAGGGCAGACTTTCGCCGGCACCAGCAACTTCTACCAGCGTACGCTCGCAGCCTATGCCGCGGTCACCCCGGCCAGCGTTCGCGCGGCGATGCAACAATGGCTGAACAGGCCGGCACTGACGATTTCGATCTCGCCCGGCCAGCGCGAAGCCTATGCCGAAACGAAGGTTACCAAGCCCGCCGCGCCCAAGGCCGAGCAGGCGCCGCCCAAGCCGACGCGCGCGTTGCCGCCGCTTGGGCGACTGACCGCGCTGCAGTGGCCCGCGATCGTCCACACCAGCCTCGCGAACGGCATCCCGATTGTCTACGCCCAGCGAAGCGCGGTGCCGTTGACCCAGCTGGCGCTGTCGTTCGACGCGGGCAATGCCGCCGACGCGCCGGACCAGCGCGGGCTTGCGGCGATGACCGTCGGTCTGCTCGAGGAAGGCACCACCAGCCGCTCGTCGCAGCAACTGGCGGAGGCGGAGGAACGGCTCGGCGCCAATATTGGCACCGGTAATACCGCCGATCGCTCGACTGTCACCCTTTCGGCGCTGTCGCCCAATCTCGCGCCGTCGATCGATCTTTTGACCGACATCGTCCAGCACCCGGCATTTGCCCCGGCTGAGATCGACCGGGTCCGCGTCCAGGCGCTCACCGGCATCGCCCAGACACTCAAGGATCCGACCCGCGTCGCCCAGCGCGTGCTGCCGGTCGCGCTTTATGGACCGAGCCATCCCTACGGCGGGCCAGCCGGTGGCGACCCCGCCGCGATCGCCAAATTCACGCGTGACGATCTCGCCGGCTTCAAGCAGCGCTGGCTGCGGCCCGATACGGCCAAGATCTTCGTCGTTTCGGACCGCCCGCTGGCTGACATCAAGCCGCTTCTGGAGGCGCGCTTCGGCGGATGGGCAGCACCATCGGCGGCGCGCGGGGTCAAGGCGTTCACCGCCCCTCCTGCGCGGCCGGCGGCGTCGCGGATCTTGCTGGTCGACCGGCCCGGCGCGCCGCAATCGACGATCGCCGGTGGGCAGCTCCTGCCGGTCGATCCGCGCGGCGACACGGTTCCGCTGCAGGCCGCCAACGACGTGCTCGGCGGCAGCTTCCTGTCGCGGCTCAACATGGACCTGCGCGAAAGCAAGGGCTGGTCATATGGCGTTGGCAGCTCGGCCCAGTTGCTCGCCAATGGCGTTGCCTACACTGTCTCGGCGCCGGTCCAGGCCGATCGCACCGGTGACTCGCTGATCGCGCTGACCGGCGATATCGGCGATTTCCTCGGCACCAAGGGGGTCAGCGAGGAGGAATTGAGCCTTACGATCGCCAACAGCGTCAACCAGCTTCCAGGCCAGTTCGAAACGAGCGCGGCGCTGCTCGCGGCGATGATGCGCACCGATTTGCTTGGCCGGCCCGACGATTTCTACGTCGGACTTGCCGCGCGCTACCGGGCGCAGACGGCGGCCGGGCTCGACCGCGCGATCCGCGGCGCGATTGCCCCCAATGGCTTTACCTGGGTGGTCGTCGGCGACGCCGCGAAGGTCCGCCCGCAGCTGGAGAAGACGGGGCTTCCGATCGAAGTGGTCGAGGCGAAGTGAATTTCGCCGACGGAAGCGATTAGCGCTTCACTCGCGTGACATGGCCCATCTTGCGCCCGGGCCGCGCCGCGCCCTTGCCGTAAAGGTGGAGATGCGCGCCGGACTCGGCGACTAGCGAAGCCCACTGATCGACCTCGTCACCGATCAGATTGTCCATCGCCGCGCTGGCTCCGGTAAGTCTCGTAGCGCCGAGCGGCAGCCCGACGACCGCGCGGATGTGCTGCTCGAATTGCGAAGTCTCGGCGCCCTCGATCGTCCAATGGCCGCTGTTGTGAACCCGTGGCGCGATCTCGTTGACAACCGGTCCGTCGGCCGTGGCGAAAAACTCGACCGCCATTACCCCGATATGGCACAGCGCCTTGGCCAGTCCGCACGCCGTTTCGACTGCCTCCGCCACGCGTGCCGAGGCGGGCAGGGCGGCGGGCACTTCGGACCGGCGCAGGATTCCGCCCTCGTGAATGTTGCGCGGCACTTCCCAGCAGCGCGTCTCGCCCTCGACCGTCCGCGCCACCAGCACGGAGAATTCGGCGAGATAGTCGACCGCCATTTCGGCGACCGCGGGCTGGCGGCCGATCGCGTCCCACGCCGCCGCCGCTTCGTCCGCCGAGCGGATCCACGCCTGGCCCTTGCCATCGTAACCCAGCCGACGGCTTTTGAGCACGATCGGCAGCCCGAGCGCGCCGACCGCCGCGACCGCATCCTCGACGCAATTGACCGCATGCCACGGCGAGACCCTGGCCCCGGTGCCTTCGATGAAGCGCTTCTCGACCGCCCGATCCTGCGCAATCGCCAGAGACAGGGTGCCCGGTCGAAGTTTGTCGCCAAGCGCCTCCAGCGGCGCGACCGGCAGATTTTCGAATTCGTAGGTGACGACGTCGACTGCAGCGGCGAACCGCGCCAGCGCGTCGCCGTCATCGAACTGCGCGCGCGTGACCGCCGCCGCCACGTCGCCCGCGCACGGCGCCTCGCCCGGATCGAAGACATGCACCTTGTAGCCGAGCGGCGCCGCGGCGAGCGCGAGCATCCGGCCAAGCTGGCCGCCGCCGATGATCCCGATCGTCCCGCCCGGCGCGATCGTCATTCGGGGGTTTCGTCGACCGCGTCGGTCTGGGCCGACCGCCATGCATCGAGCCGGCTGGCGAGCTCGGCGTCGTTCAGCGCCAGGATCGAAGCCGCCAGCAGCGCCGCATTGACCGCTCCGGCGCGCCCGATCGCGAGCGTCCCGACCGGCACGCCGGCGGGCATCTGGACGATCGACAACAGACTATCCATGCCGCTCAGCGCCTTCGATTCTACCGGCACACCGAGCACCGGCAGCCGCGTCATCGCCGCCGCCATCCCCGGCAGGTGAGCCGCACCGCCAGCCCCGGCAATGATGATCTTCAGCCCGCGCCCCGCCGCGCCGCTGGCATAGTCATAGAGCCGCTGGGGCGTGCGATGAGCCGACACGACGCGTCGCTCGTGCGGGATTTCGAGGCGGTCGAGCATCTCGGCGGCATGTTTCATCGTATCCCAATCGGATCGACTGCCCATGATGATCCCGATGTCGACGTGTTCCGCGTCCATGCCCGTCGCCTGCAACCCCCAACGAAGCGGCGGGTTTAGGGAGGCGTTGCGGGTGGCGCAATGCGGGACATCGACATCAGGCGGATTTCCGAAGCTTTTAATCTCGGTTATAGGAAACATGATCGTGAGGACTGGGGATCATCGGGTGTACGAAGTCAGGGAAGATCGCGACGACGCTGCGGAGATCGACCGGCTGCGCGGAATGATCGCCCAGCTTGAGGCGCGTTGTGCCGAACTCGATCGACTGGCGCACCATGATTCGCTGGTGCCGCTGCTCAACCGGCGCGGCTTCTTGCGCCAGCTCGAACTCGTCATTGCCCGCCACGAGCGTTACGGCGACCCCGCTGCGGTGCTGTTCGTCGATCTCGATGGTCTGAAGATGCTCAACGACAGCTTTGGCCATCCGGCGGGCGATTCGGCGCTGATCCATGTCGCGGCGATGCTCGTCGGCGGCGTGCGGCAGTCGGACACGGTCGGCCGGCTCGGTGGCGATGAATTCTGCATCCTCCTCGACCACGCCGACGAACGAAGCGCGGCCGAAACCGCCGAACGGCTGGTCGACACGATCGCGGGCGACGAGTTCTTCATCGACGGCATGCCGGTCCCGCTGTCGGTCGCGATCGGGGTTACCGTCATCGAGCGGGGCGACACGCCCGCGGCCGTGCTCGCGCGCGCCGACCAGGCGATGTACCAGGGCAAGGTCGCGGCGTAATTTGTTCGAAGCACTGCTCGACAAAGAGCTTAGCAGTCTTTCAGATAGTATCGCTCGCGCACCGCGAAATCGTCGCCAAGTTCGTAGACGATCGGCTCGCCGGTCGGGATTTCGAGCGAGACAATGTCCTCGTCGGCGATCTTCGACAGATATTTTTCCAGCGCGCGCAGCGAATTGCCGTGCGCCGCGACGATCACTCGATCGCCCGCGGTGAGCGCTGGCGCGATGTGGTTCTCGAAATAGGGCAGGACGCGCGCAATCGTATCCTTGAGGCTCTCGGTCCCCGGCACCGCGATACCGGCATAGCGGCGGTCGAGGGCGACATCATAGTCGCTGCCGGCCTCGAGCAGGGGCGGGGGCACATCGAATGACCGGCGCCAGACCTTGACCTGTTCCTCGCCGACCCTGGCGATCGTCTCGGCCTTGTTGAGCCCGGTCAGCCCGCCGTAGTGGCGCTCGTTCAGTTCCCACGCCTTGGTCACCGGCAGCCACAGCCGGCCCATTTCCTCGAGCACGAGGTTGAGCGTGCGGATCGCGCGGGTCTGCAGCGAGGTGAAGCAACGGTCGAGATCATACCCCTTGTCCTTGAGCAGCCGCCCCGCCGCGCGCGCCTCCTCGACCCCCTGCTCGGTCAGGTCGACGTCCCACCAGCCGGTGAACCGATTCTCGAGGTTCCACTCCGACTGGCCGTGACGGAGCAGGACGAGGGTCGGCATGGCTATTTGCCCTGCTTGAGGTCTGGCAGCATCGCGTGGAGCGCGTCGAGGCACGCGGCGGCGAGATATTTCGAGCGCTCGGGGCTCCAGCCGTAGACGTCGTCGGGCAGGTCGAAATTATCCTTGAACGGCATTTCAAGCGTCATCGACACGCCGCCGAAGCGCTCGGCGAGCTGGGTCGTCGACATCGACAGATTGGCCTTGCCCGGCGGCGGGGCTTCATAGCCCTGGCGCGTCTGGAAATCGGGAGAGATGCGCTCGAGCGTATTGGAGAACAGCGAGAACAGCGCCGACTGCCGCTCGGTCAGCGACGGGATGCCCTCGAAGCCGGCGAGGAAGTTGGCCGGGATCGCCTCGTCGCCATGGACGTCGATCGCGAACGCCGGCGGCTGGTCGTCCATCGCATTGCGGACGTAAAGCACTTCGGGGCTCTTCTCGGCCGACGGCGCGTGCCATTCGCGGTTGAGGTTGACGCCGACCGCGTTGGTCCGCAGGTGCCCGCGGCGCGATCCGTCAGGGTTCATGTTGGGCACGACGTGGAAGGTGCAGTCGCGGCGCAGGATGCGGGCGACGGGATCGTCGGGATCGGTCAATTTCTCGAGCGCGCCTTCCATCCACCATTCGGCCATCGTCTCGCCGGGGTGCTGGCGGCCGTAGAGCCACACGGTCAGCTCGCCCTCGCCGATGGTCAGGCAATCGATGTCCTGTCCGTCAAGGCTTTGCCCGAGCGAGCGATACTCGACTCCCGGCAGTGCGGCGACGGTCGAGATGAGGTCGTGGTGCCGCTCCATCGAGTAAGGCGCGAAATAGGCGACCCACACGAGGTCGGTCTCGGGCGTGAAGCGGATTGTCAGCGTGCCGTCGGCGTAGCTCGTGTCGTCGACCCGCACCCAGTCTTCGCGGTCGATCGACAGGCAGGCGCGATAGTCGGGCCAGCCGTTGGGATAGGCCGAACCGCCGCAATTGGTGATGTTCAGCGTCACCTCGCGTCCACCGGCCCCGGCGACGCGGAAGTAAAACCATTGGTAGAAATCGCTCATGTGATCGGCGACGATCTCCAGCATGGCGGTGTCGCCGTCGATGCCGCTGACGCGAATATTGCCGGCGTCGAACGCGCTGGAAATGCTGATGGCCATATATCTACCTGTTGGAAGCTTGAAATCGAGGGCGTGATAGTGCGCTCGTCTGGCGGTGGGAACCCGAAAACGGGCACGTGCGTCTTGGGGAAGGGGGTGGCCTCGACCGCAGCGCTTCGGCTAGCGCGGACTTGGCGCGCTCCTGAACTCGTTCGTGCCAGAGGAGCCCCATGACCGGATCGCCCAAGCCAACCGTCCTTGTCACCGGCGGTGGCGGCTACATCGGCAGCCACGCGGTGCTGGCATTGCGCGACGCCGGCTGGTCGGTCGTGGTCCTCGACGACGAGAGCAACAGCACTGGCGTGCTGGTCCCCCAAGGCGTGCCGTACATCAAGGGCTCGATCGCCGACCGCCCACTCGTCGCCGGCCTGCTGCGCGAGCATGGGATCGGCGCGATCATGCACTTCGCCGGATCGATGCTGGTCGCCGAATCGGTTACCGACCCGCTCAAATATTATCGCAACAACACCCTCGCGAGCCATGCCTTGCTCGAGGAGATGATCGCCGCCGGGGTGCCGCACATCGTCTTCTCGTCGACCGCCGCAATCTATGGCGCGCCCGAGCGGCTGCCGATCGAGGAGGGCGATCCCAAACTGCCGATCAACCCCTATGGCGCGTCGAAGTGGATGACCGAGCAGATGCTCGCCGACGCGGCCCGCGTTCACGACTTCAACTATGCCGCGCTGCGCTATTTCAACGTCGCCGGCGCGGACCCCGACCTGCGCGCCGGCCAGATCGGCAAGACATCGACCCACATCGTCAAGATCGCGACCGAAGCGGCTTTGGCCAAGCGCCCGCATGTCGATGTGTTCGGGACCGATTATCCGACCCCCGACGGGAGTTGCGTGCGCGATTATATCCACGTGTCCGACCTCGCCGCCGCGCATGTCGCCGCGCTCGAGCAGCTGATCGCCGACCCGGACGAGAATCTGGTGCTCAACTGCGGCTACGGCACCGGCCTGTCGGTGATCGAAGTGCTCGATGCACTCGACGTGGTTTGCCAGCGCAAGGTCCCGCGCGTCGTCGGCCCGCGCCGCCCGGGCGATCCGCCGCAGCTCGTCGCCTCCAACCGCGCGCTGGTCGAAACGCTGGACTGGATCCCGGCCCACGCCGATATCCACCAGATCATCTCCGACGCGCTCGCGTGGGAACGCAAGCTCAAGAACGGAAAACCGGTTTGATCCTTCGAATTTTGCTTCCGTTCGCGGCGGCGCTGGCTTCGCTTGGCGCCGCCAGCCCTGTCGCTCCGCTGACGGCGGAGGAGCAAGTCGCCGCCAACACCGTCCGCGCCCATGTCGAGTTCCTTGCCGGTGACCGGCTGGAAGGGCGTGACACTGGGTCGCGCGGACACGAGATTGCCGCTGATTATGTCGCGGCCCAGTTCCGGATGCTCGGTCTCGAACCCGGCGGCCCGGACGGCAGCTGGTTCCAGCAGGTGCCGCTGCGCAAGGCGATCACCACCCAGCCGACGCCCGCGATCAGCCTGGTCGTCGGCGGCAGTTCTAAATCACTTCGTTGGGGCGTCGATGCTGCGCTTCGGCCCAGCTTGACCGAACGCCATCGCTCTATATCGGCACCGCTTGTATTCGCCGGTTTCGGACTGGACGAGCCGTTGCTTGGGCTCGACGACTATCGTGACCTTTCGGTCTCCGGAGCTATCGTCGTCGTGCTCGACGGTGCCCCAGCCGGGGTGCCAACCGAAGTCGCGGCGCATCTGGGATCGACCAAGGCCGAGGCCGCCGCACAGCTTGGCGCGATCGGGATTATCCACCTCTCCGGCGATGGACCGCGCGGTGCCCGGGCCAGCGATGTTGCCGGAACAGCGACCCAGTCGGTGATGAGCTGGATCGACACGTCGGGCAGGACCGGCGATTCAGCGAACCTGCGCGCTACGCTTACGCTTTCGCCGGCATGGCAGGCGCGACTGTTCGACGGTGCGCCGAAGTCGCTTGCCGCGGTTCGCGCCGAGGCGCTCGCCAAGCGCCGTCCTGTCGGCTTCGCGCTGCCGGGCCGAATGACGGTCGCCGCCGACTCCAGCTGGGAGAATTTCGCGAGTCCCGCCGTGATCGGGCGCTTGCCGGGCGCCGACCCGGCACGCGTCGCCGACCATATTGTGTTGATGGCGCACCTCGATCATCTCGGGGTCAAGGCCGACGCCAAGCCGGGCGAGGACCGCATCTACAATGGCGCGCTCGACAATGCCGCTGGGGTCGCGACCATGCTCGAGGCCGCGCGCGAGTTCGTCGCCAGCGGCCGCCGCCCGGCGCGCTCCGTCCTGTTCATCGCCAACACCGGCGAGGAAAAGGGCCTGCTCGGGGCAGACTATTTCGCCGCCCACCCGACCGTCCCGGGTGCTTCGATCGCCAGCGTGGTCGACCTCGACATGCCGCTGCCGCTCTACGACTTCACCGACGTCATCGCATTCGGCGCCGAACATTCTACCGTCGCCCGGACCGTTGCCGAAGCGGGCGCGTCGATGGGGATCAAGGTGTCGCCCGACCCGATGCCGCAGGAGTCGATCTTTGTCCGCTCGGACCACTACAGCTTCGTGCGCCGCGGGGTGCCCGCGATCCTGCTGATGACCGGCTACGCCAATGGCGGCGAGGCAGTGTGGAAGAACTTCCTGTCGAAGGTCTATCACAGCCCCGCCGATGACCTGTCGCAGCCGATCCAGTGGCGCGCTCTCGCCCGCTACGGCATGCTCAACTACGACATCGCCCGAGCCCTCGCCGACGCCCCCGACCGCCCCCACTGGTTCGACCATGACTATTTCGGCGACCGCTTCGCCCCGGGGCAAGTGCGGGCACCGCGGGGGAGTGGCGGGTAGGGCTGGAAGCTTGGCGAGCGTGGCGTATTCCCGCCATTCGACCGTTGCTCAAGCTCCTCCCATTCAATCAGCGAGGTTGTTACATCTATGCAACAATCGTCGCGAATACGAGGCGAACGGCCCGCCGAGCCTTCCCGCGTCCTTCGCGTTCAGTTAGTTTCCTCACATAAACATTAGGGGGGATTTACCATGAACGCTCGTTCGCTCACCAGACTGCTCGGCGGCGTCGCTATCTTCGCCGTCGCCACGCCGGCGCTCGCCCAGACCGCGTCAGAGGATCGCGCGCAGGCAACCAATGCACCGACCGGCAACTCGACCGACGGTTCCGCCCCAGAAGAAATCATCGTCACCGCGACCAAGCGCGCTTCGACGCTGCAGAACGTGCCTTTTTCGATCAACGCCCAAACCCAGGCCGACCTCCAGCGCGCCAATGCGGTGACGCTGGAAGACGTCAGCCGCAATATCGCCGGCCTCGCCGTCCAAAACCTTGGGCCGGGGCAGAGCCAGGTCTCCATCCGCGGCGTCTCGGCCGGCCAGATCGTCCGCGACCAACCGGGCGTGAAGGAACAGGTGGGCGTCTATCTCGACGAAAGCGTCGTATCGCTGTCACTATTCACGCCTGATTTCGACCTATTCGACTTGAACCGCGTCGAAACGCTGCGCGGTCCCCAAGGCACGCTGTTCGGATCGGGCAGCGTCGGCGGCACAATCCGCTACATCACCAACCAGCCCAAGCTCGGCAAGACGGAAGGGCTGATCGAAGCCAACGTCAACACGATGCAGGAAGACGCCATCGGCGGCTGGCTAAAGGGCGCGGTCAACCTGCCGCTCGGGCCGACCGCAGCGCTGCGCGTCGTCGGCTATGGCACGCGCTACGCCGGCTTCATCGATGCGATTGGGCCGGCGGCCAAGAAGAACGTCAATTCGGGCAGCCGCGTCGGCGGCCGCGCCTCGATCCTGTGGGAGCCAGCGTCGGGCGTTAAGCTGACCCCGCGCATTGTCTATCAGGATATCAAGGCCAACGGGTTCAATCGCGAAGAGGTGTTCAACCTTTACTCTAACCAGTTCACCACGCCGTCGCACACCTATGCGACCAACGAACAATATCTGAATCTACGCGAGTCTTTCCGCGATAAGACGACGCTTGCTGACCTGACCGCCTCGGCCGACTTATCGTCCAATGTCGAGGTCACCTCGGTGACGAGCTACATCCACCGCAACATTCTCGTCAGCCGCGATGCATCGGCGCTGACAGGGTCGGTGTCCGTCGATCTTGGCTTCCCCACCGCAGGCGTCAACTTGCCGTCAAATCTAGTTGATACGACCAAGGTCAAGCAATTCTCTCAGGAATTGCGGGTCGGCTCGACCGGACCGGGGCCGTTCCAATGGGTCATCGGGGGCTTCTATTCGCACGTCGACCGCCAATATACCCAGCGCCTGCCGACCCCGGGGTACGACGCCTTCACGGATGCACGGTTTGGTGCCGGGACGTCGGTCGCTGTAGCCAACGGATTTCCGCTCAACTCACCGTACAACGCCGACCTGCCGTACAAGATCAAGCAGACGGCGATATTCGGCGAGGCGAGCTACAAGACTGGTGACTTCAAGGTGACCGCCGGTGGCCGCTATTACGACTTCAAGGAAAAGCGGACGTTCAAGTCGGGCGGCCTATTTGCAAACGGTGACAATAATATCGACCGGACCAAGTCGAGCGGCTTTAGCCCGCGCCTGATTGCGACGTATGCGCCCGATCGCAACCTCAGCGTCAATCTCCAGGCATCGAAAGGGTTTCGATTGGGCGGCGTCAATGATCCGCTCAACATCCCGCTATGCTCGGGCGGGGCCGGCGGCGTCGACGCGCTGACCTATGGCAACCATCCGCGCTACAATGACGAGACGTTGTGGAATTATGAGGGGGGTATAAAAACGCAGGGCCATGGCCTCACGTTCAACGCAGCTGCTTTCTACACGCGGATCAAGAATCTGCAGGTGACGGCCGATGCGGGCAGCTGCTCGTCGCGCGTCGTGTTCAACGTGCCAAAGGCGCACACTCAGGGCATTGAGGCGGAATTGTCGGCCAGGCCAATTCGGGGCCTCGACCTCGCGCTCTCGGGGAGCTTCATCAACTCGAAGTTCGATTCGAGCGTGACGACGACGTCCGGGACAGTCATCGCCGGAATCCGCGACGGTAACCGCCTGCCGACAGTCCCCAAGTTCCAGGTTTCGGCCTCCGCAACCTACGGCCAGCGTTTCTCGAGCAACGCCGACTGGTATGTCTCGGCGTCGTACCAGCATGTCGGCACGCGCTTCACTCAGCCGTCTGATCAGGAAAATAACCCGCGGACCTTCATCTCTGGCCTACCGTTCAATGGCGCCACCGGGACTGGTGCGACAGTGCTAAACCTCAAGCTGCCGTCCTATGATCTCGTCGACATCTCGGCCGGGCTCAAGTTCAACAGCGGCACCGAGTTCGTGCTCTATGCCAAGAATTTGTTCGACGAGACTCCGCTCCTCTCGTTCGACCGCGAGCGCGGCGGGCGGGCGCGGCTTGGCTTCAACGTCGGACAGCCTCGCAACATCGGCCTGACCGTCCGCCAGGCCTTCTGATGCGTAACGGGACCGGCTCAGACATGCCGGTCCCGCTGACCCGCAGATCCGTCCTCGGCGGGGTCGCCGGCGCCGTGACTGCCCCCGCAATCGGGCGCGTCGCGACGCGCGGGTCCAGGCTCCATATCGCGGTGATCGGCGCAGGCGTGTTCGGGGCGTGGACCGCGCGCCACCTTCAATTGGCCGGCCACAACGTCACGCTGGTCGATGCGCGCGGTCCAGCCAATAATCGCGCGAGTTCGGGCGGCGAATCGCGCATGACCCGCGCCGCCTATGGCAAGGATTCGATCTACACGCGCATGGCGCTCGACAGCCTCGCGCAGTGGAAGGAGCTCGGCGCTCGCTCGGGACTGCCGATCTTCATCCCGGCCGGTGTCCTGTTCTTCTTTCCCACCGACGATCCCTATCTCGCCGACAGCCTTGCCGCGCATCGCCGGTTGAAGCTGCCGACCGAGCTGTTCTCGCCCGCAGACATGGCGCGGCGCTTTCCCATGATCGATCCCAGCGGGGTCCATGCCGCGCTTTACGAGCCGGGCTTCGGCGCACTCATGGCGCGACGCGCGGTGCAGACGCTGGTCCACAAGTTCGTCGCGGATCAGGGGCAGTATCTCGTCGGCGACGTGGCTCCACCCCGGGAGGATGCCGCGAGCCTCGGGTCGATCAGGCTGTCAAGCGGCGAGACGATCGCCGCCGACCGCTTCGTCTTCGCTGCCGGCCCGTGGCTTCCCAAACTCTTTCCGCAGGCGATCAGCCGGCGGATCGTCGCGACGCGCCAGGAAGTCTTCTTCTTCGCTCCTCCACCCGGGGACCGCCGCTTCCTGTCCGGGGCAATGCCCGGCTGGGCCGATTTCAACGGCGGCGATATCTATTACGGCTTCCCCGATCTGGAGGGGCGCGGGGTCAAGTTCGCGCACGACGCCCACGGGGTCGAGGTCGATCCCGACACTCAAAGCCGCATACCAACCGAGGCCGCCCTGGCTGAGATCGTCGCCTTTCGCGACCGCCGCTTCCCACTGCTGCGTGGTGCGCCGCTCGTCGAAAGCCGGGTGTGCCAGTATGAAAACAGCGGCAATGGCGACTTTCTGATCGATCACCATCCGCATCTCGCTGACGTGTTGCTGGTTGGCGGCGGTTCGGGCCACGGCTTCAAGCATGGCCCGGAGGTCGGGCGCAAGGCAGCCGCGCTGCTCTTTGGTCGCGAAAGCGTCGAGTCGCGCTTTTCGCTCGCCACCAAGGCGCTCACCCAGCGGCGCGCGGTCCACTAGTTCACCGCCTGAAAAGCGGCGATGTCCGTTCCGCGCGATCGACGAGCCGACACCGGCGATTTCCCTGTTGTGCTTGCGACCTCCAGTTTCCGCCACTCTCCCCCCTTTCCAAACCTTGACGCCCACGCCCCTCCCGACTAGGGGACCGCTTCGGTTTCGGCCGCACCCATCGTTATTCAAACCGCAAGCAGGCGTTCCCGGCCATGAAGATTCGCAATTCCCTGAAGTCGCTGAAGTCGCGCCATCGCGACTGCCGGGTGATTCGCCGCCGTGGCCGCACCTACGTCATCAACAAGACGAATCGGCGGTTCAAGGCTCGCCAGGGCTAAGCTCCGGGGCCGCTTCCATCAGCGGCTATCTGAAATCGCTGTTCCGGCATATCCGGTCGCTGACCTCGGCGACCGGCCGGTCGGTCGTCTGGACGCGGCTGCGCCACCGCGCTTCGCTCCACCAGAGCGCGACGACCACCTTCGACGATCGCTATCCCGAGCTGTTCGCCGCACTTGCTTCGCGATTATCCCCCAATGCCGCGATTCTCTCCTTCGGTTGTTCGACAGGGGAGGAATTGCTCTCGCTGCGTCGGATGATGCCCACGGCCCGGCTTACCGGCGTCGAAATCAACCCGCGCGCGAGGCGCATCGCGCGCAGACTTACCGCCGCCGATCCGCTGATCGACGTCGTGTCCAGGCTCCCGAGTGGACCGTTCGACGCGGTCCTGGCGCTCGCCGTACTCCAGCGCGAGCCCATGCGGATGATCGCCGAGCAGGTCGCCGACCTTGGCCGACTCTACCCGTTTGCCCGGTTCGACGACGGGGTTGTAGCGCTGGTCGATCGCCTTGCTTGCGGCGGATTCCTGCTCGTGTTCCACGCCCATTACCGGGTCGAGGACAGCAGCGTTGCCGATGTGCTTCGACCGGTCGGGTGGTTTCCCCTGCTCGACGGACCGTTGTTTGACCGAGACTCGCGGCGCTACGACCCAACGCCGCCCGCCGCCGCTTTGTTCGTCAAGGGAGACGACAAATGGGCGGCAATCAGCGCGCCCTCCTCGAACAGCTGATCCGTGCCCCATCGCCGGGCGACGCGGAACACCGCGATCTTGCGCGCGATCGCCATCGCCTGGTCAAACTGCACCCGGCTGTTCTCTCCCGCGACCGATTGGCCGATCATCCAGCGAAACGCATTGTCGAGCACGCCGTCGGCCGTCAGGATGCCGCGGAGCGGCTGGATCAGCGGCTCATCGTCGCTGTCCCTCGCGCCGAGAAGATAGAGCCGCTCGAGCGGGCGCGGGTCAAGCGAGCCAACTTCCTGCACAGCATCGAGCGGCACATGAAACTTGTCGTAATCGCTGGCGACCGGCTCGAGCCCGTCGCGCGCGCGGCCGAACAGGTCGAGCGTCGCCTGCCACAGCTTGAGCCGCGGAATGCCGCCATAAACCATCGGCCGCTGCTCACCATCAAGGCGAATCGCACAAAGGTCGTCGCCGAGCACGCGAAACCCCTGGCGGTCGAGCAGCGCCGCCATGGTCGACTTGCCCGCGCCCGACGGCCCGCTGAACGCCGCCACCCCGCCGCTGGCGAGCAGGACCGAATTGGCATGGAGCGGAAAATAACCGCGCTGGTGAAGAAGTGTCGCCATGACCGTGCCAAGCAACCACAGGCGAATGTCGTTGTCGCCGGTTCCGGGCGGCGCCGCGATGCGCACCGAGCGGCCCCCTTCGACGGTGAACACCATGTCGTCGAGGTGCAGGGTGATGTGTTCGCCGGCACCGCTCAGCCAGCGCTCGTTTCGATCGTGATGCTCGCCGTCGGCGAAGTCGATTACGACGTCCGCCGGCCCACTCCCGCGCTGAAGTTCCGGTAGCGGCAGCGCGCTCTCTAGCTTGAGCCCGAATGCGTGATAATAATGCATGCAAGAGTCCCTAAAGCGCTCCGATCTGAAAGGCTACATGAACACAATCGACGAAATGAGCCGGCTGGTCCGCAATGCCGAAATTCCGACCGGGGTGATCGACGGGGAACTGGTTGCGCTCGACCTTGCGCGGGGCGATTGTTTCGGCATGGACAAGGTCGGCACGGTGATCTGGACGCTGATCTGCGAGCCCATCCAGGTCGCGACGATCATCGACCGCCTCGTCGAGGAGTACGACGTCGATCGCGAGTCGTGCGCGAACGACGTGCTGCCGTTCCTTGGTGAGCTCGCCGAAGCCGGGCTGGTTCGCGTGCTGGAGGAATGAGCGGGACGCCGCATCAAACTCCCGCCGCTGCCCTGTTTCGCGACGTTCGCCGCGAGGCGGGCCGCAAGCTTTGGATCACGGGTGCGCTGATGGCGGCTGGGGCGCTCGCCGAGGGCGCCAGCCTGCTGATCTTGTTGCCGATGTTGTCGCTGGTGTCGGGCGAGGGCGGGCGCGGCGCGCGCTTCGCCGCCGATGTCATTCCCGGAATGAACCGGCTTCCCTTCGTCCTCGGCGTTTTTCTGCTGCTGATGATCGCCCGTTCCGCGATCCTGTTTGTCCGCGATCGCGCCAGCGCGCGGCTCGAGAGTGATTATGAGCGGAGCCTGCGCTTGCGCGCGGCGATCACGCTCGCCGACCGCGGCTGGCCGTTCGCCGCCAGCGTCGGTCAGGCGGGAATGCAGGCGCTGCTCGACAACGACGTCCCGCGCAGCTCGACGGCAGTTCATTTTGGGCTGTCGGCGGCGACCGCCGTGTTTCTCCTGCTGATCCAGCTCGCTGTCGCTGCGACCTTGTCGTGGCCGATGGCCCTCGGGGCGCTGGTGCTGCTGTCGCTTGGACTGCCATCCATGCTTAAACTTGCCCGCCGGAGCGAACTGAGCGGGCTGGGGATAACGGCCAGCCAACAGGTCAGTGTTCGTGCTGCCTTCAGCTTGTACGCCGGCCTGAAGGCAGCGCTCGCCCAAGGCTCGGCGGGTCGGTTCATCGATGCCTATGACAGGAGCCTGGTCAAGCTGGCCGACCAGATGGTCGATTTTGCGACCGCTCTGGCGAATTCGCGCGCTCGGCACGCGATCGCCGCCGCGGCTGCTGCCGCCACGATCATCGCGGTCGGTAGTGCATTGGCGCTCGACCTGCCGCGCTTGCTCGTGCTGCTCGTTCTATTCGCGCGGATGAGTGGTCCGGCGCAGTCGCTGCAACAGGCGCTGGCCAGCCTGGCTGCCCACGCGCCGGCCTTTGCCAATATCGAGGCCTTGCTCGGTGAATTATCGCTGGTCGCGCCGCCCGTGCCCACGGCGTCGCCGCTTGACTGGACCGTCGTCGAGGGCCTCGGGCTGGCGCTCGATCGCGGCGGCGGGGCAGGCCTTGTTCCGGTCGACTTTACGCTGCGGCGGGGCGAATGGCTGGCGCTCTCCGGGACATCGGGGGCAGGCAAGACCAGCCTGGTCGATATCATCGCCGGCCTGATCGCGCCGACCGCCGGTCAACTGCTCGTCGACGGCTCACCGCTCGACGCGACACGCTTGGCAGGCTGGCGGGCGGGACTTTCCTATATCGGGCAGCAGGAAGCGCCGTTCGACGAAACCATCCGCAGTGCGCTCGGCTCGGCTTCCGATGCCGAGCTGTGGGCCGCGCTTGGTCTCGTCGGTCTTGCGGACGTGGTTCGGGGCAGCCCGTCCGGTCTCGACACGCGGCTCGCCGAGCGCGGCGATCGATTGTCCGGCGGCGAGCGCCAACGCCTGCTGATTGCGCGCGCCCTGATGCGTCAGCCGCGGCTGCTCCTGCTCGACGAAGCCACCGCTGCGCTCGACGTCGTCAGCGAACGCGCGCTCGTCGAACGCCTTCGCGCCGCTCGCCCCAAGATGGCGGTCCTGCTCGTCGCCCATCGTGCCGAGAGCCTCGCGCTGTGTGACCGCGCACTGGCGATCGGCGGCCACGCGGCATGACTCCCGCCTTTCGCCTGCTGTGCGCTTGTTGCCGCTGGCCCGACGATGATGCCCGCCGCGATGCGATCCGCGCCGCTGCGGGCGAGGTCGTCGATTGGGACGAAGTGACACGCCTTGCGGACCGCCACCGCGTCGAACCGCTGGTCGCCCACGGCCTTGCCGCTGCAAGTCTCTGCGTGCCCGTCACGCTCGATGCCGCCGTCCGCCATCATCGCGCTTTGAGCCTGCGCGACATTGGTGAGACACTGCGCGTCGCCGCCGCGCTCGACGAAGCGGGCATCGTCCATCGCTTTCTCAAGGGCGCCCCGCTCGGCGCGCGTGCCTACGGCAATCCGCTCCTCAAACGCAGCTGGGACATCGACCTGCTCGTGGGCCCCGCTGATGCCGTGCGCACCGCCGCACTGTTGGGGTTCCTCGGCTATGATCCGCGAGTGCCCCCGCGCGCCCTTGACGAGGAGGAGTTCGACCGTTGGTCGATCGTCTCCAAAGAAGCCGAGTATAAGTCGCCGCGCGGCACGACGATCGAACTCCATTGGCGCGTCAGCGATCACCACCAGCTGCTCGGCGAGATCTCGGCGGCCAGTCCCGCCACCGACGTCCGGCTGCTCGGCGAGCGGTCCGTCTCGACGTTCGCCGACCCTGTCAATTTGGCTTATCTCGCGGTCCATGGCAGCGCCCACGCCTGGTCGCGCCTGAAATGGATCGCCGATTTCAATGCGCTCCTCCAAACCTCAACCGAAGGGGATGGCCTGATCGAACAGGCCTCAGCCTGCGGAGTGGGGAATACCCTCTCCGCCGCGGCAACACTGGCGGGCGAGCTGTTCGGGACTCGCCCGCGAGCGCTGGCGATCGGACGCTCGCAGCGCCTTGTCGCCATCTCGCTCGCGGCATTGGCGGAGCAGAGGTCCGCAAGGGTTGAAGCGATCGCACGGCGCGGTCGCTGGTCGCTGGCGCGAGGCTGGGGCTATCGCCTGACAGAGCTGCGGATCCGCGCGCGCGGGTCCGACGACCGACTCTATTTCCCTCTGCCGCGGCGTTGGCGGTTCCTTTATCCCCTGCTGCGGATCCCCTTGTTTGCCATCCGGCGGGTGGGACGAGCGGGGGGTTTGCACAATTAATCTATGGTGTTAATGAAAGATTCGCGAAACATTATAATACGTATCGAGTATCGAGGAAATTAGCATGGCCGACAAAAAGACTGCTCATCGTGCCAGCTGGACCGTACCGAAACTCCATCGGATCGCCGCGAGCCTTGCGGGGATGCCCGGTGCTACGGGTAGCGGCGAGGGCACTAGCGGCAAGTCCTGATCGGCGGCAATCTGACGGAATGATTCGATAGGCATTTCAGGAAGGTGGTCGTTCAGGTCCGCGTCCGGACCGCATGACCTGCATCAAGATTTCAACGCATCGGCCGTCACTTTCTCCTGCGGTGAGGGGCGGCCTTCTCTGTCGGCAAACTACGACATTGCACTTGCGGTCAACGAGATGGGCGCGGCCATCGTAACCGATTCCCGCTTGTCCAACTACTCCGAACTCGGGCCCGCGCTCGGAGTCGATTCGCGGCGCGGAGACGCACAGCTGCTTCTCGGCGCATGGCAGCGCTGGGGCCTCGGCCTGTTCGACCACATCGAGGGCAGCTTCGCCTTCGCGCTTTGGGATCCCACCGAAGGCCGGCTGGTCCTTGCCCGCGACCACCTCGGCGACCGCCCGCTTCATTTTCGCGCAGACTCGCGCGGAGTCGCGTTCGCATCGCACCCCCTGCCCCTCGCGCCCCTCGACGACCGCCGCGCCGATCTCGAGCGAATCGTTTCCTACCTCGCGATCGAGCATGAATCGGGCCCGGCCAGCTTCATCGCCTCGGTCAGCAGGGTAGAGCCCGGCCAGTTCGTCATAATTGGCCCCGGCGAGGTCCGTGCCCGCGCGTGGTGGACCCCGTCGCTCGATCCACTTGCTTGGTCCCGTGACGATGCCCGGTTAGCCGTGCGCGCCGAACTTGACCGTGCCGTCCGCGACGCGCTCGATGGGCCGGTCATCGCAGCCCAGCTGAGCGGCGGTCTCGACAGCTCGCTGGTCGTGGAAAGCGCCGCGCGCCAACGCCAAACGGGTCAGCGCCTCGTCGCCATCACCGCCACCGCCGATCGCCGCGACCCGGCCGACACACACCGCTTCGTCGACGAGGCCGCAGTTGCCGCCGATACTGCGCGCGGCTTTACCGGTGTCGAGCACCTCGTCACGATCAGTCCAGCCGAACCGCCGATCGCCGCGCTCGAGCGGCTTTTCCCTAGTACTCAGCGTCCCCTGCTCAACGTCTGCAATCTCGGCTGGATGGAAGCGACCTACGACGCGGCGAGGTCGGTGGGCGCGACCACGCTGCTCACCGGCCTGTCGGGTAATTTCACCGTCAGCCACGAGGGAAGCTCGCGCCTCGCCGGTCTCGTCGCCGCCGGCCAATTCGTCCGCTGGTGGCACGAGGCGCGAGCCCATCGCGCAAGCGGTGGCGCGCGGTGGAGCGGAATCGCCGACATGTCGTTGAACTGGGCCATACCGCTGCCCATCCATCGGATGCTCGACCGACTTCGTCACGGCCCGCGCGAGTCCGTCCCTCTCGGCTTCCTGCGTCGCGGCCACCCGCTCGTCCGCGCAACCCTTAACCGCACCCGGCACACGGTCGAGGATCCACGCTTCCGTCCTGGCGATGACGCCGCCCTCGTCCTGCGCGAGCTTCGCTTCGTCGACCTCGGCCTCGCCAATGCCGGGGTTCGCGCTCGCTTCGGCCTCGACCCCGTCGACCCCACCGGATCGCGGCGACTGATCGAGCTTTGCCTTCGCCTTCCTGCCGACCATTATTTCCATGACGGCCGCCCGCGCCAGCTCGCCCGCTCGCTCCTTCGCGGTCGGGTTCCGCCGCGCGTTCTCGACGAGCGCCGCCGTGGCTACCAAGGCCAGAATTGGCGGCACGGCATCGAGCTCGGACGCGATTCGCTGATCGCGGAGATCGACCGCGCCGGCGCCGACCCCGATTCCGCCGCGTTGTTCGACCTCGCCGCGATCCGCACTCACCTCATCAACTGGCCGACCGAAGGCTGGGACCGCGAAGACCAGGTTCAACGCTACCGCCGCGACCTCATCCGCGCAATCGGTGCGCTGCGCTTCATGCGCTTCGTTCGCGAGGGCGCATCATGACCCGCCGGCCTCACTTTGATCGCCCCGCCCCCACGCTCCTCACCGAAGCCGGACTCGCCGTTCTTCGCGCCTCGATTGCGATCCGCCTCCGCCCCTTCGCTACCGTCGCTACATACGCCATCGTGCGCCGGGCGATAGCCGAACCCGACCCCGCAGCAATCGCGTCGGTGGTCCGCGCGGTCGAGGCGTGGGCCCGCCGCATGCCGTGGCGCGCGCTCTGTATGGAACAGGGCATCGCCGCCGCGATCATGCTCGCACGCCGCGGTTTCCCGGTCACTTTGTTTTACGGGGCGGCGATGACTGACGGTGAATTGAAGGCCCATGTCTGGGTGCGCTCAGACGAGCTTGACGTCATCGGCTGCGAAAATGCGTCCAATTTCGCCATCTTGTCGCAGTTTTCCAACGACTCATCTTCATGAACGGTTCACGGCTCGCTATATACGGGGGGAAGCGAGGAGAAATGCGATGACGAGGCTGTGGCAGACGAAGTTGGTGATGGGAGCGGTCTTGACCGCGCTCGTTTCCGGTTCGGCCGGCGCGATGGTTGTCCAATCCAATTCCCCGGTGGCGGCGACGCCCAAGGACTGGAAATATGAAATTCGCGACGGCAAGCGGGTGCCCAAGGGCAACCGCGTGACCAACGCCGACGGCAGCTGGCGCGAGGAAGTTCGTGTCGGGCAGTGCTTGACGGTCAAGGAAAAGACCGCCGCCGGCGACTATAGCGAAACGCGCAAATGCGATTGAGCCAAGTAATCTGAGAACCTAGGCGGCGGGCTTCGTGCCCGCCGTTTTCTTGTCGGGGGCGCTGTTCTCGATCACGCCGCACTCGGGAAGTTTCAGCTCCTTGAGGTCGGCGCACGGCCTGACTTGCGTGCTCCCTTCGGGCGCGACGAAAATCGCCCATTCCTTGCCGTCGTCGCAGCGCGCCTGCCACATTGAGAGATTCTTGTATTCGGTGACGAACTTCGACCCAATGAGCCGCTTGCAGACGCTGCCCGTATCGTAGATCGCGCGCTTGAGCCCAATCGAGCGGTCCATCTCGCTGGCGGCGGCAAGCTGGTTCTGCGCCTCGCCGCGGACCCTGATTTCCTTGCGCACCGGCTCTGGCGCCGGCGCCGAAGGGCCGCATCCGCCAAGCAAGCCCAGTCCCGCGATCATCGCTGTCATCCGCCGCATCGCGTCCCTCCTTCGCCGTCGTCCATAGCGCCGCGGCGCGCGCGCTAACAGGCTTTTTGGCTACCCTTCGGCCCGGCGAGCACGGAACATCATCGCTGCCGCGCTCGGCGTCACGCCATCGGCCAGTGCAACGAATATCGTATCATCCCCGGCAATGGTTCCCGCGACTTCTTCGAGACGCGCCACATCGATCGCATTGGCGACGAGGTTGGCCGAGCCGGGCGGGGTCTTGAGCACGAGCAGCGTACCCGCCGCGATAATGTCGATCACCCACTCGCCCAGCAGCCGCCCAAGCCGCGCTCTCGCCAGGCTGGCGTCATTGGCGTCCGGCAAGGCGTAGCGCGCTGCTCCGTCCTGCCGCACCCGCGCAGCGCCCAGCTGTTCGAGGTCGCGCGACACGGTTGCCTGCGTGGCAACGATCCCTGCCAGCCCGAGCCGCGCAACCAGTTCCTCCTGGCTCGCCACTTGGTCGTCGCGAAGCCAGTCGGCGATCAAACGCTGGCGCTGGAGCTTCGCGCTCACGAGTTAGTCGCCTCCGGCTTCGGCGCACACCATCGTGCCGATCCCCTGGTCGGTGAACAGTTCGACGAGGATGGCATGTTCCGCCCGCCCGTCGATCATGTGCGCGCTGCCGACTCCGCCCTCGACCGCCTCGGCACAGGAAGTCAGCTTGGGAATCATCCCGCCGGTGACCGCCTCGTCGGCGATCCGTCGCCGCGCCTCGCCCGCGGTCAATCGCTGGACGAGGCTCGCCGGATCCGACGGGTCGGCAAGGAGCCCCGGCGCGCCGGTCAGGTAGATGATCTTCTCCGCGCCCATCGCGATCGCGATCGCCCGCGCGGCGTCGTCGGCGTTGACGTTGTAGGGCTGGCCGTCCTTGTCCGCGCCGACGGTCGAGACGATCGGCACCAGCCCGTCCTCGTGGAGCGCGTGGAGCAGCCCAGCGTTGACCCGAGTGACCGTCCCGACGAACCCCAGCGCCGGGTCGAGCGGCTCGGTCTCGAGCAGCCGAGCATCTTCTCCAGCGACGCCGACCGCGACCGGCTCCAAAGCGTTGAGCGCGCCGACCAGCTCGCGGTTGATCTTCCCGACCAATACCATGCGGACGATGTCGAGCGTCTCGCTGTCGGTCACACGCAACCCCTCGCGAAACTCTGGCGTCAGGCCGGCGCGCTTCATCTGCTCGTCGATCTGCGGCCCACCGCCGTGGACCAGCACGGGGCGAATCCCGACCGAATGGAGCAGCAGCACGTCCTTCGCCAAGCTGCGCGCCCGCGCCGGATCGGTCATCGGCAGTCCGCCGACCTTGACCACGATCACCTTGCCGGTGAAGCGGCGGATATAGGGCAGCGCCTGGATCAGCAGCGCGGCGGTTTCGTTGGGGGTCATCATGACGTGAGGCTATTCTCTTTGATGTAACCCGGCCCCAAATCGACGCTGATGGCGCGCCCCTTGCCCGAGCCGAGGCCAAGGTCGACGACGATGTCGATGCTGTCGCCATGCATGTGCGCCGCGACGCCACCCTTGTCGTGGGGGATCTCGATCCCGCCATCGGCGACCCTGATCCCGCCATAGGAGACAGCGGCGCGATCGCTCTCGAACGCCGCGCCGCACGCGCCCGCCTCGCCGAGCAATCGTCCCCAGTAAGCGTCGGCGCCGTACCAGCTGCACTTGATCAGCTGGTTGTTGCCGATCGACCGCGCGACGTGGCGCGCCTCGGCGTCGGACGCAGCGCCGGTGACGTGGATCGTGACGAGCTTGGTCATCCCTTCGGCGTCGCGGCCCATCTGCAGCATCAGCGATTCACAAACCTGGAACACCGCGTCCTCGAACGCCGCCATGTCGGCCTGCGGCCCGGCGCGGCCGCTGGCGAACAGCATCGCGGTGTCGTTGGTCGAAGTCGCGCCATCGGTGATGAGGCAGTTGAAGCTGGCGTTGGCGGCGCGCGCCAGGATGTCCTGCAGCACCGGGCGCTCGACCTCGGCGTCGGTCGTCAGGAAGGCGAGCATTGTCGCCATGTTCGGGGCGAGCATGCCGCACCCCTTGGCCATCCCGCCGACCTTGAAGCCGGGGCCTTCGACGAGCGCTTCCTTGGGCCGCGTGTCGGTGGTCAGGATCGCATTGGCCGCGGCATGACCGCCGTCAGGAGCGCGCGCCTTGGCCAGCGCCGGGGTCGCCGCGATCAGCCTGTCGATCGGCAGCGCAACCCCGATCAGCCCGGTCGAGCAGACGAGCATTTCGATCGAAGCGCAACCGACCGCGTCGGCCGCCGCCGTCGCCATTGCCTCAGCGTCGATACGGCCCGCCGCACCCGTTCCGGCATTGGCGTTGCCCGAATTGACGACGACCCCGGCCGCCATCCCGCCGCTCGCGGCGAGCCGCTCGACGCAGGCATCGACCGGCGGCGCGCGGAACTTGTTCCGAGTGAACACCGCGGCGCACGGCACCGGCTTGCCGTCGTCGGTGACGAGCAGCGCGAAGTCAGGTCGCGATGCTTTGACCCCGGCATGAAGCCCGGCGGCGACGAACCCCCGGGGGGCGGTAACGCTCATTGCCAAAAGCTCATGGACACACTCCGCAGGTGGTAAGTCCGGCGCTCTCGTCGAGCCCGAACATCAAGTTGGCGCACTGGATCATCTGTCCCGCTGCGCCCTTGCCGAGATTGTCGATCGCGGCGATCGCGACGATCATTCCGGTCCGCTGGTCATAGCGCGCGGTAAGGAACGCCGCGTTCGACCCGGTCGCCCACTTGGTCTCGGGCGGCGCTTCGCCAACATGGACGAACGGCTCGTCGGCATAAGCTTCGCGCAGCACCGCCAGCGGATCGCACGCGCGGTTTGCTCGGGCATAGCAGGTCGCGAGGATCCCGCGGCTCATCGGCGCGAGGTGCGGAGTGAACAGCGGCTCCCCGCCAAGCATCATCCGCATCTCGGCGGTGTGGCGATGGTCGAGCAGGCCATACGCCCGCAACGACCCGTCGACCGCGCAGAAGTGGGTGCCGGCACTGGCCCCGCGCCCCGCGCCCGACACGCCCGAGGCCGCGTCAATGATCAGCCCGTCCCGCGACGCGATCCCCGCCTCGACCAGCGGCCGCAACGCCAGTGTCGCGGCGGTCGGATAGCAGCCCGGCGCGGCGACCAACTGCGCAGACTTGATCGCGTCGCGGTTTACTTCCGGCAGGCCATAAACGAACCGCCCGAGGAGCTCGGGGCGCGAATGCGCCTCGCCATACCAGTGCGCATAATCCTCGATAGTCTCGAGCCGGAAGTCCGCGCCGAGGTCGACGATTTTCGCGCCGCTGGCGACGAACTCGTCCGCCAGATTTTGGGTCTCACCGTGCGGCAAGGCCGCGAACACCAGGTCGCAACCGGCAAGCGCCCCCGGAGCCCACGCCTCGAATAACCTCTTCGGAAAGGCGAGGCCAAGATGCGGGTGAACCGTCGCGACCGACTGGCCAGCGTTCGACGAAGCGAACAGGCGCGTGGCCGCCATCCCGCCATGCGCGGTGAGAAGTCGAAGCAGTTCGCCACCGACATAACCGGAAGCGCCGAGAATCGCGGTCTTGATCATCGCTGGTATATGCAGATTAGTGCATAAACATGCAAGGTCGCATCGCGCTCGCCTTTGTGTCGACAATGTCGCTAGAATGAGGTCATGCGTTATTTTGCACTTGCCGCTCTCGCCCTTCTTGCCGCCGCTCCCAAGCCGCTGACCCCGATCGACATTGTCGCCGCAGCGCCCGCGTCGGCGTGGCGCAGGATCGCGCCCGAAGACCTTCTGGTCATCAACTTCAAAGCCGGGCCCCGGGTCGTCATCCAGCTCGCGCCCGCCTTCGCGCCGGTCCATGTCGCCAACATCCGGGCGCTGGCCCGAGCGCACTGGTGGGACGGTGCGGCAATCTATCGCGTGCAGGACAATTACGTCGTCCAGTGGGGCCATAACGACGACCGCAAGCTTTCCGCCGGGATCGTCGCCCGGCCGCCCGCCGAATATGTCCGCCCGCTCGCCGGCCTGCCGGTGACGCGTTTCGCTTACCGCGACAGCTATGCGCCGCGTGCCGGCTACGCATCCGGCTGGCCCGTCGCGATCGACCGAAGGACGGCCAGCCTGACGCATTGCTATGCCTATGTCGGGGTCGGCCGGGACCTCGCGCCCGACACCGGGACCGGCGGCGAGCTCTACGCGGTCATCGGCCACGCCCCGCGCCAGCTCGACCGCAACATCGCCGTCGTCGGCCGGGTGATCGCCGGGATCGAGGCAATGAGCAGCCTGCCGCGCGGGACCGATGCGCTCGGCTTCTACAAGGAACGGTCGAGCGACGTGCCGATCGCCTCGACCCGTCTCGCCTCCGACCTCCCCCCCGCCGACCGTCCCGACTTCGAGGTGATGGACACCGCGAGCGCGAGTTTCGCCGCCTACCTCGCCAAGCGCGCCAACCGCCGCGACGACTTCTACCGCCGCGCGGCGGGCGGGGTCGACCTGTGCAACGCGCCGGTGCCCGTGCGGCCGGTCAAGCGCTGAGCGAGCCGACCCGGCAGCGCGCGACCAGGCCAAGGCCAGCAACGGCGACAAGGCGGCCTGCGGCCCTCACGTCACCAGCAATCTGCCGGCTGTCGAGGAAGCATGGAAATGGGCTCATACCAAGACTCTCTGATTAGAACCGATGCGCCCAAGTTCGCAGCCCGAGGGACATGATGCGCCACGGTTGGTCGGTGAGACGGTTCCAGGCGAAGCAGCAGTGATCAAGGATATCGTCGTAGGATTTGAAGACGCGGT
>NZ_JANYGG010000051.1 GCF_025362505.1 Sphingomonas sp. | reverse complement strand
TGACGCTGCCCTTCGAATCCGCGGGGAGCCACGCATGACCGACCTTGCCCCGGCGCCGTTGCGTCTGCTCATCGCCGACGACGAGCCGCTCGCCGCTGAGCGGCTCCAGCTGCTCCTCGCCCGCTGCGACGGGGTCGATCTCGTCGGCACCGCCAGCGACGGCGAAAGCGCGGTGCGCATGGCCGAGGCGCTCGAGCCCGACCTGCTCCTGCTCGACATCGCCATGCCGGGGCTCGACGGGATCGAGGTCGCGCGCGCCCTGTCGAGCCGCCGCCCTTCGCCCGCCGTGATTTTCGTCACCGCCTTCAACGAGTTCGCCGTGGCGGCGTTCGAAGTCGCGGCGGTCGATTATGTCATGAAGCCGGTCGAGCCCGAACGCCTTGACCGCGCCCTCGCCCGCGCCCGCGCCTATCTTGTCGCCCGCTCCGCCGACGGCCCCTCAGCGCCCCCGTCGCGCTACCTCGAAGAGTTCTGGGCGTCGGACATGTCGGGCCTGGTCCGCATCGCCACCCGCGACATCGACCGCGTCTCGGCCGAGCGCGACTATATGCGGCTCCACGTCGGGCCGCGCAGCTGGCTCATCCATCATTCGATGAATGCGCTCGAGGACGGACTCGACCCGGCGCGCTTCATCCGCCTCCACCGCTCGGCGATCGTCCGCCGCGACTTCGTCACCGGCTTCGCGCGCAACGCCTCCGGCCGCTGGATCGCGCGCCTCGCCGATGGCAGCGAGCAGCCGGTCGGCCGGCTCTATTCCGATGCGGTGCGCGAGATGGCCGGCCGCTAGACGGTTTGTGCCGGGGACGCCGGTCGCCGTCGCGCCACCGCGCCGGTCACCGCCACGTCCATCGTCACATTGCCCAGCGTCCGGAAGATGTCGGGCACCGTCTCAACCGCGATCAGAATCGCCAACGGCTCGATCGGCACTCCCATCGACAGCGCGATCGGGGCGATGTTGCTAACGAAGCTCAACTGCCCCGGCAGGCTCACCGCCGAGAATGTCGTGATCGCGGCCACCACGACCCCAGTCGTCAGCGCCAGCGGGCTAAGCGAAATCCCGAGCCAGTGCGCGACGTAAATCGCGACCCCCATGTTCATCGCCGGGCCCGTTGCGCGGAACAGGGCGACACTGAGCGGGAGCGTGACGTCGGCATTCGCCGTTGGCACCCCGAGATCGCGCGCCGTGCGCAGCATCGCCGGCAGCGACGCCAGGCTCGACTGGGTCGAGATCGCCACCGCCTGCGGCGCGATCATGGCGCGCGCGAACTTTCCGATCGGCCAGCCCGCCGCCACCGCCGCTACCGCATAAGCCGACAGCAGGATTGCGATTCCAAGGCTCGATACCAGCAATACATAGTGAAGTACCGCGCCGAATGCGGCGCCTCCCGCCCCGGCCCCGACCGCAAACGCCAACGCCAGCACGCCCACCGGTGCGAGCCACAATATCCAGCCGATGATCACCAGCATCGCATCGCCCAAGGCGTCGAAAAACTCCGCCAGCGGGCGCCTCTTGTCCTCGGGCAACCGCGCGATCGCGAACGCGAACAGCGTCGTGAACACCACGATCTGCAGGATCGATCCGTCGGCCGCCGCCTTGACCACGTTGGGCGGCACGATCGAGCGGACGAAATCGGCCATACCCGGCACCGACGCCGCAGCCGTCTCGCGGTCGACCCCAGCAAGCCCCGCGCGCAACGCTGCGGCCGCCGCTTGCGGCAAGGGGAACAGCCCGATCAGCGCCGGCATCACCAGCGCGCCGAAAATCGCCGACGCGGTCAGCAGCATCACGAACCACAGCATCGACCGCCCCGCCGCTCCACCCTGTCGCGCGGCATCGGCTCCGCCGACAATCCCGCTGATCAGCAGCGCGACGATCAGCGGGATCACCGTCATCTTGAGCGCGTCGAGCCACAGCCCGCCGACGGTCGACGCGACCTGCACCGCCGGATCGCGCCACGCTCCGCCCTGCCCCGCCGCGAGCGCCCCGACGAGCAACCCGACAATCAGCGCGCCGAGCACGCGCCAGGTCGGGCCGATCTTCAACGTGGGCGCTTGAAGCGGTAGATGAAGCGGTCGGTCTTGCCGCGGATCGCGGGGTCGAACACCAGCAGGCTATGGTCGTCGGCCGGGTTGCGCAGGATGGTGCTCTCTCCGTCGAGCACGAACCCCGCGCGCTCGAAGTCGGCGCGGACCGTCGCTGGATCGATGCGGTGCAATTTCTCGACAATCCCGCGCGTGTCGCCCGCTGGCCCGACATGGTCGACGACGCCGACGATCCCGCCGGGCTTCATCGCGGCAAAGATGAACTTGAGCCATGCGTCGGGCTCCATCCGCGCGATGTCGTACTTGGCGGCTTCCCAATAGACGTCGTGATAATCGAGGTTGATCAGCATCAGGTCGAACGAGCGCGGCGCCAGCGCCGGGGTCGCGAACGGGCTGGCAACGATCGCGACATTGTGCCGGGTGGCGGCGAACAACGTAAAATCATCCTTCGCCTTATCACGATAGAATTGCGACGGCTCCCAGACCACCACCTGGCCTTTCGGCCCGACCGCATCGGCGAAAATCTCGGCCCAATAATGATTGACCCCGAACATGTCGGCAACGCGCATGCCACGCTTCAGCCCGAGGAAGGCCAGCACCTCGGCGGGCTTGCGCGAAGCGTCGAGCTTGACATTGCCGGCGCTGCGGGTGGGCGCCGCGACCGCCGCCGCGATGTTCATCCAGACCGTGTCCGGCGTCGATCGCGCCTCGGCCCGCCCGATCGAACAGGCCAGCGCCATTCCCACTACCGTTGCCAATACGCGAGCCATATTCGCCTCCAGCTTGTCGTTGTGCGCCGCCACCCTATCTCGGGGCCGACAGGAGGAACAGCCCATGACCACACTGTATCAGGCGCCCGGCGCCTGCAGCCTTGCGCCATTGATCGCACTCCACGCCGCCGGTCTCGACCATGACCTGCAGAACGTTGACCTGCGCGCGCACAAGCTGACCGACGGCGGCGACTATTATGCGGTCAATGCCAAGGGTGGCGTTCCGGCGCTCAAGCTCGACAGCGGGGAGGTGCTGACCGAGAATGCGGTGCTGCTCCAATATATCGCCGACCAGAAGCCGGACTCCGGCCTGATCCCCGCCAGCGGCACCGCGCGCTATCGCCAACTCGAACTGCTCAACTATATCGCGACGGAGATTCACAAGGGCTTCGGGCCGCTGTTCAACCCCGCGACGCCGGCCGAAACGCGGACCATGGCGCTCGACAACCTTGGAAAGAAGTTCACCTATCTCAGCGGCAAGCTCGACGGACACGATTTTCTGGCGGGCGACACGATGACCGCCGCCGATGCGTATTTCTTCACGGTCTTGCGGTGGACCGACCTGTTCAAGATCGATCTGTTGCCATGGCCGATGATCATATCCTACCGCCAGCGCGTCGCCGCCGAGCCGGCGGTCAAGGCGGCGCTGACCGAAGAAGGCCTCGGTGCCTAGCTCTGCCGCCTGACCGGCACCGTTCGTCCCTTTTGCGTGAAATTTCCTGGGTCACCGCGCATCGACGCTCCGGCTGATGCGTTGATCAAGGGATTCCACCGAAAGGGAGACCACCATGGCCGAGTCCAGCACCGAAATCACGACTCTCAACACGCTGACCGCGACGTTGATCGACAGCGTCACCGGCTTCCGCGTCGCCGCCGAACATACCGAGTCGACCCGTTTTCAGCTGCTCTTCCGCAAGTTCGCCGACGAGCGCAGCCAGTTCGTGGAAACGTTGCGCCAGCGGGTCACCACGCTCGGCGGCGAGCCCGAGGGCGACGGCAGCTTCATGGGCAAGACCCACCAGCGCTTTCTCGACCTGAAAGCCGCGGTCACCGGCCGCGACGACAAGGCGATCATCAACGAGGTCGAGCGCGGTGAGGATTATCTCAAGGAGAAGTTCGAGACCGCGCTGAAGGACATCGACCTGTCATCGGGGACGCGCGCTGTCATCGAGCAGGCGTTCACCTCGGTCCGCCACGGCCATGACCAGATGAGCAACCTGAAACACGGCATGGACGCCTAAGTCATGGGTATTTGTTGTCGCTCAAGACCGCTCTCTTTGTCCACCACGCCACGATGAAGGTTCTCGCCGACAATGGCGGCCGAGTGCCTGCGAACATGCTCGCCTGACCCCCCGGCATAGCGAGCAAAGCCCCGCCCTTCCCCAGGGCGGGCCATCACGAGGCGGCGGTCCATATGCCGTCGCCTCGTCTTGTTTGCGAAACAGGCGTAAGGCGGAATTTCCCTGTCGATGGAGGCCATCATGTCGCGCCGTCTGTTCGCTGCCCCGCTCGCCGTCCTCTTCCTCGCCGCACCAGTCGCCGCTCAGGCACCCGCGACCGTTTCCATCACCCTGTCCAACTTCCACATCGCGCCCGCCCCGATTCACTTGGCCGCGGGGCAGCCGGTGCGGCTGGTGTTCACCAATGCTTCGGGCGGGGGTCATGATTTCACCGCGCCGGCCTTCTTCGCCAATGCGCACGGCCTCGCCGGACCAGTCGAGCGCGGGCAGGTCGAGCTGGCGGGCCACGCGAGCGCGAGCGTCACGCTCGTCCCCGCGCGCGGCACCTACAAGGCAAAATGCACCCACTTCGCGCACAAGATGATGGGCATGAGCGCGACCATCATCGTCGACTGATCCGGGGAAAGGCGCGGCGCCTCGGTCCCGTATTGCCGCGCAGCGCGTTACTCCCATGAACCGCCAGAATCTCTTGGCCGTCCAATCAAGGAGTACGGCCATGAAGGCCATGTATCGCATCGCGTCGGCAGCCGCCGGCGCTGCCCTCCTCGCCGCCGCAGGCCCGGCCTCGGCGCAGGATTATTCGGCCTACGGCGCCTTCGGCCAGTCGACTTATCGCACGTCGATCGATCAGTGCGCCCGCGCCGCCGAAGCCCGGGTCAACCAGGGCGGGCAGGGCAGCTATAGCTATAATCAGGGCTATGACCAGCAGGGTTATGACCAGCAGGGTTATGGCCAACAGCAGTATGGCGGACAATACGGCGGCCAGGACGGCCAGCAGGGCTATGACCCGCGCTATTCCAATGGAACGACTTACACCGGCGGCCGCGCCCGGCTCGTCTCGATCACCCGGGTCGAACGCCGATCGAGCGGTCTCAAGATTTCCGGCCTGATCAACAGCGGCATGGGCGGCTATGCCAACAACGGCTACGGCAACAACGGCTTTGGGCAGGATGGCGTCCACGGCGAGCGCACCGACCCCTATACCAACCGTGACCGCTACGCCAATCAGGGCTATCCGGGCCAGTCGAACGCCTATGGCTATGCCACCGCGCAAGGCGACATCCGCTTTGACTGTCGCGTCGACTATCGCGGCTACGTCACCAGCGTCAGCGTCAGCCGCTCGAACCGCTACCGCCAGAGCTACTAACTGTGATCCCGGAACTGCGGTCGAAAAGGCGCAACGGACCGGGGACGGATTAAACGATCCCCGATCTCCCAAACGAGAAATGGGGGCCGGCATTGCTGCCAGCCCCCACTGCGCCGAGCGAAGGATCTGCCGGTTTTCGTGACCTGGTCGGCTTGCGCTCCCCCGTCCTTCGATCCTAGCTCACCAGCTCAGGCGTCGCTTCCAGTCATGATTCAGTCCGAAGACAGAAACTCGACCTTTCACGGCCCTTCTTGGATCGACCCTCTTTTCGCGCTTTCCTCCCCCGAAGGCTCGGCAGCTGCGACAGAAAGATCAACTCTTCCGGCGCCTCTTGCCAGCTGGTCCGATGAACTTCCGAACTGCTTCGGTCCCGAAGGATTTCCACATCTCGTCCGCATCACCATCGCCTGCCGGCGGAGATCGGTGCTTTGTTCCTGGTCGCTCCGTTGCCGAAGTGGCCAAGGCCGCTGCCCCGATCACCTGATGAATATGCGCCCGTCGCCGAGTCGCTCAAAGAAGAATCTTCACCGCCAAGCCTGTGGATAACGGGGATATCGCGGATAGAATCAGATTTTGGGCGCAGTTGCCGTTTCATTTGGTCAGTTCGGCATCGCGGGCCGAGAAATGTGCGTGTGGACATTCTGCCAGCGTCCGCCGCGTTGCGCATAGACCCGCGTGACCCGCGCCTGCTCGGCGCTCGTGGCACCTTCACGGTCTTGGTTTATGCTGTACGTATTGTAGGTAAGAATCGCCATATCGCCGTAGACTTGCACGCGGCTGTTCAGCATTCGGGTGACCAGCGTCTTTCCCCCGCCTAAGTCGGTGGCGGAATTGAGCGCGACCACTGCATCCTTGCCGTCGATCCGGGTGTTTGAGAAGGCCTGGAATAGCGTATAGTCCTCCGAGATTGCGCTCATCCGCTCGGTTACCGGCCGTTGCGCAACCGTGGCATCGATCTGCGCCTGCGCTAGTTTAATGATCTCGGCCGCAACGCGCGCATCGGTCTGAGCAAAGACAGGCGTGGCGGCGACCGCAAATATTGCCGCCGCGATCACGGATGAACGGCGAACAAAAGACAATGTCTTCATGAGATGTCCCCTTATAGCTGTTTTTCGGCGAAAATGCAGCGACTCAGACGTTCGTTTCACGCCCGTCATCACTCTTCGACGCTCGGGGATTGGTGTCAATCCGCGTTCCCCCGCTTGACTTCGGCACAAGCCATTGCCCCGCCGCTTCCTGTTCCCTAACTGTTCACTCGTGACCGAGCCTGCTCCGCTGACCTCCGATACCCCTTACCTTGCCGGCCTCAACGCTCCCCAGCGTCAGGCCGTGCTGACCACCGACGGGCCGGTCCTTGTCCTCGCCGGCGCCGGTACCGGCAAGACCGCCGCGCTCACCGCGCGCCTCGCCCACCTCATCGCCACGCGTCGCGCCTGGCCGAGCCAGATCCTCTCCGTTACCTTCACCAACAAGGCCGCGCGCGAAATGAAGGAGCGGGTGTCGCGCATCTCGGGTGGGGCGATCGAGGGGATGCCGTGGCTCGGCACCTTCCACTCGGTCGCCGCGCGAATGCTGCGCGTCCACGCCGAACTGGTCGGGCTGCAATCGAACTTCACCATTCTCGACACCGACGACCAGCTGCGGCTGCTCAAGCAACTGATCGTCGCCAACAACCTCGACGAGAAGCGCTGGCCGGCACGCCAGCTCGCCGGCGTCATTGACCGGTGGAAGAACCGCGCCTGGACCCCGGCGCACATCGATGCGGCGGAGGCCGAGGCGTTCGCCAACGGCAAGGGTGGCGAGCTATACGCTGCCTACCAGGAGCGATTGCGGACGCTGAACGCGTGCGACTTCGGCGACCTGCTGCTCCACATGCTGACGATATTCCGCCAGCACCCCGACGTGCTCGAAACCTACCGCGACCGTTTCAAATACATCCTCGTCGACGAATATCAGGACACCAACGCGTCGCAGTACGACTGGTTGAAGTTGCTCGCCGAGCCACGCCGCAACCTGTGCTGCGTCGGCGACGACGACCAGTCGATTTACTCGTGGCGCGGCGCCGAGGTCGCCAACATCCTCCGTTTCGAAAAGGAGTTTCCCGGGGCCGCGGTGATCCGCCTCGAGCAGAATTATCGCTCGACCCCGCACATCCTCGCCGCCGCTACCGGGCTCATCGCGCACAATTCAGGGCGCCTCGGCAAGACGCTGTGGACGGCAAGCAATGGCGGCGACAAGGTCCGCGTGATCGGCGTGTGGGACGGCCCCGAGGAAGCGCGCCGCGTCGGCGAGGAGATCGAGGGCCACGCGCGGGGCGGCGGCAGCCTCGACGACACCGCGATCCTCGTCCGCGCGCAATTCCAGACGCGCGAGTTCGAGGAGCGGTTCATCGCCATCGGCCTCGCCTACCAGATTGTCGGCGGTTTCCGTTTCTACGAGCGTGCCGAAATCCGTGACGCACTGGCCTATTTCCGCCTTGTCGCGCAGCCGGCCGACGATCTCGCCTTCGAGCGCATCGTCAACGTCCCCAAGCGCGGCCTTGGCGACAAGGCGATCGAGCGGATCCACCGCTTCGCCCGGGCCACTTCGCAGCCCCTGCTGCTCGCCGCCGCGCAGATGCTCGACAGCGACGAACTCACCCCGCAGGCGCGCCGCAGCCTCGCCCGCTTCGTCGGCGACATCGGCCGCTGGCGCACCATGTCAGCCTCGCTCTCCCATCCCGAACTTGCCCGCCAGATCCTCGACGAAAGCGGCTACACTGCAGCGCTACAGGCCGAGCGCAGCGCCGAGTCCGCCGGGCGGCTGGAGAACCTCGCCGAATTGACGCGGGCGATGGAGGAATATGAAACCCTCGGCGCGTTCCTCGAACATGTCAGCCTCGTGATGGACAATGACGCCAAGCGCGGCGAGCCCAAGGTCACGATCATGACCATCCATGCCGCGAAAGGCCTCGAATTCCCGATCGTATTTCTCGCTGGCTGGGAGGAAGGCGTCTTCCCTTCGCAGCGCGCGCTCGATGAAGACGGTCTCGCTGCCCTAGAGGAGGAACGCCGCCTCGCTTACGTCGCGATCACCCGCGCGCGCACCCGGGCGACGATCCTCCACGCCGCCAACCGCCGCATTTACGGCCAGTGGACCAGCTCGATCCCGAGCCGCTTCATCGCCGAACTGCCGCAGGATCATATCGAGCAGGAAACCACCATGACCGGCGGCGAGTCGCTGTGGCGCGCCCAGTGGAGCGAACACAGCGACCCCTTCGCTCACGTTTCGCGAATGGAGCGCCGAGGCCCCGGCGTCATCCGCGCCATCGCGATGCCCGACCACCGGTCAACTCGGGACCGATCGACCGCTCCCAAGGAAGCACGCGGCCCTGCGGTAAGCCTGGGAAACAAGGGCCGCTCCGACTTGTCCCTCGGCCAACGCGTGTTTCATGCCAAATTCGGCTACGGCCTCATCGCCGCGATCGAGGGCAACAAGCTCGAAATCGACTTCGAGCATGCGGGCAGGAAGCGAGTGCTTGACAGCTTCGTCAGCCTTGGCTGAGCCGATCCATAAGGCATCAGCCTTTACGGCTTTGAAATTAATTCCTATTTTGCGATTCGCAGATGCGTCAAAGGCTATCGGCTCATTCAGGTCCCGTGTTGCGGCGTGTTGATAAAGTTGAACCAAGTGGCTTTCCGACTGTTGAGCCGCAAGCTTATGATTTTGCTTGAAAGGAACCGGCATTGAAGCCGACTCAGTTCGCCAGATTGATGGGGGCTTGTATCGCTCTCTCACCACTCCCGGCATTCGCTGCAACCAGTTCGGTTGTGGTGCCCGTGGCGCCGACTGCGGTGTTGGTGCCGACTGATCCGGCAATCTCGTCGGCGGTCGATACGTTCTATGCGCAGCATCGCGCCGCGCCCTTGTGGCTAAAGGGCGGAGCCGCAGGACCGGCAGCGCTGTCGCTACTCCATATTCTCCGTCGAGCGCCGCTCGACGGCCTCTCTTCGGGGCCGCAGTTGGCCGACGAGATCAGTGTCGCTCTGGCTTCTGTCACAAGCCCGGCGGCGACCGCCAAGGCCGAGCGGCTGATGTCGGTCGCATGGCTGCGCTATGTCGCGGCGCTGCACGCGCCGGCACCGGGAATGACCTATTTCGATCCGCGGCTCGCGCCGCGTAATCCCGCGGCGGGCTATGTGCTCGAGCAGGCTGCGCGCGCGCCCTCGCTCGTCGATCACCTTGCCGCGATCGCAGCCGTCAGTCCGCTTTACGCCGAACTGCGCGATGCCGCCTGGGCGCAGGCGCAAGCGTCGGGCACATCGCTCCCCGATCCGCGAATCATGGCCAATCTCGATCGCCTCCGCGCTTTGCCCGCGAGTGGCCGTTTCGTGCTGGTCGACGCCGCTACGCAGCAGCTGTCGATGGTCGAGAACGGCCGCGTTGTCGACCGCATGAAGATCGTCGTCGGCCGCCCCGACGCGCAGACCCCGATGGTCGCGAGCACCATCTGGTATGCGACCTTCAACCCCTATTGGAACATCCCGAGCGACCTCGGCCGCAAGCTGATCGCGCCTCACGTAATCAAGCAAGGCACGAGCTGGCTGACCAAGAACGGCTATCAGGTGATCGCCGACTGGGACGACCCGCAGATCCTTCCGGCAAGATCGGTCAACTGGAAGGGCGTTCTCGCCGGCACCACCGAGGTAAAGCTCCGCGAACTTCCCGGCACCGCTAATTCGATGGGGGGGGTCAAGTTCGGCTTCGGCAATCCCCAGGGCGTCTACCTTCACGATACCAACAATCGCGCGCTGTTCGCCAAGGAACAGCGGACGCTGTCGAACGGCTGCGTCCGGCTCGAGGATGCGACGCGGCTCGGCAAGTGGATGGCTGGCGCCGAGCTTAAGGCACCGTCGGCCGATCCCGAGCTACATGTGCGCCTGCCGCAGGGCGTTCCGGTTTACCTCACCTACCTCACCGCCCACGCCGCCAACGGCCAAGTCACCTTATCCAACGACGTCTACCACCGCGACAACGCGACCGGCCGGATGGCCTCTCGATAGGACTGGAAATCCGTCGAGTTGCAGGCGCAAGGATAGCAGGGATGTGAACTCGGCGAGGTAAGTAAGGGGAAGCGCCCGACCTCGCCAATATCGACCCAGCTTAAATCTAGGCGCTTTTCCTCTTCCCCGACATGGTGCTCGATCTGCTCCTGCAGCACCTGGCCGGCAAAACCCGCCAGCCTTGGACGGCATTCCATTTCGTTGCTCCGCTCGTCGCGCATGTCGCCGCGACGAGCGGAGCAACACGGCCGGCGCACGTGCGTTTAGTTCGCACCGATTGTAACAAGGAGACTATCATGCCCTATGCGCATGCCAAGGACGGCACCCGGCTCTATTACAAGGATTGGGGCAAGGGTAAGCCCGTCGTCCTGCTGCATGGCTGGCCGCTGACCGGCGATACGTTCGACGACGCCGCGCTGCGCCTCGCCGAAAATGGGTTTCGCGCGATCATCCCCGACCGCCGTGGATTCGGACGGTCGGACCAGCCGTGGGATGGCTATGACTACGACACCTTCAGTGACGATGTCGCCGCGATTCTCACCGAGGCCGGGATAACCGAGCCCGTCGCGCTGGTTGGCTTTTCGATGGGCGGCGGCGAAGTCGCGCGCTTCCTGTCGCGTCACGGCACCCAGCGAGTGACCAAGGCGGTACTGATTTCATCGGTGGTGCCTTATATGGCGCAGACCGATGATAACCCCGACGGCGTTCCGCAGGCGACGTTCGACGAGATGACCGCAGGGATGAAGAAGGACCGCGAGCATTTCTTCAAGGGCTTCTTCAAGGACTTTTACGGGGTCGGCGCGCTGTCGTCGCCGGTCAGCGAGGAAGTGCTGATGAATTCGTGGCGCCAGACGATGATGGCCGGGTTGAGGCCAACGCTGGCGGCGGCAAAGGCCTTTGCGACGACCGATTTCCGGCCCGACTTGAAGAGCTTCACCGTGCCCACGCTGGTCATTCACGGGACGGCCGACAAGACCGTGCCGATTGGCGCTACTGGCCGTGTCGTAGCCAAGCAGGTGCCGGGCGCGCAGATCATCGAATATGACGGATCGGCGCACGGCCTGTTCGCGATCGACAAGGAACGGCTGATCGACGATCTGCTGACGTTCCTTAAGGGTGATCGTGCGGAGCAAGGCGCCGACCAGCGCAGCGCCATTCCGATGACTCAGCAGGCTTAACCGGCGGAAGCGGAGCTCCCGCGAGCGGCGACGGTCGGGGTCACCTGGTCGTCGCCGTCATCGGCTGCCGGGGCTCGAACGCCCGATTTACTCAGCTCCATCCAGTCACGGAACGGCAAGTGGTAGATCATGTCCATCACCTCGAACTCGAGGCCGCCGGGCTGGCTGGTGTTGCTGTTCCATAGCGCGACCACGCCGCTTTTGAGCGCGGGATCGAACAGGATCAGCGAGCGGTAGCCGTTGACCCCTCCACGATGGCCGACGATGTGGTGCCCGGCATAATCATAGCTGCGCCAGCCCATGCCGTAAAACGGGCTGTGGACGCGCTCGGCGAACTTGCGCATCCGCCCCGCCTCGCCCGGCGTCTTCACCAAAGGCGCGTGGATCGTCGCGAGCAATTTGGGTGACAGCACGTCGGGCATGCCGCCGGACTGCGCAATCATCCACAGCGCGAAATCCTTGATATTGCTGTTGATGCCGCCCGCCGCCGGGACCTTGTAATAGGCATCCGTCACCGGCAGCACGCGCCGCCCGACGCTATGCGGACGAGCCCAGTTCCTCGCGCCCATCAGCCCATCGCGGGTTGCGCTGGCCGAGGTCATGCCGATCGGGTCGAACAAGGTGCGCTTGACCGCCTGCGGATAGGGCATGCCCATCACCCGCGCGACCATCTCGCTCGACGCGTCATAGGCGACGTTCTGATAGTCCCAGCAGGTGCCGGGCGCGCACACCGCATTCAATTGACCCAGGGTCGAGCGCAGGACGAACGGGCTCTCACCTTCCTCGAGCTTGTTATCATAGGCATTGCGGTAAAGGCCGAGACGATGGCTGAGGAGGTCGGTCACCGTCGCGCGATATTCGCCGCCGTTAGGCAGGCGCAGGCTGGTCGAATAGTTTGCCACCGGCGCGTTGAGATTGATCTTGCCCTGCTCGGCCAGCTTGGCGACCATCGTCGCGGCGAGCCCCTTCGAGCAACTCGCCCAGCGAAATACGGTTTCCGGGGTGACCGCGTCGCCCGAGCCCTCCGTGGTCTCGCCATAGCCGGCGAGGAAGGTGATCCGGCCATTCTCGATCACGCCGACCGACAGCCCGACCATCGTCGGCCTGGCGACCATGTGCTTCAGGCGTGCGTCGAGCTGGGCATAGTCGATGTCGTGCCGCGCAGACATCGACAGTCTGGCCAACTTCAGATGCGCCGCCGCGAGTTTTTGCTGGCCCGCGCGGTTCGCGTCGACCCGGTGGTGAGGCGCGGCGAGGGCCACCGCGCCGACGAGCGCGGCGAAGACGCCGAACCCGATGATATGCTGTCGTTCCAATCTCTTCTCCCCGGCTTTCCGCCTTGGCGATGCACGACGATACGCTCAACGGGTGGAGCGTCAGGCTGCGCCCAAGTGAGCGGTCGGAGCGACGACGCGAGTCCGTCACTGGCGTTGGCGATGCTCCTCGCTTAAAGCTCCACACAGATGCGGTTCTTGCGCCTTCTCTTCTGGCTGTTCGTGGCGCTCCTCGCGGCGTTGTTCCTCGGGCGCAACTGGAGCGACGTGACGGTCGATCTGTGGGGCAATGTGCAGGCCGATATCAAACTGCCGCTGCTGTTGCTGATCGCGTTCCTGGTCGGCCTGTTGCCGACCGCGATCGGCTGGCGGATCCGCTGGTGGCGGATGAAGCGGTCGCAGCAACTGGCCCGCCCCCCGCTGCAGTCGTCGCCTCCGCCGCCGCCATTCGCCGACGATCCGCGGTCGTGAGCCGCAGCATCTATATCGCGATCGACACGCCCGACCTCGAAACGGCGCGTTCCCTGGCGCAAAAGGTCCGCGCCCATGCCGGGGGGATCAAGCTCGGGCTCGAATTCTTCTGCCGCAACGGCCGCGCCGGGGTGATGGACCTCGCCCACCTCGGGCTGCCGGTGTTCCTCGACCTGAAGTTCCACGACATCCCCAACACTGTCGCCAAGGCAATCATGGCGCTGCGCCCGTTCGAGCCCGCGATCCTCACCGTCCACGCGGCCGGGGGGCGGGCGATGATGGAGGACGCCAAGGCCGCCGCGCCAGCAGGGACCAAGGTCGTCGCGGTAACCGTGCTGACGAGCCTCGACGGTGATGATCTCGGCTCGATCGGAGTCGGCGGACAGCCGCAAGCGCAGGTCGAGCGCCTCGCCGCGCTGGCGAAGGACGCCGGGCTCGACGGCATCGTCTGTTCGGGCCAGGAAGTCGCCGCCGTGCGCAAGGCGTGGCCGACCGGCTTCTTCATTGTCCCGGGCATCCGCCCCGCCGAGACCGCCGCCGTCGACCAAAAGCGGATCATGACCCCGCGCGCGGCGCTCGACGCAGGGGCGTCGATCCTGGTCGTCGGGCGACCGGTGACGGCGGCAGAGGACCCGGTGGCGGCACTGAGGGCAATCGAGGCGACGCTTTAGGCCTCCCTTCCCCGACATGGACAATCCCCCCTCGCGCGCAGTATCGCCGCGCGATGCAAGGAATTTCTCGATGAGCTGGCTCACCCGGGTGCGCAACGGCATTCCTTTTCTGCCGAAGCGCCAGATCGGCGACACGCTGTGGCACAAGTGCGGCAAGTGCGGGTCGATGGTGTTCACCAAGGAGTGGGAGGACAATCTCTTCGTCTGCCCGCGCTGCGACCATCATGACCGGATCGGGCCCAAGGCGCGGTTCGAGATGCTGTTCGACAGCGAACACTACCGCTTCCTGCCAACCCCCGAAGTGCGCGAGGACCCGCTGCGCTTCAAGGACAGCAAGCGCTATGTCGACCGGCTCAAGGCCGCCCGCGCGGCGACCGAGGAACGCGACGCGCTGATTACGGCGCGCGGCACGATCGGCGGGCGCGGCGTGATTGTCGGGGTGCAGGATTTCGCCTTCATGGGCGGATCGATGGGGATCGCGGTCGGAGCGGCGATCGTCGCCGGGATCAAGGCCGCGATCGAGGCGAAGTTGCCCTATGTGCTGTTCACCGCGGCGGGCGGCGCGCGGATGCAGGAAGGTATTCTCAGCCTGATGCAGATGCCGCGCACGACCGTTGCGCTGGCCCAGCTGCGCGAGGCGGGGCTGCCCTACATCGTCGTGCTGACCGATCCCACGACGGGCGGCGTCACCGCCTCCTACGCGATGCTCGGCGACGTGCAATTGGCCGAACCGGGAGCGCTGATCGGGTTCGCCGGGCAGCGGGTGATCGAACAGACCATCCGCGAGAAACTGCCCGAGGGCTTCCAGCGCGCCGAATATCTCCTCGCGCACGGGATGATCGACATGGTGGTGCACCGCGCCGAGCTGACCGCACGGCTCGCCACGCTGATCGCCTATCTCGCGCCGGAGAAGGCGGCGGCCTGATGGCCGATTTCGCCCGTTCGGGTTCGCCAGCGGTGCAGGCCCAGCTCGACCGGCTGGGGACTTCGATCTACGCCGACGATATCCTCGGTCTCGACCGCGTGCTGGGGCTGCTCCATCGGCTTGGCCGTCCGCAGGACCGGTTGCCGCCGGTGCTTCACGTCGCGGGCACCAACGGCAAGGGCTCGACCTGCGCGTTTTTGCGTGCCGGGTTCGAGGCAGCGGGGCTGACCGCGCACGTGTTCACCAGCCCGCACCTAGTGCGCTTCAACGAACGGATCCGGATCGCGGGGCGGCTGGTCGAGGACGAGGCGCTGGCGGCATTGCTGGCCGAGGTGCTCGATGTGAACGAAGGCATCGGCGGCAGCTTCTTCGAGGTCACGACCGCCGTCGCGCTGCTCATTTATTCACGCACCCCGGCCGATGTCTGCATCCTCGAGGTCGGGCTCGGCGGTCGGCTCGACGCGACGAATGTCGTCGAGCGCCCGGCGGCGTGCGGGATCGCCAGCATCGGGATCGATCACCAGCATTATTTGGGGCACACGATTGCTGAAATTGCGCGCGAGAAGGCGGGGATCGCCAAATCCGGCATCCCGCTGATTGTCTTGGCCCAGCCGCCCGAAGCACTTGCCGCCACCCAAGCCATGGCCGCCGAACGCGGCGCGCGGGCGCTGCTGGAGGGCCGCGACTGGGCGCCCGATGCCAGTCTGCGCCCAGCCCTCCCCGGGGCGCACCAACGTCGCAACGCCAACCTTGCGTGGCAGATGCTCGTCGCGGCGGGATTGCCGGTTACGATCGACCAGTTCCGCGACGGACTAGCGAACGCGAAATGGCCGGCGCGGCTGCAGCGGCTCGCCTCCGGGCCGCTCGCCGCCGGGCGCGACGTAATGGTCGACGGCGCGCACAACGGCGACGCCGCACGGGCGCTGGCGGCGCACCTCGCGGCCGATCCGCGTCACCTTGTGCTGGGCATGCTCGCCAACAAGGATGCGGGCGAGATCGTCGCTCTGCTTCGCCCGCACGCGCTCAGCCTAACCTTTGCAGCGGTCCCCGGCCATGCAAGCCACGACCCGGCCGAGCTTGCCGCGAAGTTCGGCGGGCGAGCCGCCGCGACGCTGGCTGAGGCTCTCGCTCCGCTGTCCTCGCCGATCCTTATTGCGGGGTCGCTGTACCTTGCGGGGGAAGCGCTGTCGGCAAATCTTGAGCTGCCCGACTAGCGCGGCGTTCCACCGCCGAGACGCGAATCCACTCGAGCGTTACGAACAGCACCGACAGCAATCCGAAGGCGGCGGTGTAGCGGAACACCGTCGCATAGCCGAGCGTGTCGAACGCCTCGCCCGCCACCCCACGCCCGAGTGAGCCGACGAGGAAGGTGAGCGACGAAAGCAGCGCGTATTGGACTGCGGTGAAGCGCTTCGAGACGATCGACGAAAGGTAGGCGACGAACGCCGTCAGCGCGATTCCGGTCGCGATATTCTCGTAGCTGATCGCCATCAACAGCCGCACCATGCGGTCGTCGGATCCGAGCGAAGTCGCCAGCGCGTGAAGTCCCAGCGCATGCCCGACCGCATCGAGATGCGCCCCGCCTTCTGCCAGGTCGGCATAGACGAGGTTGCCCACTGGCGGCAGAATCGCGCCGATCAATACCGTCGGGAAACGACCGATGCGGGCGAACAGATAGCCGCCGAGACTGATCCCGATCATCGTCATGAAGATGCCGAACACCTTCGACGCGAACGCCACCTCGTCCTTCGTGTAGTGGAGGAAATCGAGGTAAAAAGGGAAGGCGAAGCTCGACCAGATATTATAGCACAGCGCATAGGTGAGAATGAATCCCATCACGATCAGCACGCCCCAGCCGAGCCGCTGCGACAGTTCGGCTAGCGGCGAGACGAGCGCGCCGTACATGTGATTGGCGGCGGTGCGGCCGGGGCCGGGGTTGGTGTCGGGCGCGGTAAGGACGCTGCGATGGTGGGCCTTGAGCCAGTTTACGCTTGCCGCAATCACCAACGGCACGAACACCGTCGCGACGATGATCCACGGGCCGACATGCTTGGTGAAGTCGGCGACCGAGGGTGGCTTTGTACCCGGCGCGAGGACGAGCATCGAGCTCATGAAGCGGGCGATGGTGATGATTGCCCACGCCCAGCAGACGGTGACAATGGCAAGCGCGATGAGGCGGGTTCGCGGCTCGATCTCGCCGGTTTGGGAGAGCGCCTCGTTCATCGCTCCCTTGGGTGGGCGGCTGGTGTCGGGAGCGGCGAGCGCGACACCGATCATCAGTCCGATCAGCACCGCCATCAGCATATAGACCAGGCTCCAGCTCATCCGCGCGGCCAGTACCAACGCGAGCGCGCCGCCGACGATCGAGGCGATGCGATAGCCGAACTGGTAAATCGCCGAGAGCAGCTCGACTGGCGCCTCCTCGTCGGCGACATCGATCCGCCAAGCATCGACCGCAACGTCCTGAGTGGCGGAGGCGAAGCTGGCGATAACCGCGAAAATTGCGAACCAGCCGATGTTCTTTGCAGGGTCGGTCAATGCGAGCGCGACAAAGGCGGCGACCATCACCGCCTGGCACAGCATGATCCAGCTCTTGCGGCGACCGAAACGGTTCAAAAGCGGGATTTCGAGGCGGTCGACCAGCGGCGACCAGAGGAATTTGAACGAGTAAGTCAGCCCGATCCACGACAGGACGCCAATCGTCGCGAGGTTGATCTTCTCCTCGCCGAGCCAGGCGTTGAGGGTGCCGATCAGGAGCGCATAGGGCAGGCCCGACGAGAAGCCGAAGCCCAGCATGCTACCCGACTTGCGGTTGGCGAGCGCGACGCGGAGGAGTTTGAAGCCCTTGGGCCGGGGTTGGGACGCCAATTTTCTCTCCGCTTTTCGTCTAAGTTCACCAACATTGCGCAGATGAGGGGGTGCTGGCTAGTCCAGTTCGGGGATCTTAACTTGCATCAGCCCCGAGATGGGAGCAGCTTGCCGCAATGGATGCCATACCGCTTTCTTCAAAACCCAGTGCCGGGCAGCGCGCGCTAGCCGATGCGCTGGCCCGGGGCGAGGCGGCCATGGGGTCGGCGATGACCCGTTTGCCGGCGCACAACTATACCGACCCTCACTACTATGCGCGCGAACAAGTGTCGCTTTTCAACCGCTTGCCGCTTCTGCTCGGCCCCTCGGCGCTGCTACCCCACCCCAATCAGGCGGTCATCCACGACGATTATGGCGTGCCACTGATCATCAGCCGCGACGGCGACGGGCAGGTGCATGTCATGGCCAACGTCTGCCGCCACAGGGGGACGCGGTTGCTCGACACGTCGGGGCCGGTCCCGGCGACGCGAATCGTGTGCCCCTACCACGCCTGGGCCTATCGAGCCGACGGGCGGCTCGCGTCCTTGCCCCGCGCCGATTGTTTCCCGGGACTCGACAAGACGGCGCACGGCCTGCTCGAGTTCGCAGCAGCCGAGGCCGGCGGCCTGATCTGGTTCGCGCGCGATCCCGCGGCCGATTTCCGCGACGCCGAGGCGCTTGCTCCCGACCTCGACGCGTTCGGGCTGGCCGATCTGTACCTTTACAGGCGCAAGACGCACGAAGTCGCTGCCAACTGGAAGCTGGTCATCGACGCCTTCCTCGAAAGCTATCATGTCCAGCGGCTCCACGCGGCGACGATCGCGCCGTTCTTTGCCGACGGGATCACGGTGGCCGACGAAATCGGCATCCACCAGCGCGCGGCGGTCGGGCGCGCCGACTATCTGAACGAGATCGACCGCGACGACTGGCCCGCGCTGCGCCGAGCGGTGACCTACACCTATCAGTTGTTCCCCAACTCGGTGGTGATCGTCAGCCCGGACTATATCAACCTGCTGGTCGCGATGCCGCAGGCGGTCGGACGGACGCTGGTCGAGGATCTGATGCTAATTCCCGAAGAGCCGCAAACCAACGAGGCCGAGGCGCACTGGGCGAAAAGCTGGGACCTGCTCGATGGCGGCACGTTCGGGGCTGAGGATTTCGGCGCCGCGGCGCTCGGCCAGCGCGGGCTGGCCTCGGGATTGATCGAAGAGGTGGTGCTGGGAACGCTCGAAGAGGGCGTGGCGCGGTTCCATCGCAAGATCGCAGCAGCAATTTAGCGAGGCGACGATCAGCGCGCCGTGATCGGAAACAACTCCAGCCCCTTGGGCAGTTTCCCCGCCTTCCCCTCCAGGTGCAACTCGACCGCCTTGATCGCGTCCTTGAGAACACCGCCACTGTACGGCTTCACCAGGCAGCCGATCGACAAGCTTGCCGCATCCGGCGGGCATTTCCCCGTCACGAACAGCACTGGCACGCCGCGCTTGCCCGCCTCGCGCGCCAAGTCGATGCCGGTGCGCTTACCGGCAAGCTTGACGTCGGACAGAATCAAGTCGATCGGGCTTTCGTCCAGGCTCGCCAGCGCGTCGGCGACATTGTCGTGGGTCGCGACCACTTCATAGCCGGCGCTTTCGATCAGGGTTTCGTTGTTGAACGCGGTCAGCGGTTCGTCCTCGACGATGAGGATCCGCTTGACGACCTGTTTGCGCTTGCCGAACAGCATCGGTGTTGGTTCCCCGCCCAGGAGTGAAGATGACAGGCCCGCAACGTACGACGCGCCCTCCGGTGCCACGCGGTCCGCGAACTTCGCGGCCGGGCACAAATAATTCGCCACGAGGGCCGGTCACGCGCGGGCCCAAACCCGGCCCGGCGCGCGATGACGGGCCACAGCGGATCGCGAAACTGCTCGCCCGCGTCGGCATCGCGTCACGGCGGGAGATCGAGCGGATGATCGCCGACGGCCGAGTCGCGATCAACGGCGAGGTGCTCAAGACCCCCGCGACGGTGCTCGAAAATCTCGCCGGGGTGACCGTCGACGGCAAGCAGGTCGCCAAGCCCGAGGCGGCGCGCCTGTTCCGCTTCTACAAGCCGCCCTCGTGCCTGACCGCCGAGTTTGACCCCAAGGGCCGCCCGACCATCTATGACAAATTGCCCCC